>JBKQWH010000222.1:0-3515 GCA_052139635.1 Capsulimonadaceae bacterium
CACACTTTACTCGGACGGGCACAGGATGCTCTCCTTTGCGTATCATGTTATGCCGCTCAATACAAACCAGTTGTTCGGGGAGGAGATTGTCGGCTACAGCTCCGAGGGGATTTTTCTCAACATCCCCTACTACTACCACGTCAGTCCGGACAGCATCGGTACGGTATATCTGCGGAATTCCGCGGTTGCGACCGCGGGCATCACAACCGCTCTGGCGCCGACGTTTGGCTCGACAGGCTCCAGTCCTGGCCTCGCCTTCGATCTCGAGCAGACCTACTCCTTTCGTGGCACCGGCTCGGGAGAGTTTGCCTTCAACAGCCTGACGCGGTCCGACTGGGGGGCGATGTGGAGTCACTACCAGCGGATCGACCCGCTCACGAATGCCTACTGCTACATTTACTATCCGCAGCACCGGTCGATTTTCGGCTCCGCCAACGTTCGGCATTTGTTCCTGAACGGTTACAGTCTTAGCCTGTCGGGGTCCAGCACAACGACACAGCCGTACATGGGGTACTCGTCACAGAGTGCCGTGGGCGACGCCTATATCCAGTCGCCCGCAAGGCGAATCGGGCGGTCGATCCTGCATTACCTCTACGATTTCTCCTGGCAGGAGGGCCGAATCGTGAGCACGACCCCCACAGTCGGCGCGGAAACCACTCATATTTCCACGCAAGAGGCCGACGTCCGGTTCGCAACGATACCGCTCCCGCTCGGAAGCGTCGCCACCCTGACGGATGGATTGGCGGTCGGCAATTCCTGGGATCGTCTGAACGGAGACCACTCCTACACGATCATGGGGAATGTCGGCGCGGACCGCCCCCTGTCTACACGCGGGACATTGAGCTTCAGTTACGATTATAGCTACGATCCTCTGCTTGCGAACTACTCACAGTCGATTGCCACTTCAGCCTATGGGAATTTGAATTCCCCACTCCAGCAGACGTTTTCGCTCACCGGCCGGTATGCGCCGAACCGGGAGTCGATGTTGTCCGCGTCGGTTTTTTACGACCTGCCGCTTCGCGGCGACTCCGTCATGGCCAACTACGGGTTTCACATCAGCAAGGACTGGAGCTTCACCGTGACCAGTATTACCGAACACCAATATCCGCTGAATTACACGATCTTTGAGTTCTCGCTGTCGCGCCGCGTGCTGGGCCGTAGCCTCGAGCTAACGTATGATACCGATGTAAACCGGGTGCGGTTCGATTTCGGAGCCGGACAGTTCTAATCATTATGGAACAAGGCGCACAAACTCCTCGCGAAGCACGTTTTCAAGTCACCCACTTGGGCTCAACTCCGGCCCGGTGCGGCCTGCTGACGCTTCCGCATACCGGAACGCAGGTCGAAACACCTGTCTTTATGCCCGTCGGCACGCACGGGACCGTCAAGGCAATGACACAGGAGGAAGTCGCCGGTCTTGGATTTCGCCTGATCCTTGGAAACACGTATCACCTCTACCTTCGGCCCGGTCATGAGCGTGTCCGCAGCGCCGGCGGGCTGCACCGGTTTATCGCCTGGGACGGGGCGATGCTGACCGACAGCGGCGGATATCAGGTCTTTTCGCTGCGGGACCTGCGAAAGATCAGCGACGAGGGCGTCACCTTCAAATCCCATCTTGACGGCAGCATGCACGACTTTAGCCCGGAACGCTCGATAGAAGTCCAGCATGCCCTGGGCGCGGACATCATCATGGCGTTCGATGAGTGCCCGCCGTATCCGAGCACGTTCGACGAAGCGCGATTGGCGACGCAGCGTACGCACCGCTGGTTGGAGCGGTGCGTCGCCTACCACGCCGGTCGGCAGACCGATCAACTCCTTTTTGGCATTGCCCAGGGTGGTGTTTACGAGAATCTTCGACGCGAGAGCGGTGAGTTTGTTGCCGGGCAGGACGTGGACGGGTTCGCTGTCGGGGGGGTGTCGGTGGGGGAGCCGGCCGAGTACATGCTGGCCGCTGTCGAATGGACCGTGCCGCATTTGCCGCCAAACCGCCCGCGCTATCTCATGGGGGTTGGCATGCCTGAGGACATCTTGCGCGCCGTGGCGCAGGGGATCGATATGTTCGACTGCGTCCTCCCGACACGGCTCGGCCGAAACGGCACGCTTTTCACCCGGGACGGGAGGGTCAATATTAAGGGAAGCCGATACGCCGACGACTTTGGCCCTGTCGACCGGGAGTGCCTCTGCGCGGTGTGCCGGCGGTATAGCGCGTCTTACCTGCGACATCTCTACAAGTGCAACGAAATTCTCGGCTCGCGGCTTGCCACATTCCACAACCTGGCGCATTACGCCTGGTTAATGTCCGAGATCCGCTCAGCCATCGTACAGGATCGCTACCAGGAACTCATGACCTCCATGCTGGCCCGCTATGCGCGAGACGAGGCTACCACGAGTTGACCGGGGCGTTGTTGATCATGCGCTTTATGAACAACACCCGGACTTTCAGAATCGACCACTGGTTGGCGACATCGACCCAGTATTGCCGAAGTGTCGCATCGGACGTGGCATAGGCAATGTGTCCCGACGGGCGTTGCTTGATCAGTCCCTGGAAGTGTTGCTTAACCACGACGATCGCGGTAAAGGGATTATCCGCCGGCACGCTAACGCTGACGATTTTTGACGTGAACTGCTGAGTGATGCACATGGAGAGCAACTTGGTCAACCCGTCTTTGGCCGACTGTTGCATGGTCGAATCGCTGTAATTTGCCACGGCCGTCGTGGCGTCGCCTTTTGACGCCGCGGCATCGGCCGCCTTGTACGCCTGTTGAATGGCCTGTTTCGCCTTTGTCGCTCGCGACGCCGCCGGCGCCGGGGCCGGCAAGGAAACCAGCAGGGCGATACCAAGTGCGAAAACCCGGCATGCACCGGCCCGAAGTGTACCTGTATGCCACATTACATTCATCCCCTCTTGCCCCGGTTCCTCTTCCGGGTGCCATGCTCATCGCCTTGGATGGGCATGTCGACCCGTGCGCCGCTCACCCGAATGCGGAGCGTCCGACTGCCGCCCTTTGCGAATGGGAACATTCGATCCGTCGCCCGAACGCGTTCCTGACGCCGGCCCGACTGCGTCTGGTCCAACCTGCTCTAGATGCATTGTACCTCAAGTTTGCGCGGTACGTGCGCATTTCTGATCCGATATTGGTCTTGTCGTCCACAAAATGCCGTCGAGATGCTTCGTAGAGAATATATACGAATTCTGGATATCGTGTAGACAGACGGCATGGGAATGATGTCTGGCAGCGTCGACACGGAGCGTAAGCGATTCGAAGAAGAAACGATTGCGGTCCGACCGAGGGGGAACCTAATTCCGGAGTCCGCGCCGGAGCGAAGCGACGGGGGCGGAAATTACGCCCTCCGCAAGGAGTCCGCGCCGGAGCGAAGCGACGGGGGCGGACATTACGCCCTCCGCAAGGAGTCCGCGCCGGAGCGAAGCGACGGGGGCGGACATAACGCCCTCCGCAAGGAGTCCGAAGATCGGCACTCTTCGGTGTCGGTGTCTGATGACTTACCGGCGCAGG
>JBKQWH010000223.1:0-7008 GCA_052139635.1 Capsulimonadaceae bacterium
AAGCCAGCGTTGGTGGCGCCGGCTTTGCCGATTGCGAGCGTGCCGACCGGGATGCCGCCGGGCATCTGCACGATCGAGAGCAGGGAATCGAGGCCCTGCAGCGCAGCGCTCTGCATTGGAACGCCAAGGACGGGAATCAGGGTCTCCGCGGCGATCACCCCGGCCAGATGCGCGGCCCCTCCGGCCCCGGTGATCAGGACCTCGAGGCCGGCCGCTTCGGCGCCGGCCGCGTACTGCGACGTCACCTGCGGAGTCCGGTGCGCCGACATCACGCGGCACTCGTGAGCGACGCCGAACTGTGTCAGAATGTCCGACGTGTGTTTCATAGTCTCCCAATCGGATTTGCTTCCCATAATCACGCCGACCAGGGCGCCGCCGGCCTTTGCCGTGAACGCCGCCCCCGTGTTCATCATCGCATCGCTCATCGGATATCCTCGCTATCTGTGTCGTAACACGAATAGAAATAGGGCGTCTCCGCCTCGAACTCGGCGGCGCATGTGTCGACCATCTTGTAGACCGGAGCAACGCCGATCTCGGCCGCCCACCGCCGGACACGCGATTCCGGGACGCCGAGAATGTCCGCCAGGTGCCGGTCGCAAAACCCGCGGCGCTTGGCCTCACCCAGCCGCGCCAGCGCTTCCGGTGCGGGCGACCATGCCTTCGAAGTATGCGCCCTCTCGACGGTCCCCCGATGGTACGACGGCGCTTCGTCACGCAGTCGATCCTCGAACTCGACCAGCTTCTGGAGTTTCTGCAGGAACCAGGGATCGACGCCGGTCAGGCTCGCGACCTCATCGACGAGCATCCCGCGATGGAATCCCTCGCAAATCAGGAACAGGCGCTGATCGGTCGCATTGGCGAGGCCCGACTCGATCTCCATCTCGGTCAGCCGGTCCGCGTGACGCGGTCTGAGGCCGATCTGCCCGACCTCGAGGGAGCGGATGGCCTTGAGTATCCCCCCCTCGAAGCTGCGGTCGATCGACATTACCTCGCCGGTCGCCTTCATCTGCGTGGTGATGCGGCGGTCGGCCAGCGTGAATTTGTCAAACGGCCACCGCGGTATCTTCACGACAATATAGTCGAGGGCCGGCTCGAAGCAGGCGAGCGTCTTCCTGGTAACCGCGTTCTGGATCTCGTCGAGGCGCAGCCCAACCGCGATCTTGGCAGCGACCCGCGCAATGGGATAGCCGGTGGCCTTGCTGGCAAGCGCCGACGAGCGGGAGACGCGCGGATTGACCTCGATCACGTAGTATGCGAACGATTTCGGGTCGAGCGCAAGCTGGACGTTGCATCCGCCCTCGATGCCGAGTGCCCGGATGATCTTGAGTGACGCAGTTCGCAGCATCTGATACTCTTTGTCCGAGAGGGTTTGCGACGGCGCCACGACAATCGAGTCGCCGGTGTGCATGCCCATCGGATCGAAGTTCTCCATGTTGCAGACTGTGATGCAAGTGCCGGCGGCGTCTCGCATCACCTCGTACTCGATCTCCTTCCAGCCGGACAGGTAGCGCTCGACCATTACCTGGTGGCGCGGCGAGAGCTTGAGACCGCGCCGACCGATCTCGTTAAGCTGCTCGGGGCTGTACGCGATGCCGCCGCCCGTGCCGCCGAGCGTATACGCCGGTCGCACAATGAGCGGCCAGGGAGCGTCGGAGTTCCGTGACAGCTCGGCAAGCGCGTCCTCATCCTCGATGATCCACGACTCCGGGACCGGCTCGCCGATCTCCTGCATCAGTGACCGGAAGACCTCGCGGTCCTCGGCCTTGCGAATGGTCGACAGCGGGGTCCCGAGCAGCTTGATGCCGTACTTGTCGACGATTCCGGCCTCCGCCAGCTCCGTCGCCAGGTTCAGTCCGGTCTGCCCGCCCAGCGTCGGCAGCAGCCCGTCCGGCCGCTCCTTCGCGATGACCCGCTCAAGGAACTCGATGTTGAGGGGCTCGATATAGACTCGATCGGCCGTCTCGGGATCGGTCATGATGGTCGCCGGATTCGAGTTGACCAGCACGACCGACACTCCCTCCTCCCGCAGCGCCCGACACGCCTGCGTGCCCGCGTAGTCGAACTCGGCGGCTTGCCCGATCACGATCGGGCCGCTCCCGATGACCATTACCTTCTTGATGTCTGGATTTCTTGGCATTTTGTTATGTCAGTCAACTCGCTTTACAGACACGGTGCTCTGTAACCATCAGCACACTATGTTGTTCACTCAGTGATACGACGTTCCCATTGTCTTCATGCACTTTAGTAGCGAAACAAGTGAAGGAATGTGACCAGTGGTCTTGTTCCGCTCGACCAATTACTCCCACCGACCGGCCGGCTTCTTGACCTTCTCGTCCGCCAGCCGCAGTTTGACGCGGGCGAGGCAGGCGATCGAAAGTTCGAGGACGTGCCAGAAGAGCCAGGCGACGGTCACGTTGGTCTCGGGCCGGTTCTCCGTTGGATCGGCCGGCAGCAGGCGCACAGCGCGCAGGCCGGCGGGCTCAATCGGGTCGAGGGCCAGGGCGGTCATCGACCGCGCCGCATTGAGCAGTCCGATCAGCGCGGGGCCGTCCGGATACTCGGCCGAAGACGGCCGCTCGAACCGGGCGCCGGTGACCAGATGCGCCCCGTAAAACCGCTCCGCCTCCGCAAACTCGAGGACGATCTGCCGGATACTCGACGCCCCGGGATGCGGCTTCGTCTCGACCCGGCCGGCGTCGAGGTACTCGAGGCAGCCGATCAGGTCCTCGTGAACATCGTCCCAATATGGATAAAGCTCCGCAATACGCATGACCGCCTCACCGCGTTCGATAGATGTCGACGACGTATTCGTCGTTTCCGCCCAGCACCACCGTAGCCACACGGTGCGTCGGATTGATGATGGCCGGGTAGCGGCTCCGCCACCATCCCAGCCAGTAGGGCGTGCGGCACACTGTCACATAATCGGGCCGCAGCGTCTCGATCGGCCGCACATCATTGGACAGACCGGGCTGCATCGGGGCGGCCTTGTAGCGCGTTCCCATACATATCTCCGGCGCAAACTCACCCACAAACGTGCTGCCAGCAGCGAACCGGGTCATCGGCCCGCCAGCCGCCGTCAGCCTCGCCACGGTCGATGTCCGGTGCGTCCACGCCTGGACATACCACGTGCCCGACGTCGCCAGAAAGGCCAGCGCAGCGGCCACCCGCAAAGGACGGGATAGCGACTGCCAGCCCAGTGCGGCAATCCAACAGAGCGCCGGCAAAAACAGCACATAATACCGGCTTGGCGCGTAGTGCGAGAACGCGCAAAAGCCCACGCCGCAGGCCAGCCAGAGGGCCGGAACAGCCCACACACGGACACAGGCCAGCGTGCGACGCCGAATCGCTGCCCACAGCCCCAACAAGACAGGTACCGGCATCATCGCACACAGATACGGAACGACGCCGCGCTGCGGATCGACAGCCGCCCGCCGGAAATCCAGCCACAACGAACGCGCCGTGTGCGGCAAGACCTGATGCGAAAGATAATAGTGCGACAGGCGCTCGATCTGCGCCTGATGCGGCTCAAACGCGAATACCGAATAAAGGAACGCGCTGGCGGCCAGGCACGCCAGGATTCCCATACGGCCGTTAAGGTCTCGGTGCGTAGCCAGCCAGCCGGCCAAAACGATGGCCGGAATTCCGAGAATCGCAAGAGTCTTGCACGTATAGGCTCCCGCTAAACAACAATATCCCAGACCGCATACGAAGAGGCGCTCCCCGTAGCAGGCCTCCGTGATGTCGGAGTCCCAAACAGCCGCAACTCCAGCCAGTGCGCCAATCAACAAACAGACCGCCGGCGTCTCCTGAAGCGCCAGATAGTTATAGAACAAGCACGGCGGCGCCAGACCCAGGAACAGGGTGCCTGCGGCGGCGGCGCTTCTGCCCATCGCAGGTCGCAGCGCCAGGTAGAACAGCGGTAATGCCAGCACGCTCATCAGCACCGGCAATAACCGCGCTGAGACGAGCGTCGCCCCAAACGCACGAAACCAAACCGTTTGAATGAGGCTCAGCGTCGGAGACAGCCACTTGTCGTGGAAGTTTCCCGGTCCGATCGATCCAAACAGCGCTCGATGGCGGGCGTCGAGGGTGTAAAAGCCCTCGTCGGTGTAGACCCCGCTGCTCCACGAAAGCCATTCCGGTGGGTCACAGCGCAGCCATGCCAGTCTGAGTGCCAGACAGACGACCAGAAAAATGACGGCCGCTAGCCAGAATACCGGCGACGGTCGACTAGACGAAGTCGGTGTAGTCGACAGCCTGGCTGAAGTCACGGTTGCGCAGGCCCTCCGACAAGCGTCTTCCGGCTCGTCTCGATCATTTCCAGGAACTGCTCGAAGTAGCCGCCGCTGTCGCGCGGGCCGGGAGACGCTTCCGGGTGGTACTGGATCGAGAAGATCGGCAGGGTGCGATGGCGGAGGCCCTCGACGGTGCCGTCGTTCAGGTTGATTTGCCAGACCTCGATGTCGGGATCGTCGAACTCCTTCGCCAGGGCGTATCCGTGGTTCTGAGACGTGATCACCACATGGCCGGTGCCCAGGTCCTTGACCGGATGGTTCGAGCCGCGATGGCCAAAGGGCAGCTTGAAGGTTCGTCCGCCATAGGCCTTGCCGAGAAGCTGGTTGCCCAGGCAGATTCCCATGGTTGGCCGAGCCTGTGAGAGGGTACGGACGGTCTCGACGATATCGCCCAACAGGTCCGGGTCGCCAGGTCCCGGCGACAGGAAGATACCGTCCGGGTCCGTGGCGAGAATCGTATCCGCCGGGGTATGCGCCGGATACACGGTCGATTCCACCCCGAGTCGCGCCAGGGAGCGCAGGATGTTGTACTTCAGGCCGCAGTCGAGCATCGCCACCCGATACTTCGCCTCCGGCGTGGCCGCCTTCCACACATATGGCTCGGGAGTCGTTACTGTCCCGACCAGATCGATCTGGCTGTAGTCCGTCGCCGCGGCCAGCTTCCGCGCCAACTCGGCCGGACTCCACTCCGTCGACAGAGCCCCCATCATGACGCCCGCGCTGCGCAGGCGCTTGGTCAACGACCGCGTGTCCAGCCCACGAATACCGATGATCCCGTGATCTTTGAGGAAACCGTCGAGCGTGCCCACGCTGCGCCAGTTGCTGGGATGGTCCGAAAGCTCCTTGATGACAAACCCGGCGACCTGGACCCGGCGCGACTCGAAGTCGTCGGGATTGACCCCGTAGTTCCCGATCAGCGGGTAGGTGAGCGTAACGAGCTGCCCGGCGTACGACGGGTCTGTCAGTATCTCCTGGTATCCGGTCATGCCGGTATTGAAGACGACCTCACCGATGGACGTGCCTGCGGCGCCAAAGGACTCCCCGGTATGAACGGTTCCATCCGCCAGTACGAGATGTGCTTGTGTCATAGTTAGTGTTACGGCGCGAACTCAAAGTCGGGACATCGATCTGTCGCCTGAACAAACCCAACCCGTAGGTGGGACAATGGCGCTACGCGTTTCGAGTGTCGACCGATACGGGCCAGTTCCCGACAACCGCGGTATCTCTCAGTCGCTTCCATCGCAGGCTACTTTCCGCCAACCAGCGTAAACTCGGGTTTGCCGACGAGCGTGACCCCGTGCAGGACGGAGTTGCGCGACTTTGACTTGAAGGCATTGACATCGACCGTCCATTCGGCGTCGGGGTCGAAGACGGTTATGTCGGCCGCGGCGCCCGGCTCGATCGATCCGCCCGAAAGCCGCAGTATCCGTGCCGGTGCGGTCGACAACTTCTCGATCGCTTGACTGAGTGTCAGGATGCCGGGCTTCACAAGGTGCGTGATCGTCAGTCCGAGCGCCGTCTCCAGTCCCAGCATGCCGAACGGCGCGCGTGCGAACTCCTGCTCCTTCTCGTGTGGAGCGTGCGGCGCATGGTCGGTCGCGATCGCGTCAATGGTGCCGTCGGCCAGGCCCGCCTTGATGGCCTCCTGATCCTCGACGGTTCGCAGCGACGGAGACATCTTCGCGTTCGTGTTGTAGCCGTAACAGGCTTCGTCGGTCAGCGAGAAATACTGCGGGCATGTCTCACACGTGATCGGCGCCCCGAAGACCTTCTTCGCGTGCCGGATGATCTCGACACTTTCCTTGGTGCTCACATGCAGAATATGCAAATGACAGCCGGTCTGCAGGGCGACCAGGATGTTGCGGGCGGTGCCGGCATTTTCCGCCGAGGGGGGTATGCCCTTGAGCCCGAGGACAGTGCTGACATAGCCCTCGTTCATCACACCGTCGCCGGTAAGGTCTTTGTCCTCGCAGTGCGCCACGTACGGCAGGTCGAGCATGCGGCAGTACTCCATCGCGCGTCGCAGGAAGCCGCTGTTATGGACCGGGAAGGCGTCATCCCCGATTCCCACGACGCCGGCGTCCTTCAAATCGGCCATCTCCGAAAGCTCGACATTGGCGAGGCCCTTGCTGACGGCGCCGATGACGTAGACCCGTGCGTCGGCCCCCTCGGCCTGACCATGGATGAATCGTACGATCGGCGCGCTGTCGATCGGTGGAGTCGTGTTCGGCTGGCAAACGATCGCGGTAAAGCCCCCCGCGCGCGCCGCCGCCGTCCCTGACGCCACATCCTCCTTGTACTCCTGGCCGGGAACCCGCAGGTGAACGTGCAAATCGATCAGCCCCGGGGCGACCACGTTGCCGGTGCAATCGACGACGCGTGCACCGGCCGGCTCGATCGCGGCACCAATTTGCTCAATCCGGCCGGACTCGTCGATGAGAACGTCGGCGACGCCGTCGCGTCCATTGGCCGGGTCCACGACTCGGCCGTTCTTCAGTAGTGTTTTGTTCATAATTCGCGTTTCACGATCCGACTGCCCCAAGCCCCCGAAACGTCGACGATGTGGCGGCTCGCAGAACCCTAGTAGGTCATTTTCTTTGACCGTTGCCGTTTTCACGAACGCTTTCCCTTTGGCGCGGGCTCGCTCCGGGCGCACAATTGGCTTGCTAGAATATAAACCAACTGCAATGCGCCCTACGCGAGCCCCTACGAA
>JBKQWH010000224.1:0-13065 GCA_052139635.1 Capsulimonadaceae bacterium
GCCGGAAACTTGAGCCGGCGCTCCAGCATCATCATTGGTATGATCCTGAATGAAGACAGGAACAACGCCAATGACATCATGACGAGCATCAGGCAAGCGCTGCCTGGCAGATGAGACGCGTGCACAATACCTGGCGCAGCGATAATCAACGCTGTGACGATGGCACCCGTGAGTAATTGGTTAAACCAAAAGACGGTTGTCGTTTCGTCGTCGGTGGGTTCACGGTGGTTCCGAACAAGGGCGGCACTTAGGCCGACGTCGCCGAAAAACATACCGAGTCCCGTGATGTATGACGCCACCCCGAATATCCCGTAATCCCGGGGAAACAACAGGTGTGCCAGACTAATCGAACTGATCGCCCGGAGCACGAGCGATGCCGCCGTTCGGAGCCCGAGAAATTTGGCGCCCGTAATAGCACGTTGCTTTACAACGGTGTGCGTGTCTGGCGGTTCGTTTTGGGCCACTTGCATAATTCAAGCTGAGAGAATAATCGGCCGCTTTCACCCAGCCGTGGAACCGACACGTTGTCGTTGCTATAGGCCGGCTCTTGCAAGGCTCACAATTAATGCGAGGGGCGACAGCGCTTGCAAGACATCTAAACCCGACTTGCCTTTATGCCGTGTTGGAATGTAGACCATGTCTCCGTCGTGCAGCATGGGACTGCTTTGGCCCGATTCGCCCTTGATGTATGGCTCCATGTCAACAACCATGGGATGCGCACCTGAGGTCTGGCCCACGATCGCGGTGTGCTTGATATCGGAGTCGCTCGTCGTTCCTCCGGCTGCAGCGATCGCCTGAAGCTCGGTCAGCGTTCCACCATCGGGAACCTCGTACGCCCCGGGCGTCTTGACTTCGCCGAAGACAGTTACACGGCTCTCATTCGCCGGCACGTCGACTACGTCACCTGGCAACACAATCGTAAGGGAGCCGGAGCGTTCCGGCGAATCCTTCTCCGGGCGCGCATCCACCACCGTCTCCTGGCTTCCATGCGTGATCTCTACCCGCGTGAGAGCCGCTTTCGCGGTACCGCCGCCATCTTGATTAATGACATCTTCAACGCTCTCGCCGGTGCTGGGAATATTGACAGGGCCAGGCTTTTCCACCTCGCCGATGACTTGCACCGGGGCGGTGTCCTGAACGAGCAGCACGTCACCTGGCAACACAGGCACGTTCTGCGCATCATCGGCGTCGGATATCAGTTTCACGAAGTCAACCGATATGGATACCGCGCCGCCCGCGCTAACGAGAGTTCCGGTTGTGAATTCCGGATTCTGTTCGGTACCGCCACACGCCGCAACGAGATCGAGCAGCCGCCAACCCGGCTTCCAGTCAAAAATGCCAGGGGACCTGACGGCCCCGAGAGCGCTCACTTTTCTGGGACTACTCGTGCTTACGGCAACAGTGACGGACGGCTGTTTGATCTGGACGCTCAGTTGGTCCGTTAACTCTTGCGTAAGCTCGGCAATAGAATGTCCTGCGGCACGCACGGTTCCGACAATCGGGTAGTTAATGGTGCCATCCGGCAGAACCGTGACGGAACTTTTTAGTTCGTCGTGCCCTTGGACCGAAATATCTAATTGATCGCCCTGGCCAATGACATAGGGCTGAACGGAATACGTGACCGGCGCTGCAGGTAATGAGCAGACAGCCGCGAAATACAAGTTGACCGCTATGAAGGCCGTTGTCCATCCGGATTTCATTGTTCCTACTCTTCTTCCAGGTTCGAACGATGTCCCGCGAGATCGTCGGTGGATATAATCAGAGTCTTTTCACGCCCGCCATAGACCAGCTCTGGTGGCTCTGCCTGGAGGGACTGGACCACGCGCTGGTCGTGCTGAGGGATGGTACGATACTGGTATGCATAACTCATGCCGGTCGTTTGCACTCTGTTGAATGTGACTCCCACCAGGCGAGCGCGAACATGCCGGAGAATCTTTACGGCTTGCAGGGCTACGGCTTTCTTGGTTTCGCCGGGTTCAATGACAAGGACGACGCCGTCCGTGAGCGAAGCCAGGATAGCCGCGTCGGCGGCTACCAGTAACGGCGAACTGTCGAGGATTACAACGTCCGCACGAGACCTGAGTTCCATGAGGAGATTCTCGAATTGTGTCGAACCAAGCACCTCGCCCGGATTGGGAGCGAGAGATCCGCATTGCAGGAACTGCAGATTATGCAGTTCGGGGAGTGTAATCAGCGCGCGCTCCAATGAGATGCGTCCGAGGAGCACATCGGTCAAGCCGGGGCCGGACTCAACTTCCAGCCGGCGATGCAGATTCGGACGGCGCAAGTCGCCATCGACGACGATGACTTTCTTGCCGTCGAGCGCCATCGCGAAGGCGAGATTTGCGGTGGTCGTTGTTTTCCCTTCGCCCGAGGTACTTGAACCGATCATTATCGTCCGAAGTGGGGCGTCGAGGGAAGCGAACCGAATATTGGTTCTGAGTATTCTGTAGCTTTCCGATTCGCTTTCGAAACCCGATACTAACGGAAGGACGCGCGCATCGCTTACGGAAAGCGAGGGTATCTGTCCAAGCGACGGCAACTGCAACAGTCGTTCCGCGTCGGCGACCGAGTTAATTCGGTCGTCAACAAACTCCTGGAGCAAAGCCAGACATGACCCAATGAACAGTCCGAGCAACACGGAGAAGAACACCCCGGTCAGCTTCTTGGGGCGCACGGGATAGTGCGGAACTTCGGCGCTCTCGATAATTCGTGCCGACGGATGGTACGCCTTCTCGCGCAGCGCAATGAGCGCAACTTTGTCCGCGAACATCTTATCCATCGCCTCTGCTTCGGTTTGCGTTCTCAGCAGTCGAGCCAGGGAAACTTCCCACTGCGCGAACTTGCCGGTCTGGAGCTTAAGATTGGCAAGCGTCACGTTTCTCTGGCGGATGTTCGATTCCAGGGCGGGGATCGCGGATTCCTCATCGACTATTTTCGCGTGAAGCGAATCCCGCTGAGGATTTGCACTGGATTGAACCGTAGTAGCCAACGCCGGCTGGCTGGCAAGCTGGCTTTGAAGGGCTGTGATTTGCGCTTCATCGGCGATTACCTGTGGTGCTTTATTTGTGAAGCCTCCGGGTTGTGTCTCCGATTGAACCTTGACTTGCAAAGCGGCAATCTGGTCACGAAGCACGTCGATGCGGGTATTTGTCGCCTTTAGGGGAATGAGTATCGTCTCAGGTTCTGACTTCAGCAGCCGCTTGTTCTCGGCGATGGATTTTTGCAGGGCAGTCAACTGCAGCCAATCACTCTGATTGGCGTCGGTAAGCTGTCCGACTGACGTGAGCACGGTGAACTGGTTCTGGCTAAGGTCCGTGAGGTGATTCTTCTGCTTGAATGCCATAATCGCATCCTCGGCGGCGGTCAACTGGCGATGCGCCTTAGCTCCTTCCGACGCGGCGAAATCCCTGGAGTTTCTGATGTCCGAAAGCTCCTGGTCGTCCGTCGATGCCACGTAAAGCTTCAGGAGCGTGTTCGCGGCGTTCGCGGCGACCCTGGGGTCGTTCGCCTCCGAATCAACCTCGATGACGTTCGTACCCGGAATCGATTGCACTTTGAGTTTGGCCGGCCCCGCCTGTTGTGCAACCTGTTCCAGCAGTGGAGCTGTTTGGAGGACTTCGACCTGCGTATCGACATCCTGTGTCGGCTCGATGGCAAACAGCGACGAGAGTGGGTTGGCCGTGTCAACTGAATTGATATTAAGAGCAGTCCCCTCAACAAGCAACTTGGCCGATGTCACATACACCGGTTTCGTCAATAGGGTTACCACTGTACCGACCGCGACGACAAGCAGAAATGACTGCAGAAGTATGGCGCGACGACGGCGGAAAATCGCCAGGTATTCACGCAGCGCAAATGAGGACGCCTCATTGTCGACCAGCGCGGGGGCCGGGGCGTAAAGGTCCGGGCGTGTCAGGGCCTTTCGGAGTTTTCTTCGTGTGTTAAGCTGAAGCGCTTCGTTTCCAAGGTTAGACATCGTTTACTTTCTGACACAGCGCGGCGTAGCCGCAACCAATACCGCGCTGTAGCGCCCGCAGTGGTTTACCGATCCTAAACGGTCTGGCAATACCGATAAACCCCCTTCGGGGTTGAAGAGTCCGGAGCAAGTCGGCTCCTGTGTCGCCGAAGATATCGTCGCGGGTTGCGACGATTCGGAAGGGTTAGTATCATGGAATGGCCCGGATCTTTGGGACCGATGTCGAAGCCATTCAGCAAATCTTGTGCCAACTCACAAGCACTTAAAACAAGGCGAATACATTCGGATTGGCACGGTTTATGCGGATGGTGTCGACGTATCAATATCCTAGCGTTACCGATCAAACGACATCGATTCCACTTGAGGACGACGGATGAAATGCCCGAACGATCAAATCAGGTTGTCCTGGATGAGAGCCTCGTTGGAGATGCCCTGCCGCGAAGCCCATCGAGCCGCTTAACTTCCCAGCGCCTTTATTCCGTTGTCGTATTGTTGTGTCTCGCCGCTGCTCTTGTTCGAGCAGTGCTCCACAGGGTTGTTGGCTATGAGGCTCCTTTTGGCGTGTCCATGATCGCCGTCGTAATCGCCGGCCGCCTTGGAGGCTTTAAGGCCGGGGCGGTTGCAACGGCCATCTGCACAGTGCTCAGCGACTATCTGTTCGCGCAGCCATCGTCCCAACCCGGACTCTCACACGAACAGGTTATTCGAGCGTCCTTCTTCATCGTAGTCAGCCTTGGCGTAAGCGCGGTCAACGAGGGATGGCGCTCCGCGGAACAGCGGGCACTGGACGGCGAAGAGAATCTCGGGCGTATTCTGCAGACGATTACCGATGGCGTCATTGTCGTAACAACGAACGGAACGATTCGATTTGCAAACAGGCGCGCGGCCCGGATATTTGGCATGTTGAGTTCGCACATGGTGGGGCGCAATTGCAATGATCCGAGCTTTCGGGTCAGGCCGGTAGACACTTCCTCGGATGAAAGCTTGCCGTTTGAAGTCGTTGCCCGCACCGGCAAGCCAATATTCAATCGGGAGTTTATGTTTGTGTCCCCCGCGGGCAACTTCAGTAACCTTACCGTGAACGCGGCCCCGTTATACCGACAATCCGAAAAAGCGGTCGGCATTGTGTTTACGATACGTCAGAGCGAAACGCAAGATGACCCTTTCGATTCCAGCTTTGGTTCGGATACCGTAACATTGCCTCTGTCGTTTATCGATCCGTCACCCGTTCGCAGCGATGGTCCGATCCCTGTGTTGTATTTAGACCATACCGCTCGCATCAGTGGCGGAGAGATTGCGCTAGTGCGCCTGCTAGAGGCGATTGACCGGAACCAGTATATGCCGGTGGTCCTTCTCGCCGAGGCGGGTCCACTCGAAGAGAGGCTAAAGCAGATCGGGGTAAGCGTCCACGTGATACCCTTGTCCGGCAGCGTTCGTGAGGTCAAGAAGGACAGTCTCGGTGTCGGGGCGCTCACTCGAATGGATGCACTGCTGCCTTTCCTACGTTACTGCTTTACCGTGGCGAGATTCGCACGGCAACACAACACTCAACTGATCCATACGAACTCGCTCAAAGCCGACCTGTACGGCGGCATGGCCGGAATCCTATGCCGGCGGCCGGTAGTTTGGCACGTTCGCGACCACATCGACCCGTCCTATCTTCCGTCTCCCGCTGTCCAAGCCTTCCGATTTCTGGCGAAGTGGATGCCAACTTACGTAATCACGAACTCGGAGAGCACGCAAAAGAGTCTTTTCCTCGGCGCAGCACAACGATCATCCGTAATCCCAAGCGGCCTCGACATCCGGGATTCGGTCATCCACGATGGACTGACACGCACGGATCTCGCGCGAGGACCGGCATTCGCAAATCCGGCAAGAACCTGGCCGGATATACCGAGAATCGGGATCATCGGGAGGATCGCATCCTGGAAAGGGCAGCACATCTTCATCGAGGCGGCTGCTCAGGTTCTGTTGGCCGGCTACAAGGCGAAGTTCCTCATTGTCGGCGCCGCGCTCTTTGGCGAATCGGACTACGAGGCCACGATTCGCCAACGGGTAGTCGATTTGGGCTTACAGGCGGACATAGAGTTTGTTGGCTTCTGCGATCATGTCCCTGCGTTTCTCAAAACGCTCGACGTTCTTGTACATGCGAGCATTACTCCGGAGCCGTTCGGACAGGTGATTATCGAGGGAATGGCTGAAGGTCTGCCGGTGATCGGAACCAATGGCGGCGGCGTTCGGGAAATCATCATCAACCGCGAAAATGGGCTGCTTGTTCCCATGGGCGACGCCGCAGCGATGGCGGAAGCAATCCAGTACCTGTTGGATTCGCCGGAAGACGCCGGCAGAATAGCGCGGGCCGGTTACTTAAATGTGCGGCGTAACTTTACAGCCAGGCAATCGGCCAGCAGTGTCGAACGCGTCTATGCGGAAATGCTGTCCGCCAACGTTGTTCGAGCCACCTGATATCTCATCGTCTTTGTTTTGAGCGTCGGTAATGGCAATTGACTGATTGGGTGGTTCTCCGGAAGTAGCCGTCGACCGTGCCATCCATGATCGTCGATGGCGATGCGTATTTCTTTCTATCGGGCAGCACCACCCACGCGCACGGTGATTTGAACTGCCGTTGATGTGTTTCGCTCGATGCGCTTATCAAGAGCTAGAGAGGGCGCGATCCCTGAATCAGGATGTCCACGAGGCGCGTGGCGCTCTGTTTCCAGTCGTCGCTCGTTCCATAAAACGTAACGCCGACGATGGCCAGAATATGATCCATCGGGTTTATATCCGGTCGAAAATCGCCCGATTTCATCGCCCGATCATACATCTTCGTGACCGCTCCCCGAACTTTCGACATTCCCTCTTCAAGCACCTGGCTACTATCAACCAGATTGTGTAAGGCAGCCGCAATGATCTTCTTGGTGGCAAGGTACTCAATAAAGAGTTGTAGCCAGGCGCGAAGGGCGTCCACCGGAGGTAAATCTCGACAAAGCTGCTCCGCAGTATCGGCGAGCTTCTCGACCTCGGCTCGGTAGACAGCCCCGAGGAGCACCTCGCGCGAAGGAAAATGGCGGTAAAGAGTTCCCGCACCGACGCCAGCGTTCTTTGCGATCTCATCCAGGCTGGTACCGGCGCCATTTTCCGTGAAGGCTTCTTTCGCGGCTTGAATGATCAGCTCCCTGTTTCTCTGGCCGTCTGCCCTTGGCTTGCGGGATGATCGCGGCTGGTCGGAGCTATTGGGTGGATCTTCGATTTTCATTGGACGATTCTTTAGAATTGTACTCCAGTGGACCCCTATCTGATGAGCCTCGTCGTAGGTGTTGTCACCGATTCTCAAGTCTCGCCGTTGAGCGAACTCCTCCATGACTGGCACGAGGGAGGTCATAACGCCTCCGCTCGCGCGCCTCGTCAGTCGAGGTCAACTCCGCTTCCGCGCACGGTCTCGCCCAACCGCACCACCGTCTCTCCGGCTGTGGTGAGCTCGGCAGCGATGCCGTCCGCGTCGCCGGCGGGCACGATGACGGCCATGCCGATCCCCATGTTGAATACGCGGAACATCTCCTCCTCGCGCACGCCGCCGAGGCGCTCGATCAGGCGGAAGAGGGGCGGGACCGTCCAGGCGCGGCGGTCGACGCGTACGCCGACTCCGTCAGGCAGGACCCGCGGGATGTTGTCGACGAATCCGCCGCCGGTGATATGGGCCATTGCGAGGATCTTGCCCGACGGCAGCAGCGGGAGCATCGACGGAGCGTAGCACCGGTGCGGGGCGAGCAGCAGATTGGCCAGCGTACCGGCCGCAGCGCCAATTTCGGCGACCGGCTCGCCAAGAGGCAGGCCGTGGTCGCTCAGCAGCACCTTGCGCGCCAGCGAGTAGCCGTTGGTGTGCAAACCCTCCGACGCCAGCCCGAGGACGGCGTTGCCGGGCTCGACCCGAGAGCCGTCGATGATTTCGGCGCGTTCGACAATCCCGACAATGCATCCGGCCAGATCGTATTCGCCCGGCCGGTACAGGCCCGGCATCTCCGCCGTCTCGCCGCCGATGAGGGCGCATCCGACACTGCGGCAGCCGAACGATAGACCAGCAACGACCTGCTCCGCAACGGCCGGCTCGAGCTTGCCGGTGCCGAAATAGTCCAGAAAGAAGAGTGGACGGGCCCCTTGCACGAGGATGTCGTTGGTGCAGTGCCAGACCAGGTCGCGGCCGATTGTGTCGTGCCGGCCGGTCTCGAACGCGATGTTGATCTTCGTCCCAACCCCGTCGATGCTGGAGACCAGCACGGGATCATCGAGCCTCCCGAGCGCTGAGAGCGCGAACATTCCACCGAAGCTGCCCACTCCGGTCAGGACCCCGGCGGTTCTCGTGCCGCGGATGTGGGACTTCATCCGGTTGACCGCATCGGTGGCCGCATCGATATCCACCCCGGCGCTCGCATAGGCGCTCTTCCCTGCTTCACTCATGCCCAGAGTATAGCACACGGCCGGCGTGGTACACACTCGCCGGCCGCCGGGTGCCACGCAGGCCGCCCTGAGCGGGCGTGCCGCCGATGCGACGGGCAATGACAGCGCTCTTCGTCGGGATTGGGACGCAGCGCGTAGTTCGGTGCGGCGGCGGGTATGCTGATTGGGTGGAACTTCCCGTAGTCGACAATCCGGGGCGGCCGTTGCGGGATTTGCGCATCTCGGTCACCGATCGCTGCAACTTTCGCTGCACGTACTGCATGCCCAAAGAGGTCTTCGGGCGCGACTATCCGTACTTAAAGCGTGAGGAGATACTCACCTTCGAGGAGATATTGCGGGTTGCCCGAGTATTCGTCGCGCTCGGAGTGAGCAAGATCCGGCTGACCGGCGGAGAGCCGCTGTTGCGCCGCGGGATGGATCGGCTCGTCGCCATGCTGACCGAACTCGAGCCGGCCGGTTTGTCGGACCTGGCGATGACCACGAACGGCGCAGCACTGGCGCATCTCGCGGCGCCGCTTCGCGCTGCCGGTCTGCAGCGAATCAGCGTCAGTCTCGATTCGCTCGACGACGGCGTGTTTCGAGCCATGAACGATGTCAACTTTCCCGTCGCCCGCGTGCTGACCGGGATCGACGCGGCCCTGGCGGTCGGCCTTCCGGTGAAAATCAATATGGTCGTGCAGCGCGGCGTCAATGAGGGGAGCATTGCGTCGATGGCCCGCCGCTTCCACGGGACAGGGTGCATTGTCCGGTTTATCGAGTATATGGACGTGGGCAATACGAACGGCTGGCGCTCGGGCGACGTCGTTCCCGCCGAAGAGATCGTGCGAATCGTGAACTCGTTCTCACCCGTCGACCCGATCGAGCGAAACTATCCGGGCGAAGTCGCCCTGCGGTATCGATACCGGGACGGTGGCGGTGAGATCGGCGTCGTCGCCTCGGTGACCCGTCCGTTTTGCGGCAACTGCACGCGGGCCCGTCTTTCCGCAGACGGGAGCGTGTACACGTGCCTGTTCGCCACGGCCGGACACGATCTGCGAGGACTTCTAAGGTCGGGCGGGACCGATGCGGACTTGACCGCCGCCGTCACCCGCCTCTGGCGCGCCCGCAGCGACCGCTACTCGGAGATTCGCTCCCAGCCCGCACCGTCCCGTCCAAAGGTCGAGATGTCTCACATCGGCGGTTGATGGACATATGGACGTACGCTATTCATTTACGCGCAAAACGCGCAGGAATCGTTACTGATGGTTGGAGACTTTCGAAGTATGGGCAGACGCCGAATGCACAAAAATTCCGTGCTTTCCGTGGTTAAATCTTTCTTTCGTTCTTTCCTTCTTCGTTCAGGCGTTTCCTGGTTAGCAGGGTGATGAGAGCATGAATAAGCCAATTATCCTGATTACGGTCGAGCGAATTAACCTGGCGGCTAAGGCCGATGAGGTACAGATGGTGCTCGCCGGCTGCCCGCTGGACTACCCCCGGGCCGTCGAGGCCGCCGGCGGTGTGCCGCTCTTGCTGCCGCCGTCGATCACGAGTCGAGCGACATTGGAAGCGGCCGCCCGGTCGGCGCAGGGTGTGCTGCTGACGGGCGGCGGCGACGTGGCCCCGCTGACTTATGGCGCCGATCCCCTGCCGCCGGTTGGGCTGACCGATCCGGAGCGGGACGCGATCGAGATCGATCTGGTGAGCCTGGCGGAGACGCTGGGCCGGCCGCTGCTCGGGATTTGCCGGGGCCTGCAACTGATCAATGTCGCCCTGGGTGGGACGCTGATCCAGGATATTCCGACCCAGGTCCCCGGCGCAATCCAGCATCGAGGGCGAGCGCTCGATAAGACGCCGATCCACGCTGCTCGCATCGAACCCGGTACCAAGCTTGAGGCGGTCCTCGAAACGAGCGAACTGCATGTCAACAGCAATCATCACCAGGCGGCTGCCGATGTTGCGCGCGGCCTGCGGGTGTCCGCAACCGCCCGAGACGGCGTCATCGAGGGCCTCGAGGCTGTCGGCGACGGCCGGCGGATACTCGCCGTGCAGTGGCATCCCGAGGAGACTGCTGCCCGCGACCGCGCCTCCGCCGCGCTCTTCCGCTGGCTCATCGCCGAGGCATTGTCTTGAACGGTGATTGGCCCAACCCGGCGTAACTGTAACCCTATCCTTGAGGTCTCGACGATCAGTGGCTGCCCGGCTTCGTCAAGGCTGCCTGCGCCACCGTGTCGGCGGGATTGAGGCGAAGCGCGGCCTGGAATTCGGCAATGGCGCCGGATGTGTCTCCCGTTTGCTGGAGCGTGCCGGCAAGGTCATCGTGTATTGCGGCGTCTCCCGGGGCGCATCGGAGCGCCTCACGCCACTCGGAAACAGCCTCGGGCAAGCGACCCTGGCCGCGAAGGACCGCGGCGAGATTGCTGTGGGTTGAAGCAATGTCTCCCTTGTAACGGATCGATTCTCGGTACGCGCTGATGGCGCCGTTGGCGTCTTGTATTGCGTTAAGCGCCTTCGCGAGATGGAAATACCCGTAAGGATCGTTTGGCGCCAGTTCGATGGCACGTCGGGCCTGGTCGGCCGCTTCGGAATACTGCCCCGTCGCATAGAGCGCCCGCGCCAATTGGACGCAGGCCATCGGCTCATACGGCATCAGCGACTTGAAGGTCCGAAACTCGCCGGCCGCTTCGTCGTTGTTTCCGTCGGCGAGGAGCGACTCGCCGAGCGCGTTGTGGGCGTCGCTATCGGTGGGATCAAGCCTTAACGCCTCGCGAATCTCCGTTTCGCCTCCCGCCCGGTTGCCGTCGAGAGTGAGCCGCATTCCCAGAAGCAGATGGGCAGATCCGCAGGTTGGATGGGCCTGAATCGTCTGGCGATACAGATCCAGTTCCTTATCGGATTCACCCCGCGCGCGGTAGATTTTTCCGAGGTACCGGAGACACCTTTCGTCGTCCGGCTTTGCCGCGACGGCGTGGCGGAAGTCCGCCAGTGCGTCAACAGTATCGTTGCTATTTGTGGCGATGGCGCCCTCGTCGGACCAGGCCATCCAACTATTCGGATTCACCAGGAGGGCATGCCGGCACAGAGCCAGGCTGTCGCGCCACGTGGGGACCTGTTGAGCGCTGCGCACCGCGCACAGGACCAGCAGCGTGGCCGCGGCCACGCAAGCCGGGAGCGATCTCCGACCAACATTAAGGGCCGCGTCGCCGGCGGTCGGTTCGGTCGCGCGGCACATCAGGACGCCGAGCGCCAGCGACGGACCCAACATCGCCAGATAGAGGTATCGATCAGCCACGGTGGAGATTGCCTGGAAGTCGAACGGGATCAGACCGAGCACGGGCAGGGTTGCGGCGATCATGATGAGCGCGCCCCCGAGAAGCTCCGGATGCCGGCGGCGCTGCCAGGCGAGAAGAGCGCCAATAGCTGCCGGAACGATCCAAATCACGTAAACCACGGGATGTTGCAGAACAATCTGCGGCTGGCGTCCGTAATCGAGGCCGAGCTTTATCGGTGCGATCAAGTGCCCGGCGTAAAAGGCCAGGGTGTCGCCCACGATGAGCGGACGCGCCCAGAGGGCGACGTGGAACGACGGGTCGATGGACGGCTGCGCCACTCGGCCGATCCAGGCAGCGGCCGCCATCACGAATCCCCACGGCCAGAGCGCTCGAACGGCGGCGCGCCACGAGATCCGTAAAAAGAATACGTCGATGGCCGCGGCGATGAGCGGGACGCCGATCGCGCTTGGCTTCGAGAGCACCGCCGCTATCAGTGCGGCGGTTGCAGCGACGAAATGGCCGCTCGGTCGTCGCATGCGGGCGAACCCATTCGCTCCTCTGGCGCCCGATCCGCGCGCGCTCCGTCGACTGGGTGTCACAATGACAGGGCTCAGGCGAAAACGCACGTACTGATCGAGCGCGATCAACGCGAACAGACCGCTCAGCAGTCCTTTCATTTCCGAGATCCACGCCACCGATTCGACCTGGACAGGGTGCAGTCCGAAGAGCAGCGCGCCGGCGGCCGCGGCATAACGAACTTGCGTGCCTTGGGCCAGCGTCTCCCCTCCCTTTAGGGATGGGCCGGGGGTACGTTCCCCCGGACGTGCCGCGAGCAGGCGCCGTATCAGGAAATAGCTGAGCAGCGTACTGGCGACATGCACCACGAGGTTCGCGCTATGAAAGACGCGTGCGTCGTAAGCAATGGGGCCAAGGCCGGGCACTACAATCGGAGTGTGCAAACGGGAAGCGACACAAAGGGCGGTCCATACCGTGTACGTGATGGGAATATATAGCCCTATATGGGGCTGGCTCCAGAAATGCGGCAGCGCGTGCGGTGAAATCGGATTGAAAAACGGGTTCTTGGTGATGTGCGTGGTGTCGTCCCAAACGGCAAACGCATAGCCGCAAACGCGGCCGTAAACGGCGAGAACGATCCCTGCCAGAACGAGCGGGAGGAACCAGTCGGCCCTCGATAACGTCGTCGACGGGACGGGGCCCGGACAGCCGCCGGCGGCAACCGCCGTGGGCTGTTCTCCAGCCCGATTCGCATCGTGCTTAGACCCGCGCCGCAATTCACCTGCCCTGGATGGAGCCTTCGTTGGCATTATGATCTCATGATTCCGGTCGACTTCACTGTGGCTATTGTACCAGTAAAACCAGAAG
>JBKQWH010000225.1:0-16771 GCA_052139635.1 Capsulimonadaceae bacterium
CGCTGCGTTATGAGATACGCACGCCGTTACTTCTACTTCTTTGGCTTGTTGCGCCGCTCAATCTGGTTGCATATTTGATCATCGAAGCCGCTAGGTTCGAACATAATGCTCAGATTCCGTAGACAAACGTCCACAATATTGTTCTCAGACCGAAAAAGCGCCAGGCATGCATCGTGTATAGCTACCCGAACTACTCAGGCGTGGTAAAGACATTCTCACTGGGGTTTAATCTGAAGGACAACTACGATCCATTCGCTGCCGTAGTCGGAGCAATGGTGCCGGACCGCGTCGCGGAGGGCAAACTGCGAATGTGGAATTCGCCACCCGCTGTAGTTTTCTTCGTCGGCCTTCTTGTGTACTTCGTTTTTCTATTCATAGTGTTCTTAGTGGCTGGCATAAAGCATTAGCGAAAAACTGACCTCGAAGGCGATCAGGCGAACTTGAGTCCGCGCCGGAGCGAAGAGACGGGGGCGGACATTATGCGCTCCGCAAGTGGTCGGTTCGTAGTCACGAACTATTCGGTTTGAGACATAAGCTCGATAAGGCGCCGATTTAAGTGTAAACGCGCAGGCTGGATGGGGTACTGCGCCAACGGACTACTGAATCGTTGAGAAGTCGCTGAACGTCCAGGACGACTCCGGCGAACGGATTACCGTGCGGTTCCCCATCCGGGCGAAAATGCGGATGCATTTTACCTCACACCGCCCGTCGAGCAACGGATCTCTTCCTGGCACGACCGATCACCCATGCCCATGGTATCGAAACTCTGCAGCCAGCTACAGCCGGCGCTGCTTTTCGTTGAGATGCGGTAGAATCTCAGAGAACTTTCGAGCAAGCAAGACGTCGTCTTCCATGAAAACATATCAGCCTGTCGGCGGGCAAATTTCAACTTTATTTCGTCGCAGGCTCCAAGTTGCGCGATGATGCCTCGAGTGGCGTTGGCGAATGCTGGATCGTCAGTCCGGAGGCGCAGGGCGTTACCGTGCTTACCCGGGATAACGGTGTCTTTCGCAAGGTCGACGTGTTCATCATGGGCGAACGCCTTGTCTCGGCGACCCGGCCGGGACTCGAACTGGACATTAACAAGCTGTTTGCACTGCGCAAGAAGCGGCAAATTCAGCAGGAAACGGAAACATAAGTCATGACATTGGAAACACCTGTCCGCCCGGCGGACACATCATCGACACAGACCGGGGACCGCCTCACGATCGCCGGCAAGCAGTTTCGCTCGCGGCTGATGCTCGGGACCGGGAAGTACCGGAATGCCGACGAGATGAACGCCGCCCTGGCGGCGTCGGGCTGCGAGATCGTGACCGTGGCTCTGCGCCGGATCGACCTCGACGCACCTAAACGAAGTATTCTCGACGACATCGACTGGTCGAAATACCACATTCTTCCGAACACCGCCGGCGCTCGGACCGCCGAGGAGGCCATCCGGACCGCGCGACTCGCCAGAGCGATGGGCTTGAGCGATTGGATAAAGGTCGAGGTGATCCCCGACACAAAGTATTTACTTCCCGATCCGGTGGGTACATTTGAGGCGTGCAAGGTTCTCGTCGAGGAAGGCTTCATTGTCCTGCCCTACATCAATGCCGACCCGGTGCTCGCACTGCGGCTGCAGGAGATCGGGACGGCAACCATTATGCCGCTTGCGTCGCCGATCGGCAGCGGGCAGGGCATCAAGACGCGAGAGCAGATCACGATCATCGTCGAGCAGGCCACCGTCCCCGTCGTTGTCGACGCAGGTATCGGCGTGCCATCCGAGGCGGCCGACGCCATGCAGATGGGCGCGTCGGCGTGCCTCATCAACACGGCGATCGCCCGAGCGGCGGACCCGGCCCGGATGGCCCGAGCCATACGCCTCGGCATCGAGGCCGGGCGCGAGGGGTACCTCGCGGGCCGCATGCCGGTTCTTCCGTACGCCTCCGCGAGTAGTCCGCTCGAAGGTGTGGTAAGGTAAAGGAAGTTCGACGTACGTCAGGGGAGGTTGGCAATGATACTTGCTGAGCCGCTCATCGAACCGACGGATCTCACCTACGAAGACTACATGTCCGAGGGTGAGTTTTACCGGCGCTACGACATCATTGACGGCGAGCGCGTCTTTACGACGAACCCCACGATATGGCGCCAGGAGATTTCTCTAAGCATAGCCGGTCTATTTCGAGTGTACCAGCGAACCAGCGGCGCGGGGAGGACGATTATCGCTCCATGCGACATCCTGATCACCCGTGAGCCGTTACGGACTCGCCAGCCGGACGTGTTGTTTATTTCACGAGAACGATTCGGTCCCAGGAAGCGTTCGGACGCCTCCGCATTGTCTCCGGCTCCCGAAGTCGTCGTTGAGGTACTCTCGCCGAGCGAGCGGCGAGGCGCGCGGATGTCGAAGATCGAAGACTACTGCATGGTCGACGTGGTCGAGTGCTGGATCGTCAGTCCGGAGGCGGAAACGGTCGAGGTGCTTCGGCTGTCTCGGGACGGCGTGGAAACTGTCCGGACCCACAACCATGACGAGACAATCGTGTCCATTGCGTTTCCGGACCTGTCGGTGCGCGTGGCCGATATCTTTGACAGTGAGGAATGAAACTCTTGCCGCAAATGAAAGGACATTAGTAATGAATCTGGCTAAGCGAACGCAACTGGTGGAAAAGTTGCGCGCATCGGGAGCGCTCGAGGATCTCGGCAACCATGAAGCCCCACCGCCGGTGGTCGCACTGGAGGACTTCTTCGACGGTAACGACGACATTGGGTCGATCGGCTGCAATCTCGACGAACATCCCGGGCCGCAGGCGTTTTTCGCGACCCTGCGGGATATTCGCCAGAAACCGGGCGTTCAGGATGTTCTGGTCGAGATTCTGGAGGTCGAGGACGGCGAATGGCCGTTCTCCGACCGCGTTTACGTCCTCAGCAGCGCTCCGCTGGACACCGTGGAAGAATGGTTTGACCCTCTCCAGCCCGACGAGGTGACAGAAGGAATACCCTGGAACAGGCCGCCCCGTGGACTCCCCGAACCCGCACCGAAAATGACGGTCTACTCGGCATGGTGGGATTGACATACGCCCATGTGGACCCGCCCGCGACTGATGCTTGTCACCGAGCCGGGGCCGCGTCTTGTGGAGATTGTCCACGCGGCCGTCGACGGCGGCGTCGACATCGTGCAGTGGCGGGACAAGACGAGTACCGTGAACGACCTGGAGCAAGTCATCGCACGGGATTTGCTCCCGGCAATTCGTGACCGGGCGCTTACAGTTGCAAACTTCGAAACGCCCGAACGATCGGCGATGATGAGGATTTTCAGCAATGGCGCGACCGGGATTCACTTGCCGGAGGCAGCAGCGTGGGGCAAGTATGACTTGGGGATGTTTACAAGGGACGGGCGGCTTGCCGCAAGCGGCGTGGGAGACGGAATGATCGGCAGGTCGATCCATTCGGTAGAAAATGCAATGCGGGCGGAAAAGGCCGGCGCCGATTACGTCGTCGCCGGCACGATCTTTGCCTCGCCGTCGCATCCGGATACGCCGCCGGCAGGTCTGGACTTTCTGGCCGCGGTCTGCAGTGCCGTGTCGATCCCGGTCATTGCAATCGGCGGGATCACCCCCGAAAACGTTTCAGAATGCCTGCGTGCCGGCGCCCGCGGCGTGGCTGTGCTGAGCCGCATTATGCGTGCGGTCGACCCGCGCGCGGCGGCGCTGGCCTACCGGCGCGGGCTCGACCGCGCGGCGGGCGGGACGTAATCCGAATGGCAAAGCGAAGCAACCCGGGCATTGACGCCACTGTCACCAGAGCGAATTCCTCGCAGCCAGCGCCGGAAACGCGTGTTTATGCCGGACACATTCTTCTGTCACTGGTCGTGCTCGGCGAACTCGCTTACCTCATTTGCGCCATCGGCAGGGCGGGCATGTTCACGACCCTGCTGCTGCAGAGCCATACCATGCGTGTTCCTGCAATCACCCTTCTGTTCCTGTTGATCTCGCCGGCCGTTGCCAGGAGCTCCACCATGCTGTACGCTCTTCTGTTGGTGCTGGGAGTCCTGCTAATCCGCCGCGCGCGGCTTGCGACGTCGCAGGGGAACGCGCGAACAGGCAAGGCGGCGGCGTGTCTGGCGGCCACGGCGGTTATCATGAATGTCGCTCTATTCGTCTCCCTGCCGCCATCGCAGCGGAACCGCGTAATTCCCGTGCTACTGGTGCCGAGACACGTGCCCTCGCTGGACCGTTGAGTTCCCCGGAACTTCTCTACATATTAACCGGATTGTTGAGTCTCCCCGGCTTCTCGAGGTAGACCAGAGTCAACTCGTCGCTGACAAATTCCTCCCGCCATCGCCGATAACCGAGGCGTGGATAGAGGCGGAGGGGCGAGTCGCTGCGGTGACCGGTGAATATCTCGTAACGGACCGCGTCCGGGAACCTGCGCTCGATTTGGCCCATCAGGCGGGAACCGATCCCCTGACGTCGATAGGAGGGATGCACGACGAGGCGGCCAACATGGCAGGTTCCGCGGTCCATGCGGCCGCGTACTGCGCCGACAATGATATTGTCGCATTCCGCCTTTAACACGGTTTGGTGTGCGATGGTGTATTCCATCTCGCTGAGCGCTTCCTTCAACGGGGGAAGGTCTCGATCGTTGTAAAGGACCGCTTCATCGTCGAACGCCAGTTTCTGCAGCGCAAGGATCTCGGACGCGTCTTCTACCACGGCCACTGATATCACAACAACTTCCGCAGGCTCTGCCGCTGGACGCGAGAGGTCAAGCTTGAGCAGCATATCGTCGCCCATTGGGCGTACGGCAAGCGAGGTCGCATCGCGGGCGATCTCGACTCGACGCCCCGTGTCTCGGAAGCCGGCGGCCGTATAAAGGCGCCGTGCCCCGGTATTCGCATCGTTGACCCATGCGAAGAGCCGGATACAGGAATGCCGGCGCGCCCAGTCGATCCCATAGTCCAAAAGAGCGCGACCCGCGCCGCGTTTTCGATACGCGGGCGCAACCCAGACCGCGAACATCGTTGCCCCCTGAAGGTCTTCCCCGGAGCGGTAACACCCGCCCAGCGCGCACTCAACTCCATCCACCACACCAAAGTACATAACGCTCAAGTCGCCGCTCGAATGCTGGGCCGCGCGTTCCGCCCATTCCGAGTCCGTCGTTGCCATCTCCCGCTGCATGACCGAGCGAACCGCGTCAGGACTGTCGGCCAGCGACGCGCAGCGCAGACGCTTGAGCAGAGGTCCGTCTTCCGGAGTAACACGCCTGATCTCGATCATGTCTGAGGTCCTTAATGGTTACCACCGGCCCGATGGGGCGAGCTTCGAGGGATCGACGCAACTGTAAGCTCGCATTCGCTTTCGGTAGGTATTACCGTGGATGGGCCGCAGTTCGCACCATGTGGCAGGTGCGGTCCGCCGGTGACAAATCGTTCGACGGCGAGTGCCACGCCGTCCTCGTCCTGCGAGCCGGTGACTGTGTCGGCGGCCGCAAGCGCCTCGGGGTGCCCGCCGCCCATCGCCACTCCCAGGCCCGCCCAGGTGAGCATCTGCACGTCATTGAGATCGTCGCCGATCGCCATGACCTCCTCGCGCGGAACGCCGAGCATCGACGCGACCGTGGCGGCGCCGCGTGCTTTATTCGCCTCCGCGGAGTGCATATACGCACACCAGCAGTCATATCGATCCGTGCGCGAGTCAAACACGGCCACTCCGGGGCCGATCTCCGTACGCCACCGCTGGGCCAGCTTCTGTGTGGATTCCTTACTCCCGAACACGCTGATGCTGACCGGATGAATCTCCGATTCGGTCTCCAGGTCCGCGCACAGTCGCAAGTATTCGGACAGGACGACCCGACATGCCGGCAGAATGTCGCAGCGCCCATCCGTATACAAAGCCCGCCCGCCATCGAGATCCGCATCTGCACCCTCGCAGACCGGGGCCAGACCGGCTGCGTGGGCCATTCGGGCGGCCGCCTGCACCACGTCGACCGGTAGCGCGATCTTGCGCAGGACCCGGCCGGTGTCCCACTCGGCGATAATCGCGCCGTTGGCGAGCACGGCGTAGCCATGCCCCCGCCACTGGGCCGCGATGTGCTCCACCGAGCAGCGAGTCCGAGCAGTGCAGATAACCACTGTGCAACCGGCTTGCTGCGCCCGACTCAGGGCAGCTCGGTTACGCGGCGATACGATATCCTTATGGTCAATCAAGGTACCATCGAGGTCGACAAAAATTAAACGGAACCCCATTGTGTTGAACTGTCCATCTCACGTACTCACGAAGCTCAGTCGACGTTCGCACCGTGCTGCGTCCCTGTCGATTGGTTCGCCCGAGTTCCACTCTCGGACCTGCATAATTCGGGCCACTCAACCGGGGGATTCGGTGAACGCGAGAACGACACGCGTCGCCGATTGTCCGTCCCGACCGCACGGTGTTGCGGTGAACCGGAAACTGCCGGTATCGAGGTTGACCGTCACGGGCTCCATTGCACGGCAACTGCTCAGCGCCGCCGCGGCAGCTTCGATGATCTGCTTTCGACTTTCGCCCAACGGCAGTGTGCGGAGACTTTGGCCGATAGCGTCCGTCGCCGGCATGTCCCAAATGAGTCCCGCGGACGGGTTCCAACGTACGATCTGCAAATGCTCGTCCACGATCACGATGGCCGAGGGGCACGCGGAGAGGACAGCCGCAAGCTCGACATTGAGGGCCTCGACATCGTGTCGCGCCGCCGCCAGTGCATCTCGTAGCCAGTGGAACTCCGAGGACTGCGAGGCCGATGTCGGCAACCGTCGTGGATTGCCGGCCGCGTTCTGGACAAGATCCGGCCCGGAAGAATGCACTTCGTGCCGGGTGTCGGTCCCGTGGCGGAGGGGCCGCGAGTCGATGGGAGATGTGTCGTCGTGTCGAAAGATCGTCTGGCGCTCTTCTCTGTTAACCCGCCGATCCGGCCCGGGGACAGGGCCCGGCACAGCGATCACCGTTTGCGGGGCGCCCGAGGCGTGGGTGCGCACGAAGACTCGACGGCGTAGCTCGAACGGGGAAAACAGGTGCCCATAGCTCAGGAGCATGTCGGCTCGGCCCAGGAAAAGAAACCCGTCTGACGCCAGAGCGTCATGGAATCGACTCACTATGGCCGCCTGCACGTCGCTATTAAAGTACATCAGGGCATTTCGGCAGACGAGGAGGTCGACCGAGTCGATCGGGTCGTGGTGGATCAGGTCGTGTCGCCGAAAGTCAATGATGCCGCGCAGGTCTTCGCGGAAGGTGAGCCGGGTGTCCGTGTTTTGCGCCATTCCCGTGATCGTGGACTGCGTGGAGTGGGATGCCGCCTGCGCCAGGTTCGACGGAATGCTTGTCGCGCCGGACTGCGCCGGACTCGGCAACTCCCTCTCCGCTTGCGGGGAGGGCCGGGGAGGGGTCGAACTCGGCACGAAGTATTGCTCGATACGGGCTGCTGAGACGCCGGCGAGTTCTCGATGCAGATATGAGCCGTTGCGCGCGCGGTCCAACGCCTCAGAGTCGATGTCGGTCGCGACCACGGTCAGCCGGTCACGCACAGCGTCGATGCCGGCGACATCGGTAAACGCCATCACCAGGCTATAAGCTTCTTCTCCGGTGGCACATGCGGCCGACCAGACACGGATGGGCTGCTCGGCCCGCTTCGCCAGCAGCTTCGGTATGATTGTGGTTGCCAGGTAGTCCCAGGAGGAGGGGTCGCGAAAGAATTCAGTGACATTAATGAGAACCGCCCGCAAGAGCTGGTCACGTTCATCCGGATGGACAGACAGGTAGTCGCGGTAGTCGCCGTACGTTGCCGTCCCGACCGAGGTCATTCGCTTCTCGACCCGGCGCATCAGGCTCGACCGTTTGTATCCGGTGAGGTCCTGGCCACCGATCTCCTTCAGATAGGTCAGGAGGGCCTCGAAGTCCGGGTCGATGTCGGTTTGCGCGGATGCCATGGTTTAGAGCCCAGCCTTATGAATTGCCGCTTCTGCTGTTCCCTTGTCCTGCAGTCCAACCATGTACGAAGCGAGCCGCCCATTTCGGTCGATCACAACGAGACAGGGGATCGCACTGGCGCCGTAAGCGCTTGCCGCGGATTGGTCGGCGTCGACGTATTCCGGGAACGTGTAATGGTTGTTATTTGCGAACTTGACGATGTCTGACGCGCTCTCATTGTCCACGCCCATGACATCCAGGCCGCGTGTGTGATAGGTATCGTACAGACGCTGTGTCTCCGGCAGGCTCATGCGGCACGGCTCGCACCAGGTTGCCCAGAAATCGAGCAGGACGACGTGGCCGTGCAGCGAGCTGATCCGGACATGTTGTCCGGTGCGTGCGTCGACAACGTCCGCGTCGGGTGCGGCCGAGCCAAGCGGAACGGGGGGCTTTCCCAGATCGGGAACGGCGGCGACCGGGCCTCCCGAAGCGCTGCCGGGCGCTCCGGGTTGGCCGCCCTGGGGAGTGAGTGGGGGGATATCGGCCGGCAGACCCGTGTCGAAGTCCGAGTCGGCGTACTGTGCAGCCGTGTTGATATGTTGAAAGGTCTCCGTCACCACTATGTTTGACGGTTGCGGGGGCAGCGGGGCCGTAAACGGCGGCAACGCCGTTGCTGTCGTATTGACCCTGGCGGCGAGCCGGCCGGCAGTGTATGTAATGCGGTGAACCAGGTGGTCGCGCAGGCCGATCATCGCCAGCACATGCCCGTAATCGACGGACTGGAAGTCGATGCCCGCGCAGCGCTGGCCGTCGATGGTCTCGTTCGGACCGTACTTCGGGGAAGCTCCGGCTTGCGCGACAAGCTTGGAATATCCGCCCGATCCCGTGAAAAAGGAGACAATCGGACTGCGGCAGTCGAGCGGACTCGTCATCTGCGGCGTTGTGGCGTCGGCCATGGTCGACGGGGGCGGATATATCTGCGCCGTCATTCCCGGCATATTCGAGTATTCGGTAACCTGCGACCCGTCGCACACCGACGCAAGCAGGAGTGTGTTATCATGCACGCTGGTGAATTTGAAGTGATTCGGCGTCTGGTAGTCGAATGTCCGAGTTGCGTGATAGTGGGACGATCCGCTGCTCGCATCCCAGTCCGACGTGGCGCTGAACGACGTCAGGGACCGATAGGTTTCCATCGACTGCTTCAGGACGGCGTCCGGCGGATCGGGCGGTACGGAGGCGCATCCCGTAAGGCAAAGGACCGCTGCGGTCCACCCAACCGGTTTAGAGATCCTTGTCACCGCATCACCTCTTCGAGATCACGAACAGGAGCATCATCATAAAGTGGCAATAGCTTCCCCCCAGAACCATGCAATGCCACAGATCATGTGCATGGAACTTTCCGGGCGCGATGTGGGGCCAATTGGTGGCGAACACCACGGCCCCCAGCGTATATGTAACACCGCCGGCGATGAGCCAGTGCCACTCCGCTTCCGTCAATATGCCCCGTAAAGGGACAATCGCGATGGTGATCAGCCAGCCCATCGCGATGTAGAGCCCGAGGCGAATCGCGTCTGGAACGAGTTTCAGGGACAGGCTGAGGCAGGTTCCGGTAATCGCCAATCCCCACTCTACCCCGAAAATGCTCCATCCCCATCCTCCACGCAGGATGATCAGGCAGATGGGCGTGTAAGACCCCGCGATCAACAGGTAAATCATCGCATGGTCCAGCCGCTCCAGTCCCTCGACGTGCCGGATCGAGTGATGCAGGGCGCTGGCGGTGTACAGGAGGATGAGGGTGGACCCGTAGATCGCGAAGCTGACTACCTGCCAGGGGCGGCCGTGCGCTAAGACCACCAGAACCACGAGCGCGGCAATGGACAGCGCGGCTCCCACCATGTGCGAAATGGCGCTGAACGGCTCACTGATCCCGCGGCGCCGTCGTGCCTCTAAAGTTCTTCCACCGGAGGGAGGGGGGCTGGCTTTGTCGTCCCTGTACCGACCGACATCGGTTGTCAAATCGTCCTGCGTATTGCGCATATTCGTGCCCATTCTAATGTTTATGATACCAGCTATCAAACCGTGTGGAGGGATTTGCTACACAGTCATCATGAATCTTCGATCCACCCGCGTATGGACGAAAATCGCGGGTTGTCCGAAGGACAACTTCCTGGCAGCCCACGAATTCATTCGTGGGTCGACGTTGAATCGGTGTGAAACGCCCTATTTTCTGAGCAGCGGAAAGCCCATCTTAGAATAAAACGCGGATTTCATGCTCACGGCTGTGGGCCGCAAGGTCGCGCATCCTGACACGGGCGATCCGTCGCCAGTCTTGTCGCGACGGTGCGTCCGTCGTGCATGGTATTCCGGATTGGAAACATTTATCCCCCTGACCCTTGCCCGGCAAAATCATGGCGGCGAGCGCGACTTTTGGGAAATCGTCCGGATTGGCAACGTGGTCGTGTCACAATAGGGGAACCATGTCGTTACACAGTCCCGCATCATACCGGCCGGCGGAGGGAGGCCAATTGGCCGATCGACGGTCGGTGGCGCACCGGGCGGCGGGCTTTGGAGCGGTGATCGCGGTGCTGTTCGCGGTGCTGATCGGCCGTCTGTGGTTCCTGCAAATCGTCCACGGCGACGAGTATCGGGCGCAGGCTGACTCCAACGAAGTGCGCTCGATCCGCACCCGGGCGCCTCGAGGCACGATTGTCGACATCCGTGGCCGCTTGCTGGCCGGAAACCGGGCCCGGTTTGCGGTCTACGCCACTCCGGACATCACGAAGAACGGGGACGAGGTGGCGCGGCTGGCCGCACTCCTCGAGGCCGACCCCGATGACATCCGCGACTCGATAGAGTCGGCGCAGCAGGACCCGTATGACCCGATCCGCCTGGCGCTGGACGTGCCGATGGAAGTGGTCACGCGGATCGAGGAGGAGCGGGTGTTCCTGCCGGGGGTGAGCACGGCCCCGGAGCCCGTGCGATGGTATCCGCAGGGGAAGGTTGCGGCCCAATTGCTGGGCACGGTCGGGCGAATCAGCTCCGGGGAATATCTCGATCGGAAGGGCCTTGGCTACTTCAGCGACGATTTCCTGGGAAAGTCGGGGGTCGAGAGCTCCTACGAGCCCTATCTGCGCGGCAAGCCGGGAAGCACGCGTGTGCAGATCGACGCGCGCGGCCGTCTTGTCCGGCGCCTGGGCACGGTCGACGCCGCTGCCGGGGACACGGTGGTGCTCTCGATCGACTCGCGCCTGCAGGCGGCCGGCGAGAAGGTCTTCGCGCAGAACCGGTTCATCGGCGCCGCGGTCGCGATGGACCCGCAGTCGGGGGCTGTCCTCGCGATGGTCTCGGCGCCGTCGTACAATCCGGGCGCCCTGGCTGGCGGGATTAAGCCGGCCGTGTGGAAGCCGCTCAACACCAGCCCCGAGCATCCGCTCATCAACCGCGCGGTCGACGCCATGTATCCGCCCGGATCGACCTTCAAGCCGATTGTGGCGGCCGCGGGCCTCGAAACCGGCTCCATCACCACGCACAGCAGCGCCTACTGTCCAGGTGCGTACTACCTGGGAAAATCGCGGTTCGGCTGCTGGGAGCGGCATGGGGAGGTCGACTTCTACGAGGCGATGGCGAAGTCGTGCGACGTCTTCTTTTATATAGCCGGACAGAAGATCGGTCCCGATCGCATGGCGACCTATGCGACGTCGTTCGGGCTGGCGCAGCGAACGGGGATCGACCTGCCGCACGAGGATATCGGGACAATCCCGTCGCCGGACTGGAAAGAGCGCCACTATGCCCGGTACGGCGGGGAATACGGCCAGTGGTTTGGCGGGGACACCCTGCACATGGCGATCGGGCAAGGGGATGTGCTCGTGACACCGCTGCAGATGGCCCGCGTGGCGGCGACCATCGCCAACGGCGGGGATGTGCTTAAGCCGTATGTGGTGGACCGTGTGATCGATCCGGCCGGGCAAATGGTTCTACAGAACGCGCGGACCGTCCTGAACCATGTTCCGGTCAGTCCGGACAATATCGACGCCGTCCGGACCGCGATGCGCCAAACAGTGACGGACGGCACCGGCAAAATAGTGGACCTTTCGGGGCTTGCGGTGGCCGCGAAGACCGGCTCGGCCCAGGTGCACGGCGACCCGCGCACCCACGGCTGGTTTATCTGTTTCGCGCCCTACGACCATCCGACCATCGCCATCGCCGCCGTTGTCGAGCACGGCGGGCACGGCGGAGACACGGCGGGACTGGTAGCCCGCGCGATGCTCCAGTATTACTTCCACCTGAAAGGCGGACGTGTTACATCGGCCCGGAGCGATTGAGGTATGGACTATGGACGCGACGGACACCGCCGGTCGAGGACGGGCGGGACGCCCATCCTGCGGCAGGATCATTCGTGGCCGATAACGCACCACGCCGCCCCGCCTTCGTGGCGCCCGGCCTCCGTGCCTGTCTTTCTCCGTGTCCATAGCGTCCATTGCGTCCATTGCGTCCATATGTCCATAAAGCTTGACGGTCTGAGGCAGAGCCTCGCTAGAGTTATGAGCTTGGCGCCCGGCCCCCTCGCGAATTAGTTGTGGACGATCTCCAGTCCGTAGGTAGTGGTGCCGGCCGGCGGGTTGGGTGGCACCACCCCGGTTTGGGTGACCGCGGTCGGCTCGACGGCGACCACGGTGTCACTGTCTCCTGCCGACACGGTGATCGGGGTCGGCGGCACGATGACGGTGCTCGTGCCGGCGAGATCCACCCCGACCATCATCTGTCCGCTGGGGACGCTAATAGCGGTCGTCGACGGCGTCGTTTGGGTCGCGTACGGGACGTTGCTGAACACCTTGGTTCCGTTGATATAGACGTCGACGTTCGGCGGTGGTCCGGGCGACGCGGTCTCGGGGGTGCTCTGCGGAGGGTCGCAAATCGCGCTCAAAAACCGCACGGTCACCTGACCTGACGGCGGTGACGGTAGATTGTTGTCGCGCAGTACGACAACCCGCAAGAACCGTGGATCGAGGTCGGACAGGTCCGATTGAGTGGGATTGGGCACATCCGGCCTTCCGACGAGATACGCCGTATAATTGCCGTTGGTGGCCAGTGTAACGACGTCGTTGGGTGGCTGGACGGTGGTAGTGGTCGGCGTGCCGCCGTTGGAGCTGGGAACAGTGACGGTCGGCAGGGTCATCGACGTCGACCCCTCGAGCGTGACCCCTCCCGACACAATGTACTCATACTCGCTCGGCGTCGCATACGGCTCCGATTGGTACGACGCTCCCCCGTTGACCAGTACCGTCGCAGTGTCGATGTTATTGGAAGTGTTGACCGTGTTCGTAGCGACGTCGACCGCGCGGATCTGAGCCGTGGACTTTGCCCCGCCGAGCACGGCGTTGGTCGATCCGCAGCCGGTGACTGTGGCGGCCGCCGACACGACAGCGGCGAGAAGCCACGTCTGTTTCTGATGATTGCCGGGTATTTTGTGCATGCTTATGTGTGGGGCTTTCATATCGCCCGGATTCGTAGCTCCGGACATAAATTGCTCTCTTGCCGGTTTAGATGCCGGGAGAGGGCATTTGTTTCAAGAGAATCCGCGCGACGCATGGAAATGTGGACGCGATCGACAGGCGTGGTCCGGACGGGTATGGCCCACGTCCGCTCAGGGCAGCCGATGTGGCGCCCTATCGTGGTGTCCCACGGCCGCGTGTGCCGCGTACAGCCGCGTCGGCCACCGAGAAGACAAGCAGGCCAAACGATGCAGCCAGCAATACCCAGAACAGCGGGCCGAAGCTCGGGATGGTCGGCAGTGCGGTCGAGTGCCCGGTTGCGACCGCCATGTCCTGGGACACGTGCCGGTTCAGGGACCCGATGTCCGGGAGCGAGAGCAGCTTGAACGTCGCGGCGATCCACACGACCAGGACGATGCCGCCCTTAACGTACTCTCCGTTTATGATCTGACCGAGTCCGGGGAGCACCAGGGAGGCCAGCACCGCGAACCACATTTTTCCTTTTGAGCCCTGCGCACTGCCTTCTAGAACGGAGGCGTCGGCCCCGGCGTAGGCCACTCCCATCGACGCCCGCCGGGCGCCCTCGTCGTGTCGAAGCGCCACGCGCGCCAGCTTCATTTCGGCAGTCGGACGGCCCGGCTCGAGATCCAGCGCTTTTCGATAGGCCGACGCAGCCATTCCCAGCCTGCCTTCCGCCATCGCGACATCGCCGTGGGCCTCATGCGCCGCGGCCACATCGGTATGCGCTTCGAGGAAGGCCTCGATGTCTTTGCGGGCCGCGGGAACCTGGCCCTGTCGCAGTTTCATCGAAACGGTCGTCACCACTGCCACGGCCTCTCGAGCCAGCGCGGCGTTTTCCACGCGGGATCGCTGCACGGGAGGTGTGCGCGCAGATGCCGATGCCTCACCTTCCGCGGAACCGGCAGTCTTGCCGGACTGCTTGCCGTCGACGTGAGTCTCGGTCGCTTCGGACGAAGGTGCCGGAGGGGAATCCGGAGCCTTCGACCCGGACATCGTCCCGCGTGGCGCGTCGGGGACCGCCTCTCGCCGGGCTGCGTGAAACGATCCATGGCGCACAGGGGATGTATCCGCCGATTTCAGCGGGGGCATCAGGTCTTTCTCATCCCATCTCGACTCGGTATCGGGCTGGTTATCAGGTAGCTGAGGCATCCTCGAGGCTCTCTCCTGGCGGGGCCGCTGCGAGCCGCGCCTGGCCGGAGGAATCCGTCTTCAATTCCTTGGTCCAGAGGCGCTCGATCTTGTATTTGTCACGCTCTTCCGTCGACATCACGTGCACGATCACGTCGCCGTAGTCGAGCAAAACCCACGTGCACTCCGTGTAGCCCTCGGTGCGATAGGCCCGGACACCAATCTTCTCCAGTGCTTCCAGGATTCCGTCCGCAACCGATCGAATGTGAATGTTCGACGTGCCCGAGCAGAGAACGAAAAAGTCGGCGATCAAGGTTTTCCCGCGCAGGTCAATCTCCGTAATATAGTTGGCCTTCTTATCGTCGGCGGCCTTGACGATGGCGTCGCGCTTCTCGACGGACGTCATTCCAGATGGCTTCAATGGTCTCTCCTCATTTGTGTGGACCTTGCGTGTACTTGCGCGCGCCGTGCCGGCTCGCTCCACGGACTTGAGTATACCCGCAGTCAGTCGATGTCGAAGCGGGGGGCGCCGGAGGGGATGCGGGCCACGGCGGCGGAGTCGCTGGCGTTCACGAGGACGATATGGCGCGCGGGGGCGTCGATCAATTGCGAGACGTAGACCTCGAACAGGAAGGACTGGCCCTCCGGCGGCATCTGCCGCACTCCACCGCCTGACCAATGATGTATAACGACGTACTTGATCGTGCTCGATGGCAGGCGGTTGAGGGCAACCGCTTGGTCATGCAGCTCGCGCACGTAGAACGCGTTCCGCGTGTGCCTCTGGTGGGCGTAATAGAGGAAGTAGTCGTGGTACGTGGTGACGGCGTAGCCCGCGAGCAGGAGCGCGAGTCCGCATGCCGCCACTCGCTCGATACGGGGACCTTTGGTTTCGAAGAACTCGAAGAGCATCGTCGCTCCGGCCGCGGCGAGGATCGTGGCGGCCGGGACGACCAGGATGGCGCGCAGGGCGTGCGGCACGCCTTCCTCGGTCCTGACCAGGATCATCGGCAGGAGGCCGGAGCCAAGCCAGACAAGCAGCCACCCATTGATCGCGTTTCGGTTCCGGACCGCGCTCAGTATCCCGAGCGCGAAGAGGATCGCGATCGGCAGCCACAACTCTGGGGCTCCGCCAATATTGTGACGCCAGTTGCCATCACCATGATAGTAGAACATGGTCACGGACAGGAGCGAATTGTAGACCAGCTCGAGCCACGGGTCCCTCGATTGGAGAAGGGTCAGTGCGCTCGTGCGTGCGGAGGCCTGCGTGGGATGTGTCAACAGGTAGATGGCGATCGGTGCGGCCGTTGCCAGCGCGGTGAGGACGAAGGCGGCCGTTGCGGCGCGTCGGTTGGCCTGGATCATCGGACGGATCAGCGGCAGAAGTGTGAGCGGCGCGACGCGAAACGCGAGGTAGGTGTGAAAGCCTAGGCCGAAGACGAATCCCGCCGCAATCGACCAGGGAATCGATCCGGTCCGCAGTGCGCGCAGAAGGAGAAAGGAGGACCAGACGAACGCCAGTGGGGCTCCGATGGCGCTGAAGCCGATTCGCGAGAGGGCCACGTGCCAGAAGCACAGCGCCAGGAAGCCGCTCGCGAGTGCCGCGAACAGGGTCGGATGCCGCTCCTGCCGGAGTCGGGCGATCTCGAGCGATAACAGGAAGACACCGGGCAGTGTCAAGGTGCCGTCGACCACGCTCTGCAGCCGCAGCACCCAGGGCGCGTGGAGATGGAACAGCGCCAATGAGATGCACTGGAGGTTGATATACAGGCCTTCGCGCCCGAAGTTGGCGGGATAGAAGACCGCGTAATGCCCCGTCCGCATCGCCTGTACGGCGTCTACTCCGTACATTCCCTCGTCGAAGAAGAGGCCCGGCGGCACGCTTTGCAGGCGGAAAGCGCGAAAGAACAGCCCAACCAGCGTGATTGCCCAGAGCGCGACCGGCGCTCGGTGCTCTCGCAGCCACCGCAGGGCGGGTGAGGAATCGGAAATGGGTGGGCTGGTGGTCATAGACGATTGCATTTATCCGTGTCAACGGCCCCATGGACTGTGGCCCCCCTCCCCCGGGACGGGGGAGGGGTGTCCAGTGGCGCTGGATTCCTTGAGTCTCCGAACTTGTTGTCCGTGAGTCAGGTCTTGCGCCGCTCCGTCAGTTCATATCGTGGGACAGGCCTCCGTGCCTGTCTTCCTTCTTGCAGTTGTCCATAGCGTCCATCGCGT
>JBKQWH010000226.1:0-2988 GCA_052139635.1 Capsulimonadaceae bacterium
CCGGCCATTGCGCCTGCACCGAGTTGGTTACCATTACCGGTTGCGCTTGAGGAACCGTCGTCGATCTCGCGAGTACTGACGTTGCGAGTTGGCCAGGGTCGGCGTCTCGTACGACCTACTCAATCGAGCCTTCGATCGCGGGCCAGGTCTTCGGTTCGGCCACCTTTGGCCGCTTCTCGGCGCGGGCGAAGGCGGCGACGCGGGTGACGATGGACTGGTGGGGGGCGGCCAGTCCGGTGATCGCCTCCAGGAAGCGGACCATGCGCTCGACGTGGGCTCGGAAGGCGCCGGATACGGGAGTGTGACCTTCCGACAGGAAGAACAGCACGGCAGCGGCGGTGGCAAGGGCGCGATGGTCGCCGCTGCCGCCGGGCATGCCGCCATCAGGGGCGAGGGACGCCGCGATTTCGAGGAGCCGATCGGTGGCGTCGCGGGCTGCGGGCTGCTCGGCGGCGGGTCCTTCGGCAACAATGCCGGCCGGCTTGACGTTCGAACGATCACCCCCCCAGAAGAAGCCGCGTTTGGAGCGCGGAGCGGCATCTGCCGAGGGCCGAATCAGGCTCGCAACTATGTCGTCGTATGTACCATCGCCTCGCTGAGCGGCATCGGGCTCGGCCAAGGACTGCGGGGAGGCACTTGCCGGAAGAGGCATGGGCGCACCGGCCGATCCGGGAGCCGCGCTATATGCGGAATAGATGGCTCGCGCGTTAACAGCTCCGGCGGCCGGGCGCCCTCCGCGCGGAACGTCCCTGAAGTAAGCACTGGCCCGGGTCCCCTGCGGCATGCCGACCGGAACCACCCGGGTGAGGGGCGGGGCTCCGGCGGAGTCGCACGGGCGCTCGACGACGGCGACGAGGGCCATGGCGCGGCTGGCAAGCCCGTACTGCTCGCTCAGGGCGACCAGCTTCGGCTCGATCTCCGCGGCGGCCTCGGCGGTCCACCGGCTTTCGAGGTCGCTGATCCGCCGGGCTCCGGCGAGCAGCTTCAGGGTATCGTGCACGTCCGGCTGGTCCTCCGCGGCCGGGATCGAGATCGCCCCTCTGGTGTACCGGACCGTCAGCGCCTGTCCCTCCGGCGCTTCGCCGAACGCAACCCACGGCGAGCCGGCGAAGACCGAATGGGACGGCTCGATATCGCACACGGCGCCGTCGAGCGACACCTCGCCGGCGACCGGACGGCCGATCGACGCGAACAGGTCGACCGCGGCGACGTCGACCCGTTCCTGCGGAGTGACGAACCGGCTGATTCCACCGGTTGCGGAGGCAAGCTGCGCCAGGAACCGGTCCTGGCTGGCGCTGCCAATTCCCAGGCAGTGAATGCGCACATTCTGTGCTCTCGCTGCAGCCAGGATGTCCTCCGTGCCCATGACCTGGCCATCGGTGATCACTAGCACATCGCCCCCATTTGCCAGTTGTGCTCCCGCCGAGAAGCCGGCGGCCAGCTCCGTGCCGCCGCGCGCGTCGATTTTCTTGAGAAAGTCGGCCGCAAGAGTCCGGCTTTGGGCGTCGGCACGGGCCAGACGGCGGTCCATCGACTCGATCACGTTGTCGAACGCCACCAGTCCGAACTGATCGTCGGGCCCGAGCGCGCCCAGGCACGCTTCCACCGCGCGCCTGGCCTGGTCCATAGGCCGGCCCCGCATCGAGCCGGAGCGATCGATCACGAGGGCCACGCGGCGAGGCGCGCCCTCGCTCGCGCCAAACTTGATGGACGGCACAACGATCGCAAATCGGCCGCGACTGGTCAGGACCTGCGTATCGGGCTCGCCGCGCACGTCGAGCACGAGGTCGCGGTCGGGAAGATCGGACGATGTCGCCGGCGTAACCCTTCGGACACCGCTGCCCTCGCGGACCTGGATGGCATGGGACGGCGACCCGATCAGGGTTGGCGTTCCCGGCGTGCGCAGGGCGATGTCGAAGCCGACCTCGTGCAATCCCTCCGAGGTCGTCGAGTACTTCGGGAGGATGACGTCGCCAAAGTCGTCGGGCGGGAGCTCGATCTCGCCGTATCCTTCGACCAGCATCATTTTGGCGAGCGGGTGGTAACCGGGCGCGAGCGTGAACGGAAATCGGAATCGAAATCCGTCGTCGCGCAACTCGACACCGGCCATGACCTCGAGGGTCACGGCGACCTGTTCGCCGGGGCGGATGTTGCCGAGCGAGAGGTTGACGACCCCATCGCGATAGGCGCGGGCCAGGGTCGACAGCCGGCCGGCTTCGATGCCCTCTTCATACGCCTTCACCGCTTCCTGGACACGCCGGAGCTCGGAATGCGCCGTAAAGCCGTCGCCATCGACCTCGAATCGGCGCAGCGCGGCATCGCGCGGCAGCATGAAGCTGTAGATGACCTCGGAATTGCGGTTCTGCTCGCTGTTTTGGAACGTGTGCCGCACCATCAGCCGGGCGCCCACCGGGAGGATCTGTCCCGTCAGCCACAGCCGCTGCATGGCGAGGTGGATCGCAGTCCCGCCCTCGTCCGTCACTTCAAATCGGCCCGTTTCCATTCTCCGGTTTCTCCTCTGGTAGTTGTGAAGCGAAATCCGCAATCGCCTCGCGAATGCGCTTTAGCCGCCATGGACCAAGGTCCCCGCGAACCTGAACCACAACACCCTCCCCGACGAGATAGTGCTGCCACGAAACGGCCGGCGGCAAAGGCCGGCGCCCGGCAGGCTGCCCGATCTCCGCCAGCATTCGCCCCTCGGCCTGCTGCCTGCGGATCTCGTGCAGGCGGTCGACATGCGCGCGGCCGTAGACGGCGCCTCGACCGGCCAGATCGGGCCCATCGAGGAGGTTGCGGGCAATGTAGTACCGGATCGTCCGCGCCGTCAAGCCGGTTTCGGCTGCCAACTCCGCCAGTGTCCAGGTGGTCTTGTCCATGTCAGGTCCAGTATAGCGCATTATATTGACAGTGTCAAGTGATGTCAAGTGGGAGTATGGACATATGGACGCGATGGACGCGATGGACGCGATGGACTATGGACACGATGGA
>JBKQWH010000227.1:0-3671 GCA_052139635.1 Capsulimonadaceae bacterium
TTTCAGAATAATTATTTTAGTTTTCGGTTGGAATTTCGAGTGGACGTCCCATTGCGGCGTTCAGCGTTTCCAGAGCCACGCCGGCCAGGTTTTGGGCCTCCGTCAGCCCGGCGTCCGCTGCGGACACCGCAACTTGCGATCGGAGTACGTCCAGGTCAGGCACGTCCCCCAGAGCGTTGCGACGCCGCGCCTGGGCGAGCAGATCCCGGGCGGCCGACAGGGCATCGCTTGCGTCACGCGCGGCGGCCTGTTTCTTTAACAGATCGAAGTAATCGTCGACGATCTGGTCGGTCAAAGTGACGACCGCCGACCGGTACTGCTGCTCGGCCGCGGCTGCCTGGGCGCTCGCCTGGTCGACGGCCAGGTGGACCTTTCGCCCAATGGGGATCGTCAGGGTAATCGCGTTCTGGAGGGCTCCGAACGTTTCGTGTACGGGCGGCGGCTGCCCCGGGTCCGCGTCGGAGACCGATCCGGTCTCATTGAAACTGAGTGTGAGCCGTGTCTGGGCCTCCGCCTGCTCCACCCGAGCTCCAGCGGCGAGAGCGGCCTCCCGCGCACTGAGGACCGTGGGATTAGAATCGGTACCGGTCGCCACAGCCTGAGTCAGGCTCATCGGCGGCACGACCGTCTGCGCCAGGGCGCATGACGTGATCAAGCCGGCAACGGCAACCGTGCCCGCGAGCATCGATAATACAGTGCGCTGGTGCAAGTTCATCCAACAGGCTTTCCGGGCAAACACAAGGTCACTTCACCAAGATAGTAGAAATGATGGGAGGTTACAGGACACTTCGCGAAAGATATTATGGTACATTTCCATGAGATAATCGGTCGATGGGTGCAACAGGCGTGCGTACTCCCAATGCAAATCCCCCTGACGGCCTTCCGAATAGATAATACATGAGAGAGTGACCAGATCGAACCGCATGGCTCCGGCAGGTCGATCCATGTCCCACGTCCGGTCGGAGGAAAGGATGCCAGCTTTGAAAGCGTTTACGATTGCGACTGTGACACTTGTCTTATGCTCGCTCTTGCAGCCGACCCTTGCGACCCCCACCCCACCACCCGCGGTACAGCCGGCGACCGCGACGGGAACTCTCCATTTCCGCGTTGTCATCATCGATGATCTGATTCCAAAACCGGTCCCACTCACCGACTTCGAGATCGTCGCGGCCGATCAGACCGTGTCGCAAACGGTGCGCACCGACGTGAACGGGAGTTTCACCACGCAGCTTCCCGCCGGAACCTACACGGTCGTGTCGCTGCACCCCGTCGCATACAAGGGGAAGTCGTACTCCTGGAAGTCGAGCGTGACCGTGACTGACGGCGGCTCGACAACCATCGCCTTGACCGACGCGGATGCGCAGGCGACCGAACCTGCTGCCGCACAAGAACAGCAACCGGACCCGGGCGCCATTTACAAGAGCCTCAAGGACGGTGTGGTGACCGTCGAAGGAGAGATGGGCAGCGGGACAGGGTTTATCTTCGACAAGTCCGGATTGATCCTCACAAACGAACATGTTGTCGACGGCGGTCCGTGGGTCGCTGTCCGGTTTGAGCGGGGCAAGCGCGTCGAGGCGAGAATCCTCGTCGCCGATTCCGCCGCTGACGTGGCCGTTCTGCAGACCGACCTGTCCTCGTTCCCCCAGGCCGTTGCCGTCCCGCTCGCCGGCGGCGATGAGGTCGCAAGCGTCGCCGCCGGCGATCCCGTGTACACGATCGGCAGTCCTCTCCACCAGGAGAAGATCCTGACACACGGAATGGTGTCCAAAGTGGAGACCGACGCGCTGATTTCGGACCTGAACATCAATCACGGCAATTCCGGCGGCCCCGTTATCGATAGCAGCGGCAAAGCCATCGGACTGGCGACCTTCATAGACGCCGGCGATCCGAACGGTCCGGGGGTCTCCGGAATTGTTCTCCTGACACGCGCGCTGCCTGTTATCGCCCGGGCGCGCACTGTGCTGGACACCGCTCCCGCGGCGTCATTCGCCGTTTTGCCCGACATCAGCCCGATCCTCGTTCCGGACGACGACCTTTCGACCAAGCCTTACAAGGTCAAGCCGTGGGACATCGACGCCCCGCAGAACTTTGACACCCTGCTCTCTACTCCGTTCGTCATTGCCGCCCAGAACCGAAAGGCGGCAGAGCCCGACAGGCGAGGGTCCGACGACGATGGTGATGATAGTGACGATGCTGACGAATCCGCGCCGCATTTCTGGCACCAATACGCGGACAATGATACCGATCCGGTTGTGATGGTGGAAGTCGAACCTCAGCTCAAGGAAAAGAAATCCAGCGTCAAGCGGGACCGGCGGCGCAGACGCGAGCATCGGTTCAACGACGTTCCGGATTCGTACGAGTACCGGGACGATTTCTACGATCTGGTGCTGATGCGCGGCGATCAGCCAGTGCCCCCCGTTCGCCGTGAGCGAACCATCGTGCAGGAGAATTTCAACGACTATGTCGTGACGGCACACGACGCGGCGTTCGGAGGCACGTACTGGTTCGACCCGTCGGCATTCGAGCCGTCGAAACCGCTCGTCATCCGGGTCTGGCGCACTGCCCACATGGATAAGCCCGACGAAGTGAAGATCCCGACCAAAATGCAGCAGGAAATCTGGGACCAGTTTGCCAAGTACCGAGCCTACGTTGCGAGCCTGCCCTCGACCGGCACACCCCCCGCAAGCGCACCGGCCAGCGGAGCGGCCGCCCCGGCGCCGCCGGCCACGACACCAGCGGCCCCCGCTTCACCGACACCGGCGTCATCGGGGGATCAAGATGGCGACGACAGCGGGAATTAGGAAATGGACGCGAGCGGCGTGCCATGCTTCGGCTCTGGCGAGCATGGCGACACAGTTCACGATGCCCATTACGCTCACCGCCAATCACCCCTGCAGCAGCTTGAGCGTGAGAGCGCGACGCTCCTCGAAGGTCCGGTCGGAGACGGCCGGGACGGCGCCCGACGTCGCAATGGGCTCGGCGAGGTCGATCCAGGAGCGGCAGCCGCCGTACTCGGGACGCATATCGACGGTGCTCGGTTCAACCAGCCGGTAGGCGCGAAGCAGGAGGACGAAGACCGGCTTGTAGGGCTCCCAATCGAACCGGCCGTCGATGAACTGGCGGCTCCAGACATGCTGCGGCGCCAGATTGACCAGCAACTCGCGGTCGGCGACGCGCACGACATCGGTGACCTCGGCCGCCGCCTCGACACGCAGACGGTCGCGCCCCGGGTTCCGGGCCTCCTCCGCATGGAGCCAGTCGGCAAAGCACGGCTGGATATCGCCGAGCCGCTCCGTTTGGTGCTCGTAGGTGGGGAAGAGCAGGAACGCCGGCGCCCGGAGGTCAAAATCCCCTGTCTCCTCGATGAGCCCGCCCTTTCGAACCAGGATAATCTGATGGCCCTCCAGCAGCGACCGCTGCACGACGGCCCATTCCTTCAGCGAGACATTCAGTGTTTCCGGTAGCATGCGTGTCACCTCGTATCGAGAAGATACCACCGAATCGTACGATTTCGCAACCTGATGACGAACGCCCCCCGCCCGACAAGTCGACCACTCCCCGGCCCTCCCCGCAAGCGGAGAGGGAGTTGCGGAATTCGCGCCGGCAGCAGCCCGAGCGCGCCGGTTTCGGCCCTCTCCTGATCGGCGGAGGGCGCATTGACAAAGCCCACG
>JBKQWH010000228.1:0-14264 GCA_052139635.1 Capsulimonadaceae bacterium
CGGCGTCAAATACTTCTACAAGGTTGCGGCTGTCAACGGTGGTGGAACGTCGGCAGAGTCGACCGAAGCCTCAGCGACGCCCGAGCCGCCAGCTCCGGCCGCTCCGACCGGCTTGACCGCCACGGCGGGAAACACGCAGGTGGCGCTGTCCTGGACGGCAACCACCGGGGCAACGACGTACAATATCTACCGTGCGACCACGACCGGAGGCGAGGGCACGACAGCAATTGTCACCGGCGTCACCACAGCCGCCTACACCGACACCGGCTTGACCAACGGCACGGCATACTTCTACAAGGTCGCCGCCGTCAACGGCGGAGGGACGTCGCCGCAGTCGACCGAGGCGTCTGCGACGCCTGAGCCTCCCGCTCCTGCCGCTCCGACCGGCCTGACGGCCACGGCGGGCAACTCGCAGGTGGCGCTGTCCTGGACGGCGAGCACGGGTTCGACTTCCTACAACGTCTATCGCGGCACGGCGACCGGCGGCGAGGGTTCGACCGCGATTGCCACCGGCATCACCGGCACCGCATACACGAACACGGGCCTGACGAACGGCACGACATACTTTTACAAGGTCGCCGGCATCAATGCCGGCGGGACGTCGCCGCTGTCGACCGAAGCCTCAGCAACTCCTGAGCCTCCTGCTCCTGCCGCTCCGACCGGCCTGACGGCCACGGCGGGTAACGCCCAGGTGGCACTCGCCTGGACTGCGAGCACCGGGGCAACGACCTACAACGTCTACCGTGGCACGGCGACAGGCGGCGAGTCTGCGACCGCGATTGCCACCGGCATCACCGGCGCCAGCTACACGAATACGGGCCTGACGAACGGCACGACATACTTCTACAAGGTTGCCGGCGTCAATGGCGGGGGGACTTCACCGCTGTCGAATGAGGCGTCCGCGACGCCCGAGCCGCCGATTCCGGCCGCTCCAACGGGCCTGACCGCCACTGCGGGCAATTCGCAGGTGGCGCTGTCCTGGACCGCGAGCACCGGGGCGACGACCTACAACCTCTACCGTGGGACCGCGACAGGCGCCGAGGCCGCGACGGCGATTGTCACCGGGATCACCGGTGTTACCTACACGAATATGAGCCTGACAAACGGCGTCAAGTACTTCTACAAGGTCGCCGCCCTCAACGGAGGCGGGACGTCGCCGCAGTCGAATGAGGCGTCGGCGACTCCGGAGCCGCCCATTCCGTCCACTCCGGCCGGACTGACCGCGACAGCGAGCAACGCTCAAGTGGCGCTGGCGTGGACGGCGAGCACCGGGGCAACGACCTACAACCTCTACCGTGGCACGGCGACAGGCGCCGAGGCCGCGACGGCGATTGTCACCGGGATCACGGGTACTACCTACACGAATATGAGCCTGACCAACGGCACGACATACTTCTTCAAGGTCGCCGCCGTCAACGGCGGCGGGACGTCGCCGCAGTCGAATGAGGCGTCCGCGACTCCGGAGCCGCCGATTCCGTCCACTCCGGCCGGCCTGACTGCCACGGCGGGCAACGCGCAGGTGGCGCTGGCCTGGACGGCGAGCACCGGCGCAACGACCTACAACGTCTACCGCGGCACGGCAACCGGAGGCGAGTCCTCGACCGCGATTGCCACCGGCATCACCGGTGCCGCCTACACGAATACGGGCCTGACAAACGGCACGACCTACTTCTATAAGGTGGCCGCCGTCAACGGCGGCGGGACGTCCGCCCTGTCGAATGAGGCGTCAGCGACGCCGGAGCCGCCCATCCCGGCCGCTCCGACCGCCCTGACCGCCGCGGCGGGCAACGCTCAGGTGGCGCTGGCCTGGACGGCGAGCACGGGGGCAACGACCTACAACGTCTACCGCGGCACCGCAACCGGCGGCGAGGCCTCGACCGCGATTGCCACCGGCATCACCGGCGCCGCCTACACGAATACGGGCCTGACCAACGGCACGACCTACTTCTATAAGGTGGCCGCCGTCAACGGCGGCGGGACGTCGCCGCTATCGAATGAGGCATCCGCGACGCCTGAGCCGCCGGTCCCGGCCGCTCCGACGGCTCTTGCCGCGACACCTGGCAACGCGCAGGTCGCACTGTCCTGGGTCGCCAGCTTTGGCGCGACGTCGTATGACGTCTATCGAGGCACCGCGAGCAATGCCGAGGGATCGACGCCGGTTGGGACGGCAACGAGCACGGCGTATACCGATACGGGCCTGACAAACGGCACTACGTACTATTACAAGGTGGCCGCCGTCAACGGCGGCGGCACGTCGCCGCTGTCGAGCGAGACGTCCGCCGAGCCGGTCGCGCCGGGGTCCAGCCTGACACACGTCGCGTGGGTCGGCACAAGCGGCGCCCTGGCGCTCTGGAATTACACCCCGGCGACGGGGTCCTTCACCCAGAACGTCTACGGTCCATTTGATGGGTGGTCGCCAACGGCCATTGCCGACGGGCCCGACGGTATGACGCGGGTTATGTGGGTGAGCACGACCGGGGCCGTGTCGATCTGGAGCCTGAACAACGTAACCGGTGCGTACACGCAGTTCTCGTTCGGGCCGTATCCCGGCTGGACCGCCCCCGCGATGAGCGTCGGCATCGACAATACAACCCACGTCCTGTGGGTCAGCTCCACCGGCGCCGCGTCGATCTGGAACTACAGCACTTTGAACGGGACGGAGACGCAAAACAGTTACGGCCCGTACCCGGACTATGCGCCCAAGGCAATCGCCGACGGCCCGGACGGCCTGATGCGCATGATCTGGGTGAACACGAACGGGTCGACATCTATCTGGAGCCTCAACAATGCGTTCGCGTCCTTTACGGAGAACACGTTTACTGCCGCTGCCGGCTGGACCGCGAACGCGGTATCGGTTGGCTCCGACAACACGACGCACGTTCTGTGGACAAACACCGACGGGGCCGCCTCGCTCTGGAACTACAGCACGTCGACGGGGGCGTTCACCCAGAACACATACGGTCCATTCCCCGGCTACGCGGCGACATCGCTAACCGATGCATCCGATGGAACAACACGTCTGCTCTGGGACAGCACCACCGGGGCCGCGTCGATCTGGGATCTCGACAACACGACCGGCGTCTTCACCCAGAACTCGTTCGGGCCATTCACCGACTTTTCGGCAACCGCCGTGAGCGCCTATCCGGTGGCAAGCTCGACACCATAGTCACTCCCGTTCATAGCCCCGCCCGCGTCAAGCGGGCGGGGCATTTTCTTGCGCAGGGATTCCTGTTTTCTTTGATTCTCCTCCTCTTGTGTCTGCTTGACAATTCTATGGACCTGTGCTATTATTCGGTGGCGATGAGTTCCGCTCCAATGTCGTAGCGACCATCGTGCGTCTGTTATGCCACAGCAGAGTACCTGTCCTATCGGTGGTACGAGCTTTTCTGCGGCAGTAAGGTGCGAGCGCCCGGCTGACATTCACTGAGGCAACGCCCGACTGCGCTCTTCTGCTAACCACCCCCAGCGCCGGCCTCCCGGTATTTTTTAATAGTGTGTGGCGAAAACTAAATAACGTATCCCGCGCAGGCGCGCCGCCCCTGCTGACGCCGTCGCGCTTGCGAGATCCCAACCGGCCGAGTCATCGACCACGACTCTGATGTCCATCGCGTCCATAAGGAGTGAAGAAGCATGAGGCCTGATAGACCATGGGGGACAACCCATTCCTTCATCATTGATGTCGATCGTATCGTTTGCCGCTTTCGACCGGCGTTCGCCGGCGCACTGCGCCACGCCTCGACGCTCGCACTGATCGCGGCTTCGCTTATCGCCCTGCAGGTCACCGTATCAGCCGCGGTTCCATCGGCGCCGACCGCCCTGATGGCCACATCGTCGAGCGGGGCCATGATCTTGAGCTGGTCGGCAGCCAGTTCCGCGACGTCGTACGGCGTGTACCAGTCGACCACGTCCGGCATGGAGGGTGCGGTCCCGGTGCAAACGACAACCAGCACGTTCATTTTCATTTCGGGCCTCGCGAATCTCACTCCCGTCTACTTCAAAGTCGCCGGTGTAAACTCGAGCGGGACCGGCCCGATGTCGAACGAGGCGGCCAACGAGCCCATTTTGGAAAGCGTCCTGCACTCCTTTGGCGACGGGACTGTGGCGAACGACGGGGCGTGGCCCAATGGCATGGTCCAGGCCGCCAACGGCAACTTCTATGGCACAACAAATACCGGCGGCTTGGCCGGTGAAGGCACCGTGTTCGAGATCGACTACTCCGGCAGCGAGACCGTCCTGCACTCCTTTGGTGACGGCTCCGTGACGAATGACGGGGTCGGTCCGAACGCGGCGCTGATTCAGGCGAGCAACGGGTCCTTCTACGGAACCACCGTGCGTGGAGGGTCGGCCGGTGACGGCGCCGTGTTCGAGATCGACGCCGCTGGCAATGAGACCGTCCTGCACTCCTTTGGCGACGGCTCCGTGGCAAACGACGGGGTCTATCCGGATTCGGCCTTGATTCAGGCGAGTGATGGCAGCTACTATGGCACTACCTGGTCCGGTGGCTCGTCCGGTAAGGGCACCGTATACCGTATCACGCCGTCGGGTGTCGTGAATATCCTGCACAATTTCGACGACGGAACTGTGGCGGATGACGGCTTCAATCCTTACGCCGCACTCATTCAGGCGAGCGACGGTTACTTCTACGGAACCACAACCGGTGGTGGATCTGTCGGATCGGGCACGGTGTTTCGCATCACGCCTTCGGGTGTCGTGACAATCCTGCACAGCTTCGGCGACGGAACGGTCGCGGACGACGGATACAAGCCCTACGCCAACCTTCTTCAGGCGAGCGACGGAAACTTCTACGGGACCACGGCCTTCGGGGGATCGTTTGACGGCGGCTTGGTTTTCCGCATCACGCCCTCGGGCGTGACAAGTATCCTCCACAACTTTGCGGACGGAACGGTGCCCTACGACGGCTGCTATCCCGTTGCCGGCCTGATCCAGGCGACGGACGGGAACCTCTACGGGATTGCGAGTGCAGGCGGCTATGGTAACGGCACGGCATTCCGGATGGATCTGTCCGGTAATGTCACCGTGTTGCACGAATTTCGCGACGGGTCCGTTGCGAACGACGGAACGGATAACGGGTATACCGATGTCGGTTTCATCCAGGGGATCGACGGCACGCTCTACGGCCCGACATCCCTCGGCGGGGCGGCCGGCGCGGGTACCTTCTTCCAGATCGACCTCTCCGCGACTCCCTCGACGCCGGTGGCGCCGGTAGAACTCGACGCCACGGCCGGCAACGCGCAGATTGTACTGTCCTGGAACGCCGCTGTCGGCGCCGGTCCGTCGAACTACAACGTCTACCGAGGCACTGCGGCGGGAAGCGAGAGCGCGGCGGCAATTGCCACCGGCGTCACTTCGACCGGCTTCGCGGACACAGGCCTTGCAAACGGCACGTCGTATTACTACGAGGTCGCCGCCGTCAACAGCGTGGGCACGTCCGCCATGTCCAACGAGGCGTCGGCCCAGCCGTCGAGCGCCCTCCCTGTCTCCCCCACGGACCTGACGGCGACGCCGGGCAACGCAACGGTTAGCCTTGCCTGGACCGCGAGCGCCGGCGCAACCAGTTACAACGTCTACCGAGGCACGTCCACCAGCGGGGAGAGCGCCACGGCGATCGCCGCCGGAATCACGGCGCCCACCTACGCCGGCACGGGCCTGGCGAACGGCACGACATACTTCTTCACCGTCAACGCGGTCAATCCCTCGGGGACGTCCGGCGCATCCAACGAGGCCTTGGCTACTCCATGGTACGGGGCGCCGTCCGCACCAACCGCCCTGAGCGCGGTTTCGGCAAATGCGCAGATCAGCCTGACCTGGGGCCCCGCTGCCGGCGCGACCGCATACAATGTCTACATGGGCACGGCTCCCGGAAGCGAGAGCCCTCTTCCGGTCGCGACCGGCGTAACCTCGACGGGCTACACACGAACAGGCATGGCAAACGGCGTCACCTACTACTTTACGGTTGATGCGCTCAATGCGAGTGGCACGTCCGGCCCGTCCAACGAGGCGTTCGCGACTCCGATTGGCGGCCCGCCGTCGGCTCCGGCCGGCCTGACGGCGACATCATCCAGCGGGGCGTTGATCCTGAGCTGGTCGTCCGCCGCGTCCGCGACGTCTTATGATGTCTATATCGGCACGGCGCCCGGAGGCGAGGGCGCCAATCCGGTCCAGTGGACGAGTGAGACTTCGGTGATCATTTCGGGGCTGACAAACCTCCAGTATTACTACTGCCGGGTCGCCGCCGTGAACGCCGATGGATTGAGCCCGCTGTCGAGAGAGGCCTCCAACAGTCCCATTCTGGAAACGATCCTGCATTACTACGGTGACGGCACAGTGGGAAATGACGGGTCACAGCCGAACGGCCTGATCGAGGACGCCAGCGGCGACTTCTACGGAACCACGCCGGACGGGGGAGCTGCCGGGGAAGGAACGGTGTTCCAGATCGATCCATCCGGCAACGAGACCATCCTGCACAGCTTCGGCGATGGGACGGTGCCCAACGACGGAAGCTCTCCCGAGGCTGGGCTCGTCCTCGGGACGGACGGTAACTTCTATGGTGCAACATTCTACGGAGGGACAACCGCAGTCGCCGGACAATCCGGCAGCGGATCAGGCACTGTTTTCCGCATCACGCCTGCCGGCGCTGTGACCATCCTGCACAGCTTTGGCGACGGGGCCGTGACGAATGACGGGTCTAATCCGCAGGCTGCCCTTATCCAGGCCAGCGACGGCAACTTCTATGGCACGACGTACTACGGCGGCTCGACGGCGACTGCCGGAGAGTCGGAAACCGGAAACGGCGTCGTTTTCCGCATCACTCCCACGGGGGCCGTTACGATTTTGCACAGCTTTCGAGATGGAACTGTGGCAAATGACGGGGCCAATCCCCAGGCTGCGCTCGTGCAAGGGAGTGACGGGAACCTCTACGGCACCACTGTTATCGGCGGATCACCCACCGTCTATGGCGGCACGGCGTTCCGTGTCACGACCTCCGGTGAAACAGTGATCCTGCACAGCTTTGGCGATGGAACCGTGACCTACGACGGGGAATACCCGGAGGCGGCCCTGATCCAGGCGAGCGATGGAAACTTCTACGGGACAACGCACAATGGCGGTTCGACGACACGCGGAGCGATCTATAGCATGACGCCTTCTGGTGCCATAACCATTTTACACAGTTTTCTAGATGGAACGGTGCCCTTCGACGGCACCAATCCTGAAGCCTCGCTGATCCAGGCGACCGACGGAAACTTGTATGGGACCACGAACGGCGGTGGATACGGTGACCACGGAACGGCCTTCCGGGTGAATTATTCCGGCAGCGTGGAGGTTTTACACGGCTTCTCGGACGGGTCCGTGATCGATGACGGCGACAACCCCCAAAGTGCGCTCATCCAGGCGACCGACGGTTCGCTCTATTCGACGACATATTCCGACTCCTACAATGGGGACGGGTGTTTCTTCCGGCTCGACGCAGGCGCGACTCCGGTGTCGCCCGAACCGCCGGCCAGCCTGACCGCGACCGCCGGCAATGCGGACGTTTCGCTGTCCTGGCCTCCCGGCATTGGTGCCACGAGCTACAACGTCTACGCGGGCACGGCGGCGGGAGCGGAAAGCGCCACGCCGGCTGCCATCGACATTACCGCGGCGAGTTACACGAACACGGGCCTGACAAACGGCGTAACGTACTTCTACACGGTGGCTGCGGTCAACAGTTTGGGTACTTCGGCCCAGTCGGTAGAAGCGTCGGCCACGCCTGAGCCGCCGGCACCTCCCGCCCCAGCAGGCCTGGCCGCGACGGCCGGAACCGCACGGGTGTCGTTATCCTGGACCGCGTGCACGTATGCAACGAGTTACAACGTCTACCGAGCCACTGCAAGCGGCGCGGAGGGCACTACCGCCGCCGGCACGGCTTCCGGGACGACATACATCGATACCGGCCTGACCAACGGGGTTGGGTACTTCTACACGATAGCCGCCGTCGACGGTGGCGGCACATCAACTCAGTCGAACGAGGCCTCCGCCACGCCGATCGCCGCGCCGACCGGCTTGACGGCCACGGCCGCGAACACGCAGGTGTCCCTTTCCTGGACGGGTGGCGCAGCCGCGACGAGCTATAACATCTATCGCGGCACGGCGAGCGGAGCCGAGGTTCTGTTTGATATCCGATTCGGCACCGGCACCTCCTACATCGATGCCGGCTTGACCAACGGTGTCACGTACTTCTACGAGGTCGCCACGGTCAATGCCGGCGGCACGTCGGCTCTCTCGAACGAGGCGTCGGCCACACCGGGGACGCCAGTGCCGCCCGTACCGGCCCCGCCGGCGGGCCTGACCGCAACCGCGGGAAACGCTCTGGTCACGTTGTCCTGGACGGGGAACAACGGCGCTACCAGCTATAGCATCTACCGCGCCACCGCCACTGGCGCGGAGGGCCGGGCGGCCACCGCCACAACCCTGGACACGACATTCACCGATACCGGCCTGACCAACGGGGTCACCTACTTCTACACGGTCGCCGCCGTCAATGCGGGCGGCACTTCGGCGCCGTCGAACGAGGCCTCGGCGACGCCGTCCGTGCCTGCGGTGTCAGGCACAACCCATGTCCTCTGGTCCGCCACAAACGGCACTCTGTCACTCTGGAATGACAGCCCATCCGCGGGTGAGTTCACCCAGAACAGCTACGGACCCTATCCCGGATGGAGCGCGACGGCCATTGCCGACGGTCCCGACGGACTCACACGCGTCTTGTGGACGAGTACGGGCGGGGCGGCGTCGATCTGGAGCGTCGACACAGAGACGGGAGAATTCACGCAGAACGGTTTTGGTCCGTACCCCGGCTGGACGGCCACCGCCCTGTCGGTCGGCGCGGACAACACGACCCACGTGATGTGGTCGAACGCAAGCGGCGCGGCGTCGGTGTGGAACTACAGCACGGGAACGGGCGCCTTCACCCAGAACAGCTACGGACCTTACCCGAACTGGTCGGCTTGCGGGGTCGCGGACGGTTTGGACGGCATGACCCGGATGCTGTGGGTCGCTACCAATGGAGCGGCGTCGATCTGGGACCTGGACAACACCACTGGCGCCTTCTCCGAGAACACCTTCGGCCCTTATCCCGGCTGGACATCGACCGCGCTGTCGGTGGGGGTTGACAACACGACACACGTTCTCTGGACGAACACCGGCGGCGCGGCGTCGGTGTGGAATTACTCGACTTCCACGGGAACCCTAACCCAGAACGGCTACGGCCCGTACCCCGGCTGGTCCGCCGCCCGTCTTGCGGACAGCTCCGACGGAAACGTTCAGCTTCTCTGGACAAACACCTCCGGCGCCGCATCGATCTGGGACCTGAACAACACGACCGGCGCTTACACGCAGAACACCTTCGGCCCATTTGGCGGGTGGACGGCGACTGCGGTAACTGCATACCCGTGATTAGTCATCATAAATCTTCGATCCAGCCGCTTATGGATGAAAATCGTGGGTTGTCCGAAGGACATTCTCGCTGGCAGCCCACGAATTCATTCGTGGGTCGACGTTGAATCGGTGTGAAATATTCTATTTTCTGAGCAGGATAGAAAACATAAAGAATAGTTCATAGAAAGGAGTACAGAGACGTCAAACCCCGCCCGCGTCAAGCGGGCGGGGGCACGTCTGCGCTGGGCTGTGCCTGACACGGGCGCAGGCGCTGCCGTTTGCCAAGTCGAAGGTCGGCAATGCGTTTCTTCGAAAGGGGCTCGAGCCCCTGAGAAGACTTAACGCACGGTTGCCTGAGCCTGGCATTGCGCAAAGCAAATGGCCTGACAAATGGGTCAAGTTGCGCTTCGGACCGGGCCGAGGTCGGCATGCTCATCCGGAGCATGGCGCCCGGAACAAGACCATGTGGCAGTTTGAGGCGAAGCTTCGCTAGAGAATGGGCCGCTCAGGCATCCGGTTCCGCGAGGACCTGCTCATAATCACTCGCAAGCCGATAGGAACGGTTCTTGCGGGACGGGTCACAAAGCGATAGGAAACCGGCGGAGCGCCACGCTCGGCACAGCGCGACGACGGTACGGGGGCTCAGTCCGAGGTGGTTCGCGATTTCGCCGGTGGTGGCGGTGCCCTGCCGGCGGAATAGTTCGAGAGCGCGCCGACGGCGGGGATCGAGCTGCCGAAGGAGCGGTGGGCGGAGCGGCGCGGCGCGTCTGACCGGCGGAACCGAATCCGTCCGGACCGCGGCAAATGCCTCGCCCATTTTCCGACAGAAATAGTCAACAAACTTAGTGACGTCCGCTTCGGCCCGTCCGAGAGAGTAATTGTGCGATGGTCCCACCGCAAGCGCCGTGAGGTAGCCTGCCCGGTCCCGGGCCGTGCGCTCCTCCACGCTGTAAATCCCGTCCAGGCCGAACCCGGATCGATGGAGAACCAGAGTTGCCACCAGGTGCGCGGTGCGCCCATTGCCGTCGACGTACGGACGGATGGTAGCAAATTGATAATGTGCCAGCGCCGCGATGATCGGGGCAGGAAGGGAGTCATGATCGAGCGCACGATTGATCCAGACCACAAGCTCCGCCATCAGGACCGGAACATCCTTTGCCTCGGGCGGCAGATAAACGATGCTGCTGGTGGTGCTGTCCCGAATGACGGACTGGCCGTTGCGGTATGGGGTGGGCGACGAGAGCCCGTTCACGATCAGACCGTGGATGGCTCGGATGTCGGCGCCGGCAATGGGGGATGGACGCTTTGCCATCTGCTCGACCTCGTCCATCGCCAGTGCGTAATTCCTGGGATTCCGTGAGTCGACACCCTTCTCAAGCGCAGACTGCGCCGCCTGCCGCGCAGCCTCGCGTAGGGAACCGACTGTCTCCGCGTCGAGCCGCTGGTCGACGACCGCCTGACGGTCGGCGGCGATGCCCATGAGGGTCCTGGCAATCGACGGAGTGATGTTGAACCTGGGTGCGAACACAGCGGCATTATACTCAATTCGCCCCAAAATATCACTTATTACGCCGTAATAACGCGGTAATTGCGTCGATAGGCTTAGCCGGCGGCCGTCGGACCAGTCGGACGGATGGAACTCTGTTCGAGCTGCCTACTTCGTGCTCGACAAGTCTGACGCGGCGGGCTGTGGTGTTGCCGTTGAAGGAGTGACCGCCGGCGAGGGCTTATCGATGAGCTTCGCCGCGAGCTGGGTGATCGGGTCCGCGGTTTCGTCGATATCGTCGCCGGTCAGGTCGACCACGATGCCGTCGACCGGATTGTGCTTCGCGCGATATACGGCCATCCGGGTGTTGTCGCGCATTTCACCGACTTCGCGAAGAGTCAACGCCAAAATGACGGTCCTGGATTGACGGTGCTGCTGGGAGGCCAAATCCTCCCTTGGAACGGTAAATGTGCCCGTGTGTGAAGCATCGTTCGCACTGTCGAACTCGGGCGGCATGGCGGTCGGGTCATCCCACGATCCGTACCAGCCGGATGTCGGAATATCGACCCCGGTATCCCTTCCCGACCCGCGCTGCTTGACCAGAATCTGGAGGGCGCTGCGCCCGGGCAGGCTCGCGGGCTTTGCCAGGGCATAGAGCCGGCGGAGCAGCGCGACGTTCGCGTCCTTCTTAAACTGTGCCCAGTCGTCGGCCACCGCAGGCATCACGTTGGACCAGTCGGTCATCTCCGGGACTTCGGTCTTCGCTTTGCCCCTGTAGACATTCGGGAAGATCATGTCGACCGGGTCGACGTGATCCTTCCGGAGAAATGCCAGCCGCATGTCCTCCTGGAACCCGAGTGTGAGCGGGCTCGCGCCGTCCCACCTTGTTGTTGGCCCGTAACCCGGCGGAGCCGTCTCTCGCCACACGATACCGGCGATACCCGCACGCCCGGCCGCATCCTTGACCAGACCGCCGAGCGCGTCCGCGACCCGCGGCGCCATCGGGTTGACGGCAACGCCTCTGGCTGGAATCGGCGGATCGGGGATGGTCAGCGGTCCGTAATTGGTCGCGGGCGGAAGCGTGTTGATCCGGTCAAAGCGAGCCCGAGCCAGGGCGGACGTATCGCCGACGATATTGCAGTCGCAAACGGCGTCTGGCGGCGACGGGCCCCATGTCAGCAGGTTCAGCACCGGATAGACGCTCATGCCGGTCGACTGACCCGCCTGAATCGCAGAATCGAGGATGTCGTGGCCCTTTGCCAGCGCCTCCGCCGGCGATAGGGAAGATCCCGACAGACGGGCGACGCCATTTTCAAAAACCACCAGCCAGACCTCGGTGAATCCGAGCTTCTTGAGGGCGGAAATCCGATCCGCGGCCTCCTGCGCCGTTTTCGCGCGGATCAGCGCCGCGCGTCGCGGGAACAACGCCAGGACATCGTGCATCGACGGCGCCGGACTGGTGCCTGTTGGGACGTACAGTTCCGCGAGATCGGGGTTGGTCTTGCGCAGCCTGGCAAGCTGGTCCGGATGGGCCAGTAAGTAGTCTCGCGTAGAGAAGGCCGCCCCGCCACCGCTGGCAGCCGCCGTTGGCAGGGGAGCCATCTTATGACGAAACAGCGCGGATACCGGCGCCTTCAGCGACATGTCGATGGGATCGGCGATCGAAGGGATGATCAGAGAGAGCTGGAGGCGCGGACCGAGATCGACCTGCATATCTGAGGTCAGGGGCGGCAGCGGGTCGTCGCCACGGGAGAACATTTGCTCGAGGTTCGCGTAACCGCTGCGGATGTAGTCCTGCTGTCCCTGGGTCAGTGTGTTGATCGCAACCATCGTCAACCCGGCCGGGACGAGCGGATCTGGCATTGCGAACCCGGGTTTCGGAGCAAGCTGGTCGGGCGAGGGCGCCAGTGGATCGTCGAACCAGGAGACATCGGACAGCGAAAACCGCTGGAGGTTGCTCTCGGCGGCCGCCTCGACGGGCCCCCCGCGGAGACGGTCGGCGATCTCCTCAAATTCAAACCAGCGCTGCTTGCGGGTACCCAGGCCAATCTGATCGTCGGTTAGAACATAGGCGGGGCCGACCTGCCGCCATACGCCGGTGACGCGAAACTCGAGCGCCGTCAGCAGGTCGACCGCGGACGCCCTGGCGCCGCTGTCGGGAGGAGCGGGCAGAAGAGTCAGCGTTTTGTGCTCGATCCGTTTGTCCGCGTACAGTTCCAGGTGTGTTACATCGCCAATCCGAGCAACCAGGTCCCCAACCGTCGCGAGGCCATCGAGCGGGACGATTACGCCGAGGGCCGCGTCGTCCAGGCGCAGATCGCCGGTCTTTAGCTCGTTGGGAACCTCCGTGCTCACCTGCTGGCCGTACAGCCCGGTCGCGGAATCGCCGTAGTCGGATTCGCGATTGGTTAACCGGTAAGTCGAGGCCGACATGGCCCCGGGGGTACTGTCGAGCATGTAGCCCAACAGGCCGTTGGGCCTCTTGACGAATACGGTCGCCGAGAATGTCTGGCTAAGCCGAATTCGAGCCGTCGGGATCTCCGTCGTAAGGTCCTGAACATCACTCGGAGAATAGCCGCTAAATCCGTCGCTCACGGGGACAATGGTCAGCATGCCATCCGGCAGAAGGTCGCGGAACAGGTCCACCTGCGTATCGTTCAGGCTGCTGACGAGCAGCCCGGTCTGGCTGACCAGCGACTTCCATTCGTCGTCGGTAAGGGTGGATATCAACATGGTCCAGGCGTCGTTGGCGGGGATGTTCCGGTTGATGTTGGGATCACCCGGATCGGGATTGAGGAGCACCATCGTCTTCGGCGCGATCACGGTCACCGCGCCGAAGGTCCTTGCGGTCCACCCGTATGGCGCCGCAGCTTCGTCGAGGGAGCATCCGGGCTGGGGCGCCGTGGCGCCGGCCGGAAGCTGCGTCCATTCGGCATCGACGGCGAGGACGATCCCGTGCGTAGGCTGCTCGGCGGCCTTGATGGCAGTGCGCAGGGTTGGCTCGCCGGGGTGGTAGCCCGAAACCTGAGCGCCGGCCGCCAGCGGCGACACCAGTTGGAGCATGGGGCTGACGCTCACCGCAAGCATGCAGAGAAATGCGGTCATCAATGAAGTGCACATCCGTGAACTATCTCCGATCGCTGAGAATAGGGAAAGAGACCATCGATTCACAAGAAACGTGGAAATGGCGGATTCGTTTCGCCGGATCCGAACCAAGAAAAGAAGAAAGGAACCTAAAGAAGACTTCGGCGCGATGTGATGGCCGCTGACCGCAACCCGCGGACGGTCCGGGCGATCGGCGGACGAGGCGCCGGGCACGGCGGTTTCATTGCTTGTGGCAGGTGGC
>JBKQWH010000229.1:0-7404 GCA_052139635.1 Capsulimonadaceae bacterium
GACAACCGGACGGCTATGGCTATAGCCGCTTCTGCGATCTTTATACGGCTTGGCGAGGGCGGCTATCGCCGACGATGCGCCAGACCCATCCTGCGGGCGAGCGGATGTTCGTCGATTACGCCGGGCAAACCGTCGAGATCATCGACGCCGCCACCGGCGAAGTGCGCCAAGCGCAGATTTTCGTGGCAGCCCTCGGGGCGTCGAATTTCACCTATGCCGAGGCGCGCTGGACGCAGGCGCTGCCTGACTGGATCGGCTGTCACGTCGCAGCCTTTGCCTTCTTCGGCGGCGTTGCGACGCCGGTTGCGGTGCCGCGGTAGATGCTATATGACGTCGCGCCGGTGCTCGCGTTCCACGACAGTGCGACCTGCGAGTTGCCTGGTGTGGCTGCCGTGCCAATTGGGGCACTTGGCTTGGCAGGAGCATCAGCCGCGTGCGCCGGAAATAGAGAACAACCTAGTAGCGTAAGCGTTATTAACGCGATATTGCCTCGGATTCTCGGATGCATATATACTTTCAATCCTTTCTCGATTGACGGTAATCTCGGTGCGCGCCTGTCCCATTCGGAACGTTGCTAGCGATTCTGCCGCAACCGGCGACTACCTCACGACTCACGTCATGTACAGAACAATTAGCCGATTATGACAGTCGGGCTGCAATTAATCAATATCATTTTTAGATAAACTTTTGGCATACGGATGGGCATGTTCTACGCCACGGGAGCAGACCGTATACTGAGACGCTGAAGGAAATGAGGGGTAAACGCAAGGCGACAACAATGGCCGCGTGCGATACTACGAGAGTCCATCGATCAGCCGCATACGGGAATTGCGAAGTTCCAAACTGACGATGCCGGATAATCCTTCCGCAGACATCGGACCATTGGGCGTGACCTGCACAAGCCGGTGTTCGGGAACCGGCTTGTGCAGAATGGGCTTAATGCTTAGCGTTGTTGGCTGACTTGACGACAGACACTCCGTTGAGAGTGGGTTACAGAGACGACGCAGTGCTTAGCACTGTAGATTACTGTCGACGGCCACGGGACGTCGGATCCTACGGCTCGACCCGTCCGTTGGTGGTATCACGAGGTCGAAATAGCTCGAAACCGCAGGCTACGTCGAGCTGGACGCCGGATCACAGACGATTGAGCAGATTATAACGGTCGTGTTGCAAGCAGTCAATATCATTTTTCGATAATTCTTGCGGCGAACGGGCACGAATTCCATCCGGTATGCGTTGTATAGCAACGAGGCGTGATCAAGCCGGCGCAGACGCCTGAGAAACTGCCTTACGGATCTGCCAGGACTTCATTTCGAGATCGCAGGAGCGACAGGGATGTTTCTAAAGTATCGACCCATACGGTTCCAGGACTTTGCGCAATGCCTGGGTTGTGCATGCGACTCGTTTGGCTGCGAGTCGCGTCATCAGGTCACGACCGTTCGGCTCCCTGACTTCTGGAGAGAGATCCTTGCCACAGGGGAGGCGAGCGGAGCCGTGATGGAAGATGTCACGGCGTCCGCCGGGGAGAACGTAGTCTGGTTTTGCATCCTGGTGTTTGTCACCGACGAATGCGTGGCACGGCTCAAGGCCGGGTGTATCCCGTTTGTCGGGCGCTATCTCCTCTCGGCCTGGTTGGAGGATGAGTCTCTCTGCCTGTCGCTTCCGCAAATCCGGCGCGACAATTCCGGCGACGGATTGAACATGCTGGTGCTTCACTCCGGGGCCCCGGGAAGGTTGGAAACAGCGAATAAGCGGTTCGTTATGGATCGCGCCGTCGACTTCTCCTACTTTGCCGCATCGGGATACCGGTGCAAAGAGATCCTGCACGAGGTCTTCTCCGACGAAAGCTGCGAATGGCTCGCGGGAGCAGGCTTTCGCGTGCGGACCGACTATGCGGCGTGCCGCCCGCTGCTCACGCGTGCGGGCTCCCATCCGCGCCTGTACGGCGTCAACGCGACCGAGGCGGCGTCGAGCGCAGGCACGCTGGCGTCGATGCTGTTCAGCTACCAGACGCCCGTCTTCTCCTTCAAACCCGCGGAGCAAGAGCTGCTCCTGGAGGCCCTCGGCGGGGACACCGACGACGACCTCGCAGCCACGCTCGGTCTGGCGCCGGTGACGGTGCGGAAGCGCTGGGAGAGCATTTACGACCATGTGCTCCAGGTGCGCCCCCTCCTTCTTCCGGACCGCCTGCAGGATCCGCACCTCCGAAAGGGCGAGAAGAAGCGCCGGCTGCTGCATTATCTGCAACACCACATGGAGGAACTGCGCCCGTTCGATCCATGCGAATCCGCTCGGTTTCAGGCCGATATCCACACCACGCGCTGCCGGGATCGAGCTGCCACGATCAGGCCCGTCAAGGGCCGTGGCAACCGGCATCCTGCAATTCCCCGGGTGGCTGTTGTTCCCGGCGGCTAGCCGTTCCTAAGGCTGCTCAATCTGCAACTTGAGGCGATGAACGTTGCCGATGAGCTCCGCAATTCGATCCGCAAGATTGCCGGGACAGTCCGTGTGGCCGTGAGGCGCAACGAAACGATGCCCTCGGATCTCCTCGCTCTGAAAGCCGCCCCAATGGGACAGCCACGCGCAAAGCTGTGTTAGCGCGTCCCACTGCGCCGCAGGCATTACCGTGTCGCCAAGGTAGGTTCCCTCATTCTCGATACCGAACCAGTGCAGGTTGTACTGGAGCGAGTCGGCATGTGCGCCTTGAACAACCCGTCCGTTTTTGGCGTTGGCCAACGAGCCATGGCGGCCCTCGACAATGACGCCACCTCGACTGACCAGAAAGTGCTGCCCGGAATCCGCCCAGTGGTTCTGGTCCATGTGCGTTGCCTGAATCTGGCGGGCACGCGCGAAGGCGGCTTCCTTTTCCGCATCGCCCTCGAGCGGCGGGCGGTTCTGATTGTCGCTGTGATGAATCACAATGCCCTGAGCGTCGCCAATCTTGAAATTGGATCGCTCCGCGGGGCGCGCGCCCCAGTCGGACGTTGTATAAATCATTGGCATGTCCACCGAGAGTTACTCCAATCTATGAGAATTGGTATTTGCGCGCAATCGGCAAACACCACTGGACATTGTCTGTCAGCACCGGCGTGTCCCATGGACGCCGGTCGACGCCGTCTCCGTGGGCGTTCTTGCCGTGACTCTCCATCGTCAATCCATTGCAAATGCACCAGATATGTCCCGGGTGAGATTTGGTCGGGTCGAAGCCGGCGATCCTGAGGACGCCGTCCTCGTTACCCGCCGTTTCATAGTCCTCCGGGCCGTATTTCAACTCGGCAGCCTTGCCCTTGAGATATGCCCCGATGTTCCAACTGCCGTCGGGAACCAGCACTTTGCCATGGGAAGATTGATATAACAGCCAGCGGACAAAGCCCGAGCAGTCCACGCCGCGCATCTTTCCGTCGGCGAGCCGCTCCCCGCCAAGCTGTATGAACTCCGCAACCGACCTCGTGACCGCGATCTTCTCAGCCCAGCCGTATGGGACTCGCCCCGCGATTTGTTCGGTGTATTCAATCGATAGAAGAACGTTTACCGGCAAATTAAGCAGCACTGGTACCTCCCTCGAACGGCGGCTCCGCCACCGGCGCATACGTATCGACGAGCGGACCTGGATCGGATTCCGGGGTTGGCGCCGGAGCAGCCGCGTCGTGATCGCTCGACGCCGGCGGCGAAGCTTGCGGCATGGCCTTGAAGCCGAGATACCCACCGTGGCTGATGCCGAGCAATGTTACGGCCGCCGCACTCAGGGCGGGGAAGTCGTTATAGCCATAAAACAACGGCTTGTCCGCCGGGGTGGGAACTGCGCCGTGCACGAACATCTTGCCGATAGCGAACGCGTAGCCGACCACAAGGATCAGCGTAAAGTAGAACATTTGCACCTTGCTGAGGTCGATGCTGCCGGCATTCCCAACGTCGTCCCCCTGGAACAGGTCTGTAAAGCTGGCCGCTGTCGGGTCGGGGTTTCTGTGCATGTTCGATGCCTTGCCGGCAAGGATCAGCGGAGTTGCCGCAAGAGACGTTGCGCTAATGCCGAGCGCCAGCCAGATTTCCGGCGGAAGCTGCAGGCGCATCGGGTCAACAGTATACTGGTGCCAGACGCTTGGCATATGGATGTTGGAATACGCAGCCGCAATCATGGCGGACACGACAACAATGGTCCACATGGATATCTGTAGCCGCGAGAGGCTCATCCGGTTCCGCCCGTCGATCAACACTCCGCCGACACGCCCGGCAATAACAACGCCCAACTCCGCGAAAAACAGGAAGGTGAACACAAGGAGGAAGATCCAGAGTCCAAGCGCCCAGAATCCGAATGGCGTAAAGCGCGGAATAAACCCGGCCGCCGCCGTGATTACGGCGATGATCACGAGTCTTGTGGGAGACTTTTTCAATTCGTTACACCTCCGAGTTTAGAAAGAGATCGGCACCCACCGTCCGGGTGGGCCAGGTCTGTTGTGATGACGAACACATCGCCGCCGTGCCAATGTGATAAGCAAGTTTCGGCTTTAACTGTCATTGGTTACCAATGAATATCGAAATCTCTACTAAACTATTCGCCGGTGGCATGTGCTTTGAACGTGCCATCGTTCACGGGAACAGTGGATACGTGGCCACTAACATACGACGGTATTATGACCGTCCCTTTGCGATGCGTCAATATCACTTTTCGATAATTCTCTTACCGCACGGGACGCAATGGGATGAATAAACATTCCGTCCGTATGAATTCGGAAACTGTTTTGGGAACCTTGCCGCCGGTCGATTTCCGGGTACTTCGGGGTAACCTTACGCAAACCAGTTGCATTTTATCGTTTACAGAGAGGAACCGAATGAGTATTTTCGATGGCATGCGGCTGCCGGCCGCGACGTTCAAGCTGGATGTCGAGCGGATGAGGCGCGGATGGTACTCGGATAAGTACTTTCACAACGTCGTCGTCGAGTTGTCCGAGCTTGCGGCGATGGGCTACCGGTACGGAGGGCATTGCGCGGCCCTGGCGCGGATGGGCGTGGACCTGACAGCGATCGACACCGGCAACCTGCGCGTGGAACTGCAGTATTTCACGCGCCGGTCGCCAAGCACGGTTGTGGTGGGTGTCGACAAGGCGCTGGCGATGCTGAAGGAGTGCATGGGCGCCTTCGACGATTCCGGCGCCTGGGTCTCGACGGCCGGCGAACTCGATGTCGTTGCCGTCCACGACGGATTTGTCGCCCATTACGCGGGCGATCCGCGCTCCGTGACGCCCGTGATAAAGATCCGTGGACGCTATCGAGACTTTGCACCGCTCGAGACGCCGACTCTCGGGTGCCTGACCCGCGGCAGCCGGGTCGCCACGAACGTTTACGACGTGCTCGAGGCCGCGCGCGGCAAGGAGGTCCTCTTCTTTCCGGCACGGTTCGACGCGCACGAGGTGCAGGCAGCCGACGGGTATGCGTACCATATCGCCGTTCAACTCTTCAACCGGACGCACGGTCATGACGTGACCAGCGCCGTATCGACCGACGAGCAGGGCGACTGGTGGGGTGGGTTCGGAGGAGGGACCGTCGCCCATGCCGCCATTGCGTGTTTCCTGGGAGATACCGCCGAGACCGTGCTGCAGTTCGCCGCGACGCTGCCCCCCAATATTCCCCGCATAGCGCTCGTCGACTTCAACAACGACTGCGTGGCGGACAGCCTGGCGACAATGAAGGCCCTGTTCATGCGATACATGGAGCTGGAGACGAGCGGCCGGCATGAGGAAGCTCGGAAGTACATCCTGTACGGCGTGCGCCCGGACACGTCGGCCAGCCTGATCGACCGCAGTATCGAGCCGCTCGGGGACAAGAAACTGGACCGCGGTGTCAATGCCAGGCTGGTCTACACGCTCCGCCGCGAGCTCGACCATGCCTACGAGCGCTGGGATGTTCCGTTTCCGTGGCTCGAACGGGCGAAGCAGTTTTGCCGGAATGTAAAGATCACAGTCACGGGAGGGTTTACGCCGAAACGGATCAGGGAGTTCGAGGAAAACGGCGTCCCGGCGGATGTCTACGGTGTCGGGTCTTATCTCTTCAGCAATTCGACCGGCGACGGCACCAACAACGACTTCACTGCCGATATCGTTCGCGTCGAGATCGACGGCGTCTGGCATGACATGGCGAAAGTCGGACGCGCCCCTTGCGATAATCCGGCCCTCGTTCCCGTCGACCTGTCGAGATTGTGAGGGAGCTTCGCCCCGGGCAGAGTACCCTTTCCGCTTTTACACGGTTCCTGCGAGTTCCAATTCGGGGGCGGCGGACAGCGTTGATATTTAGAATACGAGCCCGACGCCCGACGGATATAATGCTGCCAAGCCCCCTTTGACAGTAATCAAGCATTGGAACGTCTACTGATGAATAATGATGCTCTCGCCGACGCCTCGCAGGAACTCGCCAGTGCCGCCGCCGTGGCAACTGCCGGTTCCAATAATGTGTCCGACTTGCGGCATGAACTGGAACGGTCCCTTCGACTGGCGTGTAACAATGTAGGCATTCCCTGGACGCCGTTCACATTAGACTTCACCCTCAAGGAGGCCGGCCAACCCATTCGGTTTGTCGATGTTGCACACGGGGCGATTCTGATTGAATATGAGCCCCCCAGGGCATTCTGCGGTTCTGAAAATGCGGTTTTCCAACATGCGAAAGAACAGGTCGAGGAATATGCAGTCCGAATGCGCGAGCAGGAAGGGCGTAAGCTTACCGATTACGTTCTTGTGGCCTGGGACGGCGCTCACATCGCGTTCGGGGCCTTTCACGGGGAGGAACCAGCATGGAATCGGCTCACGCCGTTTAACAACACGTCCGCCACGCAACTGCTTATCGCCCTTTATGAGAATGGCCGTCCACTTGTCCACCCACTTCTTCTGTCCGTCATCGTCGGTCCGGAATCTGAAATCGGAGTCCGCCTGCAACCGGCGCTGTTCGATGCGCTCCTACGTCTCAACGGTGCGAATCCGGAAACATCCACAACCAAGACCAAGCTTCTTTTCGCCGAATGGAAACGAAGTTTCGGTCAGGTCGTAGGAACTCAATCCGAGCAGCTTCAGGCACTGTTAGACAGGCAGGCAGTGGCACACAATCGGCCCTACAACACGAGAATTGCAGAGTATCTTTTCGCCCTGAATACCTACATCGCACTCATGGCGAAGCTAATCGCGGCACTCGCCCTCCCCAATGCAGCCCGCGATATCGCGGAGGCAGGTGTCCCTCTTCACAGCCGCCTTTCCTCCCTCGAAGATGGAAGTCTATTCGCTTCGCAGGGAATAACGAACATGCTCGTCGGAGATTTCTTCTCCTGGTATATCGATGATCCATCCTGGCCGGAGATTGAGCCGGCTTTGCAGGACATGCTCACACGTCTAGCCGTTGTCAACTTCGACGTGACGCGTAAGG
>JBKQWH010000230.1:0-4683 GCA_052139635.1 Capsulimonadaceae bacterium
CACTTGAATCGTATGTTCGGCCGGTACAAGATACACGTAAGAAGTGTCGAAGGGAGATACACGTCATGCAGCGAAAGTGGAGTAAAGACGCCATCGCCTTTGAGATTCTGAGCATGTACGAGTCCGGAGAGAACCTCAACTACGGAAACGTCGCAAATACGCATATCGCACTGCTTCGTGCGGCAGTCCGGAACTTTGGGACATGGGAGCAAGCGGTAAGTTTCGCCGGACTGGACTACAGCCAGATTCGGCGTTACAAGTCATGGTCGAAGGAGCGAATCGTCGCTCGAATTCTGGAATTGCAGGCAACGGGGGTCGATCTGTCCTGGCGGAACATTATAACGGTCGACCCACAGCTTTCCGCAGCAGCCACCAAGAAGATCCATTTCGGCTCATGGCGAGAAGCGCTCGAAGCGGCCGGACTGGACTATGACTGCATCCGTCGATATCGAGAATGGGACGATACTCGCGTGCTGCGCATGGTGCGCGAGATGCACGCTCGCGGCACAGGCATGAACGCCAAGAGCGTGGAGCAGGAGGATATCACGCTCATTACGGCAGCCCGCCGACGATTTAGCTCGTGGCCGGAGGCGCTGGATGCGGCCGGCCTCAATGTCCGCAGGATCGTCCTGCGCGCTCCGTTTAAGCGCGGTCGCGGCCCGGGACAGGCGAACGGAACATAAGGCCGCAGCCGGCTTCAACCGGGCGCCCTCATTCTTGAGGGATCTCGACCGTTCTGAATTCCTCTCCGCCCGAGGCGCGTTTCGGAGGCCAGACTGACATCATCTCACGGTTGCAGCTTCGCTTCGAGGAATTGTGAGATGACGCCGCCGTCCAGCATCACGTGTAATGGCGTCGTGATACTGTTCGCCACCACGTTGATAACGGCAATCGTTCCGGACCGGCAGATGGGGCATCGATTCACGACCACATCGACCCTATTCTGATCGTTCATCGCGCCTTGCGGCGCGATTTGGGTCAATCGAACCCAGTCCTGGGCCTGGATGACCGCGGCGACCGAGCCGGCCTGGCCGGGCGCCAACCGCAGAAGGCGCTTACCCTTCATCCAGCAGCCGTCGCGTTCGCAGTATGGATCTAGCCCTTTGCCAAGCGCCGCCGGCAAGCACATGCCCCCGAAACCCGCCGCGACAAGTTCGCCAAGCAGCAGCAGCCAGTACCCGGTTCCGGAAAGCTGTGTTCCGCCCACCTGTTGCGTCCCGCTACCCGTGTTGACCGAGTAAGAACTGGAGTTCGAGTCCGTGATGGTTACTCCCGCTCTCGATTGAAGGTCCAGGTACAAGCGCAATGTTGTCCATGGGTTGAGTCCATGCTCCACCCGGCTCTGCGCCTCCGCCCGGGGGACGCCGAAGCTGACGAGCTGCCTCGTGAAGTGGCGCACCATGGCCGGCCGAAACGCCTGGCTATCGGCCACGACTCGCGTCGAATACACCAGAATTCCCGAGAGAAACCCAAATGCGACGATCATCTTGAGATTTCGGCAATGAGCCTTCTTTGCCAACAGAAGCACGACCAGACCGGATAACGTGCCGCCGACCAGCGCCGAAATCACCGGGTAGTCGGTCGTCATGGCCATGGTGTGATACCCCATGCCAATTGCGATGCCCGACAACAGGGCGACCGCGGTTAGCAGCAACCGTCCCGACGGCGGACACTTGCCGCTGAACTGGTACGGGACTAATGGGGCGGGCCAGGCCGCCGGCCCGGCCATTCCGCAGACCGGACAGGGGGAACTATCGGCGGCTCGCTCGTTCCCACACTGAGGACATCGAACTGCACTGAAGGAGTTAACCATGATTTCACATCTCCTTTACGTCACAGATTCCGGAGTTTTCCGGGATTGCGCCTCGATAAGCTGACTGGCATAATGTCTTTCTGTTTCAGACTCGAACGACATCACGGTCGATACCCACCTCGGTTTCTTGCCACTGGCGTCCGTGTAGCGCAGCCGTAAGGCGGGACGAGTGCTACTTGCGGTAAACTGCCGTCCGCATTCCACTCGCGCGAGCGAATTCGGTTGGACGATCGAGATCCACGTGCCCGATCGATTGATCAGGCCGCCATTCATCGTGCTGATCGATGCGTCGGCCTGAGCGACGAATGCCAGTTCACCCGTGTTCGGGACACGGACAATCCTGCAGGGAGCGTCCAGGAACCGGCCGACGACTCGCTCGGACAGTCTCAATGCTCCGCTGTAGCGCGCGTTCAACTCCCGCGGAGCTTCGGCTTGCTGATCGGCCGCTCGGAAAACGGCCGGACTCGGTTGAAAGACGATATGTCGCAGGAGGATGCTGGTGCAGATCAACAGACACACGCAAAGGCCGCAAACAAACAGCGCCGTTCCTTCCAACGGCGGAGCAGGCCTCTCGCTCGCAGCCAACAGAAACACGGGATTATATCCGACGGCACTACTCGCTGCGCCCTGCGGCATCGGGTGCGCGACTCCGGTTACCGTAATCCGGCCGCTTCCCTGAAGTGGACCTGTGGCGACAGAGGTTCTGGTCTTGGGATCGTAGAGTATTGAGTAATGTTTGCCGTCGACGGCGGTAACGCCGGTGCTCGCAACAGTTCCTGTCACGGAGACATAGTCACCGTAGTCTACAGTTTGTGCATTTCGCACCGAAAGAGCGAGGGGGCCTCGACCAATGCCGGGAGCCTCCTTCAAAATGCCGAATCCCAGAGTTACCGGCATAATACCTGCCACCAGCAGCAGGATGATATGACACGGGAATCCGTTGATTCTGGCCCGGCTCATGAGGGCGCAAGCCGAGGCGACCACGCCCATCAGGCGGAAAAAGGGTGTCATTCAATCCTCCATGCTCGGGTTGACAGCGAGATCAGGCAGGCGCCCTGTCCCGATCCGATTGAGTGATGACTTCGCACGCAAGGTCACGCTGCTCCTCCGTTGGAAATGCAACGATACTGGTGAGGCGTTTCGGCGTAGGAAGTGACATGTCGACATAGTTCAGCCGTAACGCCGGGTAGACGTTCACGCCGGCGTACTGCAGACCCGTCTCCAATCTCGTCACACTTCCCGGCTGAACCACGGACACCCAATCGCCCAGGGACTTCTGGTACGTTCCGACTTCTGGCGCGACCGGGGTCATAATATGGGACACGAAGACAAGTTCGCCGGCGGGCGTGGTCGAGAGTGCCGCCGGCACGCACAAATGCCCGCCCACGGTCCTGGGACCAAGCATCAGTCGGCCGGTAAAACGCATCCCTGCCAGATCCGTGGCGGCATGCGTGGTTCCTCGAATGGCTTTCCATGCCTGTACCGGTTGAAAGATCATGTGTCTGAGGGACATACTCACGATGTTCAGGAGTATCACCAGCCCCATTACGATAACGATCGTCCAGACAATGCGCGGGTCGCTGGGTCCTTCGTTCATATCGAGGCGGAAGAGCGGGCTCAAGCTGTACCGGCCGATCGTGAACCCGTTCGGTCATTGCGATCCGGGGAAGCCCACCGGAACGCAGTTCACCATGCCCTTGAGAGTAGCAGGTCCACCTTGAGCGGGGCATCCTTCGACCAGTATCCCGCGGTACGTGCCCGGATCGTACAACACCCCGTATGTGATCGAATTATCCTGGGTAGATTGGATGCGGATTTCGGGGGCGATCCTCCCGGTAATGGAGATGTACCGGCCATTGTGCATCTTTGTGAGGGCGACAGCAACACTCGAATACGCGGTCGGGGGCTTGCCGAAGTCCTTCGTTCTCACCTCCAGATAATCCGAGGCGATGACCCAGAGCGCGACCGCCATAAAGACGAGGATCGCGGCATGGGACGGCACGCCGAAATTGAGACGCACGCGGCTAAACCGTGTGCACACGGCCGCAGTCATCCCGAGAAGGCGATAAATAAGACTCAAAGCGTTCTCCTCCTGAGGTTCCGCCTGTTCCCTGACGGTTCAGGAAAGCGGGATTCCATCTCAGACCAACGCTTGCACCGATTGCAAACCGCGCCGGTCGCCCTGGACTGTTTCTACCGAACGGTGTATCACGCGCGGATTCTCATCGACAAGTGGTCGAGCCGCGCGATAATCGCATTATACCGACGCACCACTCGGGAATCGAACACTTCTCCATAAAACTGCGTCCTCTCCGCAATCGCTTTCGCTCGGATTGCGCCGGCGGGATCTCTTGTGTATCCCGTGTTCGGCTGACGTTACCGGCTATGATAGTTCCGTGCGAAGCGTCGATGCTGGGCGACTACTAACCGATGACAGGCATTGGGTCTGTGGGGAGACACGGAACGTCAGTGGAGTGTCGTGGCGGGGAGTGGTATTAGACAGCCACCGATTCCTGAACGTTAAGGATCTCAACCGTTGGCGTTTCCAGCCCTTCCCCTCATCGCTTCCAGGTGGCCCAGGAGAGCACTTCGAAAGCTGTCGATAACTTCGTCGCGTGTTGGGGCAGTCGAAACGATAACCCCAATGTCATCGGGAGTGTAAGCGCACCAGTTCGACGCTGTCTTTTCAATAACCACATTGACGATCATCGCAGCGATAACCCCGTCTTTCGCCGAATGTCCGATAGGAGGCCCGGCGATACTTCATCGCCTGGCTTACCAGGCAGCGTAATTATAAAACGTTCGCCGGACTTCTTGTAGTTGTGATGGTCCCCGGTGCATATTCCACCACAAAATGATCACCGATTCCG
>JBKQWH010000231.1:0-14687 GCA_052139635.1 Capsulimonadaceae bacterium
TCGACCAGGGCGACCTCAAGTTCACGACCGACTTCCGGAGCGTCTACGCCACTGTCCTCGACCGCTGGCTCGGCACGACCAGCGAAGCCGTCCTCGGCAGCCGCTTCGAGGACCTCGCGTTCGTGTAGAGCGCGTCCCACCGGTATTGGTTTCGGCTACGCCGGATCAGGAAGTTTCACGACGGAAAAGACGGAATAAACGGAGAGGACGGAAAAGAAACTTCGGCTTGCTGTGTTTATCGTTGTAAGCCTTCGTAGATCCTATACGTTACCGCTCACAAGCCCCATCGATTCAGACAACATTCACCACACGTGTCCACGAGGAAAACCCCACGGTCCGTTGATCGCTTTTCGCTGTGACTGTCCATTATGGGTCAGGAAGTCGCCAAGATCGACGGCGGCTTTGGTATCCTAATAATATCAGGAGGGTTCAACACTATGGACGCCAGGAAAATGGGGATCATCGCCGGCGTGTTGGCGTTCTTGCTGGGCGGCGGCGTCGCGTTTGTCTGGTCCAGGACGCACACTGTGGGGAGCGGCAAGGTTATTGACGGAACATGGCTCGGCACGATCGATTTCGGCCGGGGCATGTCGCTCCGCCTGGGAGCCAACGTAACCGGGGAGGGCTCGACACTGGCCGCCACGCTGGTCAGCCCCGACCAATCGTCGATCCCGATTCCGGCCGACACCGCCTCGTTCAACGGGACGGAATTCGCGTTCGACAAGTCAAGCATCGACGCGTCCTACAAGGGTACCGTGACGCCGGACGGCAACACGATCCAGGGGACATTCACGCAGAGGGGCATGTCGCACCCGCTGGTCCTCACCCGGGTCGACCATATCGACGCCAGCTTGCCGGCAACGGCGCTGAGCGCGGCCGATGCAGAGGTGCTCGACGGGGATTGGAAGGGCGTGTTGACGTCGGGCTCCCAAAGTCTGCACCAGGTGGTCCATTTCAAGGCGGACGACCGCGGCAATACCTCAGCCACGCTGATCAGCGTCGATCAGGGCAACGCACAGATCCCCGTCACATTCACATACATGAATGGGGCCCTCGACATCAAGGCCGCCGGTATCGGCGGCGAATACCACGGCTCGATCAGCGCCGACCGGCAGGCGTTCACCGGGACGTGGACTCAACTCGGGCGCAGCTACCCGATTAACCTCAGCAAGAGCTGAGCGTAATGTGGCCGCTTGGGGCATGAGAGGGACAGATGAACGTCGTCAGCCAGGAACAGGACAAGGCCTGGAGCGATCGCCGGCTTGTCACACAATTTGTAGAGGGAAGATCGCAAGCCGCCTTCGGCAGGCTGGTCGAGCGATACCATCGACTGGTCTACAGCACCTGCTGGCGGGAACTGCGCGATTCGACACTGGCGGAGGACGCCACCCAGGTCGTCTTTGTGATCCTCGCACAGAAGGCCAAACAGTTGCACCGCGACGTCATTCTCAGCGGCTGGTTGTTCCAAACGGCGCGGTTTACGGCGATGGACCTCCGCAAACGCGAGCGCCGGCGGCGCGCCCATGAGGGATTGGCGGGACATACGATGCGAGACGCGGCTGTGCACAACGACAACGATATATGGACGCGGATCGATCCCTGGATCGACGAAACCATCGCGAACCTCGGAGAGAAGGATCGGCTTGCCGTGCTGATGCGATTCTTCGAGGACCTGAGCTTCGCCGAGATCGGAGCCCGCCTCGGGCTGCAGGAGGATTCGGCCCGCCATCGCGTCAACCGAGCGGTCGAGAAGATGCAGCGCCACCTGCTCTCCAAGGGTGTGGCTGTGCCCGCGGCGGCTCTCGCATCGCTGCTGGCTGCAAACGCAATCAAGCCCGCCGAAGCCGCCGCGCTGCCGTCCGCCCTGACATTGATGCAACATGCCGCGAGCGGGGCCTCTACACACGTGCAAACAGCAGCAAGCGTGTTGCGGGCCATGGCGATGAAACAGGCGATCGCGGTGGTGGTCGTGCCGATCTGCGCGGCGACCGCCGGATTCGGGGTCGTTGCCGTGTCGTACCAGGTGCTCGCACCGCGTGTCGCGGCGCCGGTCGCCGCCACGCGAACGGCCATCGCCCCGACACTGGCTTCTACGCCCACGCCGGCTGCTCCGCTGGACCGCCGGATACTGGGAATATGGGAGGGCAAGATAGACTACGGCCTCGGGTTATCCACACGAATTATCGCGTACATTACACCGGCTGGGAACGATCTCCGGGCAGCCATTCTCAGTCCCGACCAGGACTCCGGCACCATCGGCGCGAGCGCAGTGACCTTTGCACGGGGCCAACTCCACTACCGAATCGATAGGGTCGACGCCGCGTACGACGGACAAATGACGGCCGGCGGCAACACGATTACCGGCACCTTCATACAGCAGGGGGTAACTCATCCGCTCGATATGGACCGCGTGTCCGCGCCTTCGCCGAACGGCCCGCCGGTCACGCCGGAGCAGATCGCCCCGGTCGCCGGAGCATGGAAGGGAGTGCTTGTGGCCGGTAAGATCCGGCTGCGGCAAATCATTCGCATCATGCGCGACCACAACGGCCGCGCCGCCGCGACTCTCACCAGTGTCGACCAGCAGAACGCGCGCGTGCCGGCGGTCGTGCTCGGAGTCGACGACAGAGGGATCACCCTGCGTTGGAACGCCATCGGGGCCACGTACCAGGGCAGCCTGTCTCCGGACGGAAAATCCATGTCCGGCACCTTCGACCAGCTCGGCAACAGCATGCCGCTCACGCTGACCCACGGCTCGCTCGGAGCGCCGCCGCGGCCACCCGCACAATGAAAGACGGCCCGCCGGTCGCTGCTGGCCCTTCGCAACGGGTGCAAGTGTCCCCGATTGAGCGATAGGTCGTGGCAACTTCCACCCAGTCGTATCAAACATTCTGTCGAAGTGCGGTAATATGACCGTACGACATGCCGGATAGCATTGACAACCACGGAGACCGTACGACCGCCGCTGGAAGCGACGTACCAGGAAGTCACCTCGACACGGGACACAGCGGCACCGTTCCGAGTGGCGATCCTCCGGCGACGACGGCAGCGGCCGCGAGTACCAGTCCGGTCGCCCCGCCCGCCGAGACCCTAGGGTCCCGTGAACCACACTCCCGCCGCGCGCGCCGGAAGCGACAACCGATCCCCCGGGATGTGCTCGGCGGCATAATCGGGATGGCCTTGCTGTTAGCGATCTCCTGGATCGCGAGGTCGCATCCGGTTTCCCTGGACTCCATACGCCATGTCTACGCCGTTGACCGAATGGCCAAGGTCATCCCGCTGGCCCTGTCCATTATCGCGCTCGGGGGCTATGGGGCCTGGCTGTGTGCACCTCGGCGGGTCCGGGTAGGCTCCGTGATTGGCATCGTCCGGATCGGATCGCCTGTTTATGTCGGATGTCGGAACAACACTTTCGACCTTTCCAAGAAGCCGACGGACGGGCAAGTGGCCATTCTAACGTTGAGTTTCTTCGGTTCGGTCATCGCACGCGGCCGTGGTTTCTACGCTGTTCGTGGCGGCCGTGAGGTGGTCGAGGTTAAGCCCAAGGCCGTGTGGTTACGTGACAAGCGGACAGGAGACGAAACCCACCGGTTCAGCGTTTACCTCGTCCGGCACTGATGCCGGTTTGCGTCCGCTGCGTCCATTTCCTCTCTGTTCTCTTAATATTCCGTGCTTTCCGTGGATAAATCCTTCATGCTCCTTCTTCTTTCCCATTCACCGATCTTATGGAAGGAAGGATAGCAGGTTCCGCCCGCGTCACAACTGCACGTACACGTACAGGGCGGCGGAGCGCTGCGAGGAGTTCTGAACGGCCTCGCCGACGAGACGGACGTAATTCTGGCGGTCCGGGGAGAATGTGATGCTTTCGACGGGATAGACCGCTGTCTGCTGCTGGTCGCCGGCGACCGATTCGAGGCGGGCGGTGAATCCCACAAACGGATCGAGGGTGTAGTCACCCTCCAGCGAACAGGCGTCCGTGGCGCCGGCGACGACATGACTGACCGACGCTGCCGTCAGGAACCCGAGCTGCGGGGTAGGCTGCCAGGTGGCAAGCAGGCCCTGCACGTAGTCGTGGGTGTTCTGGTAGTCGAAGAGCCCGCCGGTGACTCCGCCGGACCGGCGGAAGGCGTGGACGTAGGCGCCATGGCTGCCATACCAGCTCGACGTATCGTCGAGCGCCAGGTGACCCTCGAAGGGAAAGCCCACGTCGACATAGTTGCCGCTAGCATCGTCGTTCCCGGGGTGGTCGTGGAAGTCGAGGCGCACGCCCGGCCCCGGCGACAGGAACGAGAAGCCGTTTGCGCTTCCGTCGAGCCCCGCCGGAAGGGTACGGGACAGGCTGTTGAGGGGGTCGTACTGGTAAGACATCGGCGCGAACTGTCCCCCGGTGACGTCGACCGCACCGTGGCCGGCCACGGGAAGGGTCACGAACGAGTCCTCGAGGTCGCCGGCCAGCCCCCCGTTGACGTCGGCGAAGTAGTCGACAAAGTAGCCGCCCTGCGCCGCGTCGGGCCCGCCGAAAAACGGGAACGCGCCCGCCGCGAACAGCTCCAGCGTGTCGAACCGCGACGATGCCGTGTGGGCCGTGATATCGTCGAACCGGCTCCACGTGGCTAGCGCGCTGATCGGGACAGCCGCTGTCCATCCCCGTCCGCGCGGCGGCGTCCCGTCCGGCCAGGCGAAGTGATTCGCCTGAAAGGCAAGGCCGTAGTCGTTGAGGCGCGGCACAACCGAGTGACAGGTGTCGCAGGTGACGCCGTACCGGCGCGCAAATACCGGCAGCGCCTGAGTCGGGGGCCCGTCCGGGAGGCCGTTGACGGCCAGCAGGGCAGCGAACAGAGCGGTTACGATCCCCTGCAGTCTGAGTTTGGGAATTCTGACGCTCATGGAGTGACCGTAATGACACCGAGCATGCTTGTGTGGATGGTGCAGTGGTAGTTATAGGTCGTTGAAGTCGTTACGGCTGGCGCGGTCCACGCGGACGACGAGGAACCTGGCTGAAATACGGGCAAGTTAGCCCCCGGACCGGGCGAGGACGCAGGCGTATGGGCATCCCACGCCACCGAGTGCGGGGCGCTGCTCTTATTCACCCATGTGACAACGATGCCGGACTTGACAGTGACCGGAGTGGTAAACGCATACCCCATCGGCGCGGACGCATCGTTGACCACGGCGACGCTGGTCTGGCCCGGCGGAGGCGTGCCGATCGACCTCGATGCACCGCCGGTACACCCGGCCTCCAGCAGTCCCACGGCAATGACGACGACGGCGAGCGCGGCGAATGCAACGCGATCACGCATGGTTGGTCTCCTTTCAAGGATGCGCCAGTTCGCGGAACCTATGTCGCGTAGTCGATGGAGACGGTGAGGAAAGTTGGAGGGATGGCCGATCGACGACGCGCCGTGGAACATGATCCACGGCGGGTCGTCGAGTGTACTAATGTGAGGTCGACGCCGGCGGGAGGACCTTGACGGTCACGGTCGGCGGGCTCACCGGCGGCGGGCCACCGGTAGTCGTGACAGGGGCCAGCGGGGCCGTGTTGGCGGCCGCCACGGTCGCGGCGGTTCCCGGGTTGCCGTTAGCAGCCGGGGCGGCAGCCGCGGACGCGCTGCTCGGCGGCGGCGGAGCGATCATACTCGTCGGGCCGCCTGGCTCGGCCGGGTCCGTGCCGGGCGACGTAACAATTGGCGCCGGACCGGTGGGAGTGAGATTACCGCGGAACTGCGATGGGATCATGTTGTAAGTGTCCCGGGCGATCTCGGATTGTGACTGCAAGCGCAGCAGTCGAGCCTGGTCGGCGTTACGAACGATGTGCGGGGTCAGGAAGACAAGCAGCTCGGTCTTCGCCTTGTCCTTGCTGGAATACTGGAACAACGGGCCGAGAACAGGTAAGTCTCCCAGGATGGGGATCTTGTTCACGGAGTTATTCACCGTGTTGTTGATGATCCCGCCCAGCACAATCGTCTGCCCGTCCAGCACCCCGACGGTCGTTTGCGCCTCGCGCTGATTGACAATCGGGGCGTCAAATGTCGTGTATCCCTGCAGGTCGTTGGCGGTTTGGCTGACATCCATGGTCACATAGCCGTTGTCGGTGATGCGCGGCGTGACCGTGAGAACGATGCCGACGGCAAGGAAGTCGTATGTCGACGTGATGGCGCCGGTTGTCGAGTCCACGGTCTGCGATGTCTGGTAGGGCAGGCTCTGGCTGATATTGATCTGCGCGGTTGCGTTGTTCGTGGTGAAGATGCGCGGCGTGCTCAATACGTCATACCGCGTATCCGCCTGGAGGGCCTGGAGAGCCACCGAGTACTGAGCCGCCGTCAGCGTATACTGGAAGCCGCCTGGCGAGGTCGATGCAAATCCGGTTCCCGGCGTCGACACAGTGTTCGGGACCTGCGCGCCGTTTGTCGGGTTTGTCGTGTACGACGTCGTGCTGGTGCCGAAGTTCTGGTTGACCGCCTGAGACGCCCCGTTGATGTTGAAGGGGTTGACGGCCCATTCGACCCCGAGTTGATCATTCTTGTCGAGGTTGGCTTCGACAACGATCGCTTCGATCATGACCTGCGCCGGAAGCTGATCCATCTCGTCGAGCAGATCGCGGCAGATCTGCTGGTAGTTCGGCGGGGCGACGACGATGATGCTGTTCGTATCGATGTTCGGCACAAAGACAACCTGATTGGTGGGGTCGAGGACTGCCACCGCGTGACCATTCTCGTCAAGCTCCGTCGGAGGCTCTGTCACTGTGCTCGACGTGCTTCGGCTGGCGGTAGGCAGGATGGATGATCCGCTTCCACCGAACTGCGGCAGATTCGCCGTGGCCGTGAGCGTCGTCGTCGAGGAAGACGTGCTGGTCGTTCGGCTGGCGGCAGCGCCGAGCACGGAGCCGCCAACAGGGCCATTGGTGCTGCCGCGACCGAAGGACGCATTCAGGATGTTTGCCACAACATCGGCGCGCGCGTTCTTGAGAGTGTACACGAAAGTCGAGCTGCGATAAGCCGGGGGCCTGTCGAGGTCGGCGATAACGATGGCTGCCCGGTCCAGATTATCCGGCGGAGCCGTGACAATCAGTGCGTTGGACCGCGCGTCGGCCACCGCAGTCCCACCGGCGCTGCTCGCGGAGGTTCCCTGATTCATCAACCGGAAGAAGGCGCCCGGCCCGCCGCCGCCCGCCGGTCGGTTCTGCGTCGCAGCTCCGCCAGTGGCCTGGCGGCCGAGCGGCGAACTGGCGTTGAGAACGGTTTGCACCTCCGATTGGAGGTCGGACGCCAGCGCATACGCCAGGTGGAAGACGCGTGACTTCATGGGCGACTCGCTGGGCTTGTCGATGCTGGCAACGATGATTCCGACCTGCGCCTGCTCGTGGCTGGGCGCGCTGACAATCAGCGAGTTGCTGTAATCGTCGGCGGACGCCTTTACATTGGGTGTATTATTACGTCGTCCTCCCGGCGCCGCCGCAGCGTTGTTGTTCTGGTTCGCTCCAAAGCCCCCGAATCCGCCGCCGAAGCCACCGAACGGACCGCCGCCCCCCTGGGCGGTGGTGGTGGCGGCCGGCGCATAGACATCGTTGATGACTTTGGCCAGAGCAGTTGCGTTGGCGTACTCGATAGTGTACACCTTGATCTGTGGACTGGTCTGGTTGCGGGAGTTATTGAAGAAACTTGAAAAGTTACTCGCACCCGGATTAGCGGCCGGCTTGGCTTTGATGACCAGGAAGTTGTCCTGCTTGTCGATCTCGAAGTTCTTCAGGGCCAGGACGGCGTTGAGCATCGCAAAGGCGTCATTGAGCGTCTGCGGGCTCGGGCTTTGCAGGGTGATGCCGCCGGTGAGGGCCGGGTCCTTGATGATGGTAATGCCGCTGGCGGTGCTCAACGTATGCAGGACCGCGTCGACGCTGGCGTTCCGGAAGTCGAGGGTCACGGTGACCTTCGGGTTCAGCTTTCCTACCGTCAGCCAGGGTGACGGGGAAGCCGCTGAGCTCTGGCGCCCGCCGCCTCCGCCAAAGCCGAAGTCGAACTGCGCAAGGGCGGGGTTCGCGAGAATCGCGATGACGATAATCGTCAGTAATGCTCTTTGTGGTCTCATTGGTCGCTCGTATTTCCCTGCCGGAAGCGCCGTCCCCGGAAGCCTCCCGTATTGTTGGTCGCCGGCACGTCCGGCGTAACGTTCGCCAAAGTCGGCAGCGGCGGCGCGGCGGGGACCATTACGGTTCCACCGGCCAGCGGTTGTACGGCCGTGACCGGCAGCGGGGCCATCCCTTCGCCTGCCCCCTGCGATGGTTCCGTTGTCACGTCGTTCACCGGAAATGCCATGCGGGTATCCTGTCCGAATGCATTCTCCAGCGCCACATAGTCCGCACCTACCGCGGTGACCCTCTTCCCGTTCCAGTGGTCTCCCGGCTTGAGAAACACGCTGTCGCCGGTGCCGCTGTTCTCCACCAGAGCCGTTTGCTCGCCGTTGATGGCGGTGATGCCGGTGAGCGCCCAGCCGCCGCGCGCGGCGGCCCCGTCCTGTCCATTATCCGACACCACCTTTGGTATAAACGGGTCGCGCTTCCCCGCATAGCGCGGGAACTTCGCCTTGTAGTCGTCCGCCGTGTATTCCGGGGCGGCAGTAGACGCACCGGTGCGCGAGACCGGCACATGACGGTGCGCGGGCGTGGTCGGGCCGTTGTCGGAGTTAACATAGAGCCAGCAGGCGCCAACCGCGACAACACCGATCACTGCGTAGAGCGCGGGTCCGCTCGGCTTAGCCATGGGGTACTCCTTTCGAATCAGGCCGTCCGGAACCTACCCCTAGCCCCTCCCTAAAGGGAGGGGAACCGGAATCGCCGGAGTTCTCATTCCCCTTTATTGGCCGTTGGGCAGGATGGAGATGCGACGTCGCGCCGGCCTTCGTCTTCATCCGGAGAGAGGGTTTCGGCAGCGTGTCGTCGGGCACGTAGGCGGAGAGCCCGAGGGTGGCGCTAACGGGCGGGAGGCCGGAATCGTTCCCCGCGGAGCCGCTCTCGGTGGTCGTGGCGAGATCGATCGACCGCAGGGCAATCCGGCCGCCGGCGGCGTCGAGCGCGGCCATGACATCCCGAACCTGCGCATATTGGCCGGAAACCTCCGCAGTGAAGCGCAACTCCGTTAGCCCCGACACTTGTTGCTCGCGGTCCGGACGGAACGACACCAGCCTTAACGAATTGGACTGGGCGAGGCTGGTCATCCGGGACAGAACCGCGGCGGTAACGGTATCGTCATCGCCGTGCCAGACGCGCGGTTCAATGGCGGCGAGCACCAGCTTCTCACGGCTCTCCGCCTGCCGCGTCTCCTCCGCAAGATTACGTCCGATAAAAGCGCTGCCCGCGCGCGCGGTCAGGGTGCTCGGCTCCGGCACGGCAAGCAGATAAATCAGCGTCCCGGCCAGTATTAATACGGCGGCGACAATCAATGCGTTTGGCGTCCGTTCGTCGCGCTGTTTCAGGTCAATCATTGGGTCGCTCCCGTCGTGGGGGCCGGCACGCTCCGGGTCGTAAGGATCAGTGGAGCCGGCATCGGCAGGTTGCCGACACACACCGCGCTGACGGTGAATTGAACCACTGGCGTGTTCCCAATGGACGCACTGTTGGCGAAGACCAGCGACACGTCGCGGAACCGCGTGCTGTTTCCGAGTGCGCCGACAAAGTGAGCAACATCGTCCGACGTGCGCGCAGTGCCGCGGACCTGCAGCGGCTTGCCCCGCTCCAGGGTCAGTCCGGTGAGCCACGCTCCGGCCGGAAGGCTGTCGGCCACCACCCCAATCACGTCGCTAAGGGGCTGCGCGGGCTGCAAGGCGCTATTGAGCTCATTTTGAACGGCGGTCACATCGGCGGCTTTATCGGCGGCCGCCATTTCCACACGACGCCGCGCGGTCATCTGGCGTGACCAGGCCGCGTTCGCGCTGTTGACTTTGGCCTGCGCATCCTGGCGGTTGACTGCTACCATGGTCAAGAGCACCAGCGCTGCCCCCAGGAAGAGGACACCCTGCCGCGTGTGAGTGGCCGCCCGCGCCCCCTCGAGCTTGACGCGCTCCTCGGTCAACTCGAAGTCGAACAAGGGCGGCGCTTCATGGAGCAGGCTGAGCAGGGAAACGGGCGCTGCCTTTGCTCCGGTCACGGTGCTGCTGCCGGCTGTGACGACCGGAAGGTCGCTGGTTCGGACCGCAGCTCGCGTTCGCTGAAGCTCGCAGGCGATTTCGGCGCCGTCGGCCACGCGCCGGCTAAGGCGCAGCACGCCGGCCAATACGACGTCCATTCCGGTCGCTTCCGAGTTGCCGTCGACAAGGACGGCATCGCTGTGGCCGGCCTGTGTCAGCACGGCGGGAGCCGCGAGCGCCACCGGCAGGATGCGCGCCGCAGTCAGTCCGGCGTGCTGCAGGTCCGCCTTGAGGCGTCGAAGGTCGTCGGCTCGCATGGCCATTACGACCGTCATAATGCCCTCAACCGATTGTACGGCCGTCTGCACAAAATCGAAGACAAGCTGGTCCGCCGGCAGTGGAAACAACTGCGGCGCCTGCACGGTCAACAGTTTGCGCAGGTCCTCCCGCGCGGCTCTCGGAAGCGGCACCGTCTTCAGAAAGACCAGTCCGCGCCCGACGCCCACGAGCGCCTGTCGTTGTCCCTGCAGCAGCGAGCCCAGATCGGCGATCCTGGGACCGGAACCCGTCTGTCCGGTCGTAATGTTGACCGCCTGCACCCAATCGGGCGTCCACTCGATATGCAGGGGCAATATATCCTTTTTGCTCACTGGAGGGCCCCCGCGTCTTCTGTCGTATCGACTTGCGCCGGCCAGTTCCACCACGTGGGAATGGCACTGCAGTTGACACGGCTCCAACGGACAACCTGCACCTGGCCGCTGGTCAACCGCAGGACCACTTCCAGCGGCACGCCAACTCCACCGCACTCGCCATAGGCGTGCACGATCCAGGTGTCACTTCCGACGCCGAGGTAATCGGCGACCTGGCCCAGCGTGCTTCTCGTTATCCCGGGCATCGTGGCAAGCTGACCGTATGTGCTGAACCCGGTTGTCTGCTGCGTCACGATCGACGCTGCCTGTGCAGCCGTCAATCCCGGGAGAGTCTGCAGCACGGCTTGTGTGGCTGTGTTCAAATTGATCTTTCCTTGCGTCCGCGTTGCCGGCGCGCTGAACGTAACATTGTTCAGCAGGCTCGAAATCGTGGTCATACTGATGCCGGGCGTTCGCAACAGAGTCTGGAAGGACGTGTACGGTTTCACGCGTGGGTTTCCGCGCGGAGGAGTGGCGGCCCCGTACGCAATAATGTTCGCCTGGCTCACCCCGATGAGCCGCCGCAGGGCGGTCAGGTACGTGGTCCCGTCCAGGTTCGTCCTCGCCGTCCCGGTAGCCGTTGTGTTAGGCGCGCCGCTGTCGATGGTGAACAGGTCGATCAGCGGGATTATGTTGCCATTTGCATCGGTCGGCGGCGTCGCCGTCGCGGACACTCCCGTGATTGTCGACGGCTGGTAGAGCGTCTGCGCAGTCCAGTTGCTCACTAACAACAGCTCGTCCACTGTCGTCAGCGCGCCAAGCCTCGTATTATATGGCTGTGTCAGTCCGTTGTAGTAGCTGTCCGTGGCGCCGTCGGACCGCGCAACCGGATTCGTCCCAACCCAGTCAAGCAGGCAGTCGACCTGCTGCTGTTCCAGCGGCAGCGCATTGAGCTCGGACTGTAACTCGGTTTGCAACTGCGTTTCGGCCGCCGCGGCCGGCGCGGGCTGCTGCGACGCAAGGTTCAAGTTGATCAGCGAGGACGCGTCGAGGATCTGGACCCGGAACGTCGACCCGTCGCCCTGGTCGAAGGCCTCGGTGGCATACGGCCCGCTCGTGGACGTCTGGTCGGTGCCGAGCTGAGCCCAGTCATCGTTCTGCGTAACCAGGCTCGAGTTCGACTCCTGCACCACCGAGATCGCCCGCGCAATCGCCGCCTCGGCCGCCGCTTCGGCGCGCCGTTCGCGCAATCGCGTTTGCGTCTGCTCGATGGCCGCGTGCTGGTCGGCCACAATCATCGCCAGGAGGGCCATCAGGCCGGTGATGGCGATCAGCGAGAGCACCATCACGTAGCCGCCGCGCGAGTGCTTTTTCGGTTTCACCGTGGAGGTGAGCATCATGGCGTCGCGCTCCCTCCGGGGACATACGGGTTCGTGGAGGTGATATCGCTGGACGGAATCGCGACCACGAACAGATGCGGCGTGTTTCCCGTATCTCCCTTCAAGGTGTATGTCACCTGCACGGCCTCCGGCAGGTGGTAGGTGGACGTGCCGCCGGTGGTCGTATCCCAGGAATCGACCCACTGGGTCCCGTCCCAGAACTGAAATCCGATGCTGGTAACATCCGGATCGAGGACAAACTCGTTGCCGCCCTGTGTCGGATCGCCGTCAGCGGGCCGCTGGATTCGCTCGAAGAGGCCCGACTGGCCCCCGCCGTCGCCGACCGCAACCATGCCGACGGAGACCTCCGCCAGCCCGCCGACCGGTCCGATATTCTGGTTTTGCGTCTCGAAGTCGTCGGTGCTGTACTGCGATTGCATCGGAATCCCCGGCGCGGTCGTCGTAAATGTGATCCGGTTGACGTTCTCGGTGCCCTGGCCGCCGTCGTTAGTCCCCTGAAAGTAGGTGAGCGTCGTCGTCGCCGGCGTTGTCGCCGTAACCGTGCCGGCCACGGGCACGAGTTGGGCGCCCTCGATCATCCGCGTGATTTCCTGTTCCATCGACTGCGTCCGGTCGACCTCGGCACGGCGCTGCTCGGCCCTGCGCTGCGTATTCAAAGCCGACCCCATGGCGAAGGCCAGGGCCGATGCCAGCACCGCGGTCATGCCCATCGCGATCACCAGCTCAATTAAAGTAAAGCCGGCCGCGCGGGGCCGACCTGATCTGTTCATCATGGCGCTGCCGCTCCGCTCCCGCTGGTCGACGATGACTGCGGCGTAACGAACATCATAGTCTTGATGGTCTGCGCTTCTTTACCCTGCGTGACCGTCACCGTCACGGAATCCACATTATCGACATCGCTGGTCTCGATATCCGCGGTCCAGTGGATATCCGGGTAGCCGCGGTCGGAGAAGTCGCCGGCATCGCCGTTGTCGCTCGGATCGGCGAGGTACCGCATGTCGTTCAGCTTCTCGGCCGCCAGATTCTGGAGCAGGTCGGCTGTCTTCGCCTTGGCTTCCGAGCCCTGCAGGGCTCGGATTCCGCCCAGCGCGCCCACAACGGCCACGGACACCAGTATGGTGGCCATCAGCACTTCCACCAGCGTAAAGCCGGCCCGGTTATTTGACCTGCGCAACGTTATCAACGTATCCTCGGATTAAAACGGATCAAGCCTACATCCGCTGACCGATGATCGGTGGACGAGGCGCCGGGTACGGCGGTTTCGAAGCCCGTGGCCGGTGGCCGCGCTGCGTGCCCTCTGTCTCGTCCCAACAATTCCTGTCGGCGTGCACCAGAATAGAAGACACAGTTCCTATTCATGTCACGCAAGGGCCTTACACCTACGACCGCGTCAGCAATTGCCCGGCGATCCAGTGATCCTGCGACACATCGGGCAGGGCGCCGGTCAACCAGCGGACGGTACCGTCGGTGGACATAACCAATGACTGCTCAGAGCGCCCGTCCATGAACTCGATCCCGCCGCTGTCGCAGGTTCCGTCGGGGTACGCCTCCCACTCGAACGCGTCCGCGGCGACATTCTGGCCATTCAACTGGGCGGAGACTGTCTCCACGTCCGACCCCAGCTCGATGGTCTTCTCGGTCTGGGCGGCGTCCCCCGGCGGGGCGAGTTCCATCACCAGGCTGGCGCCGTCGACACGGATCCGCACCGGTTCCTGGTTTTTCCGGGCCATATTCTTGGCCTCGATCGGCAGGCGGGCAATCGACGCGTCCAGGGCCTTCGCACGACGCGAATCCAGTACCGAGACAGCGCGCGGGATGATTACCGCGGTCATCAGCACCAGAACCGTCAGCACAACCGTGATCTCCGCCAGCGTAAATGCCCTTGTTGTCGATGATGCGCCGGTTGACATTGTTATTAGATACCTGGCTCGACTATGGGTCACGATATATGGACCGTTTCCCCCGGCGCCCATACAGCAGGGGAATCGCAAGCGCGCAATCGCGGGCGGTTACGCTTGCCAGGTCCCAGGTCCTGAATTCCGGACCCGCTCAATTGTCGTCGCTCGTTATATCGGCGGCGGTTCCCTCGCCGCCGGGCTGGCCGTCGGAGCCGTACGACGTGATCAGGAAGTCCTCGCCGCTCGGGCCGGGCGAGACATAGACGTACGGATTGCTCCACGGGTCATTGTAGAGCTTCTCGATATATGGCCCCTTCCAGTTGGGTGCATCGGACGGCGGCGAGATGAGCGCTTGCAGCCCCTCCTCGGTGGTCGGGAACTTGTCGTTGTCGATCCGGTAGTTCGTGAGGGCGCTGGACAGGGCTGCAATGTCGGACTTCGCCTTGGCCACCTTGGCCTGGTCGGCCTTGGCGAGCAAGTGCGGCACGATCATCGCCGCGAGGATCGAGATGATCAGAATAACGACCATCAGCTCCATCAGTGTGAAGGCGCGCGCAAGCCGGCCCTGGCCGCGGCGTTTGCCCGCTTGTAGGGGGCTCGCGGGGCCGTACGGGCTCGCAAGCCCGGTGAGTAACTGTCGAAGATGG
>JBKQWH010000232.1:0-12332 GCA_052139635.1 Capsulimonadaceae bacterium
TGGGAATCGACAATAAAAGGCCCCTCTCTTGCAAGCAGGAGAGGGGCCGGTATTGTTTTGTGCTAGTACACGGCGACTTCGAGCGGCCAGCTCGTCTTCAGCTTCACCGCCAGTGTCGACCAGGCCAAGTGCAGCGGCATCGCCGTGTACTAGCACAAAACAATACCGGCCCCTCTCCTGCTTGCAAGAGAGGGGCCTTTTATTGTCGATTCCCACCTCATCGGGTAAACTAATCCCATCGAGGCATGGCCCGCACCGGATGGTTTCCACACCTAACAACCTGACCCCAATGCTCCGGCAGTATGCCGACTTTAAGGCCGAACGGCCGGACGTGCTGCTGTTCATGCGGGTCGGCGACTTCTTCGAGGCGTACTTCGACGACGCTGAGATCATCGCGCGCGAGATCGAGATCACACTGACCGGGCGCGACGACAAGCAGGCCGGAGGGCGGATTCCCATGTGCGGGGTCCCCCACCACGCCCTCGAGCGCTATGTCGCCCGCCTGATCGCGCGCGGCTTCAAGGTGGCCGTCTGCGACCAGGTCGAGGACCCGAAGCTGGCGAAGGGACTCGTCAAGCGCGCCGTCACCCGCGTTATGACCCCAGGCACCGTGGTCGAGGACTCGATGCTCGACGCACGCAGCAACAACTACCTGGTAGCCGCAATCACAGGGGAGCGAATGCCGAGCGGCGTGGGCGTGGTCGACGTCTCCACGGGCGAGTTCCTGGTCACTGAGATGCCCTGCGACGCCCAGACGAGCCGCGTCGTCGAGGAAGTTATGCGACTGCAGCCGGCCGAATGCCTCCTGCGGCCCGGCATGCACGACCTGGCCGAGGCGATTCGCTCGGTATCGAGGGCCGTCGTCACGTTCCACGAGCCGACCGACCACAGGTCTTCGGCGCGCCAGTGCCTCCTCGACCACTTCGGGACATCGACTTTGCGTGGCTTCGGATGCGAGGAGATGTCGACCGGCCTCGACGCCGCCGCGCTCCTCCTCGACTATGTCCGGCAGACCCACCAGTCCTCACTGGCGCAGATCCGATCGCTGGCCACCTACTCCACCGAGTCGTTCATGGTCCTCGATGCCGCCGCGCGCCGCAATCTCGAGTTGACACACTCGCTCGCCGACGGCGCTCGAAACAAGAGCCTGGTCGCCATCCTCGACCGCACGGTGACATCGCTTGGCGGCCGGCTGCTGCGCAAATGGTTCGACCAGCCGCTGCTGGCGATCGACCAGATCCGCGCCCGTCAGGACGCGGTTGCTGAGGCCGCCGCCGATACGCTCCTCCGCTCGGACCTTCGCGACGCGCTCCGGGGCGTCTCCGACCTCGAACGGCTCACCGCCCGAATCTGCAGCGGCCTCGCGAACGCGCGCGACCTGCTGGCGCTGAAGATGTCCCTGCTGGCGCTCCCGTCCGTCGCCCGCGCCCTCGCTCGTGCCCCCGAGGGGGGAGCGCTCGAGCCCCTGCGCCGCGCGGTCCTTCCCGGGGTTGACAACCCACGCGCGCCCAGGGCTGCCGGCGTGGCACACGTTAACGGACTTCCCGGTGTTGACGACACATGCCCGCCCGCGGGTGCCACGCCGGCTGCTTTCAGCGGGCGTGCTTCGGCGCCGATTGGCGTCCCCCTCGACCTCGTGGACCTCCTGGAACGCTCGATTGCGCCTGACCCACCCCTCCTCCTGCGGGAGGGCGGGCTAATCAAGGACGGGTTCGACGCCGACCTCGATTCCCTGCGGGACATGCGGTCGGGCGGGAAGGCCTTCATCGCCCGCATCGAGGAGACCGAGCGCGAGCGCACCGGCATCCGCAACCTCAAGGTCGGCTTCAATAACGTCTTCGGCTACTATATCGAGATCAGTAAGGCCAACGGCCATGTCGCGGTGCCCGACGACTACCACCGCAAGCAGACTACCGCAAACGCCGAGCGCTACATCACGCCGGCCCTCAAGGAATCCGAGTCGCAGGTCCTGGGCGCGGAGGAAAAGATCGTCGACCTCGAGTATCGCCTCTTCTGCGGCGTGCGCGACCAGATCGCCGACCGGTACGCCGGCCGCTTGCAGGCCCTGGCCCGGGCGGTCGCGCACCTCGACGTCTACGCCGGCCTCGCCGAAGTAGCCCTCCAGAATGGTTACGCGCGGCCCGATGTCCACGACGGCGATACGCTCAGCATCACCGCCGGGCGCCATCCGGTCGTCGAACAGCTTCAGGGCGGCGTGCGCTTCGTCCCCAACGACACCTATCTCGACACCCAGAACACGCGCCTGCACATCATCACCGGGCCGAACTCGGCCGGCAAGAGCACCTACCTGCGACAGGTGGCTCTGATCGTTCTGCTCGCCCAGGTGGGCTCGTTCGTGCCCGCCGACGCCGCGTCGATCGGGATCGTCGACCGTATCTTCACCCGCGTGGGAGCGCACGACGACCTCGCCAGCGGCCAGTCGACCTTCATGGTCGAGATGAGCGAGACGGCCAACATCCTCAACAACGCCACCCCGCGCAGCCTGGTGATCCTCGACGAGGTTGGGCGCGGCACGAGCACGTTCGACGGCCTTGCGCTCGCCTGGGCCGTCTCCGAGTACCTGCACGCCGCCGGCGCCAAGACCCTGTTTGCCACCCATTACCACCATCTGAACGAGCTGGAGAAGCGGCTCGAAGGGGCGAAGAACTTCCGAGTCGCCGTCAAGGAGCACGGCGACCACATCGTCTGGCTCCGCAAGATCATGCCGGGCGGCACCGACAAGAGCTACGGCATCCAGGTCGCCCGCCTCGCCGGCGTCCCCGACCCCGTGCTTCGACGCGCGTCGGAGGTCCTCAAGACCCTGGAACTCGCCAGCCGCGGCGACAATGCCCGCAGCGGCATGAAACGGGTTCCCGAAACGAAACGCGTGCAACTCACCCTGTTCGAAGCCGAGCGTCACCCGGTCATCGACGAGTTAGAGCGGCTCGACCTGGCGACGCTCTCCCCGATCGAGGCGCTGACGCTGCTGTACGACTACCAGAAGCGGGTCAATGCTGGGTGAGCGGCGTCACGCAGCGATTTGCACGGAATGGATGTGCGCCGACGGCTGCGGAATAGGGAGCCCGTCCCCGCGCAAGCCTTCAAAATGAAGGTCCAGGGCCTCTCGAAAGAGACGCAGGCACTCGGTCTCGGTCTTGCCGGTCGCCACGCAACCGTCGACATCCGGGGAATATGCGGCCCAGTTTCTGCCGGTATTCGTAACGATCACGAAGTATTCGTTTGTCATGATTTGAGCCCTGCTTGCCTGAGAATGCTTTTTTGGGTCCCCGCATCAAGTTCTTCGGATGGCCGTCCCGCAATCGTCACACGGCCAGGTTTACGGAAATGCTTGAATTGGCGATGGCTGCCTTTCGTAACGACTAAGAACCAACCGTCCTTTTCAATGAGACGGATGATGTCCTTGACCGTTATGTCTGCGTCTATTATACACAGCGAGGCATAGCCGCAAGCAAACTGCGGAGAAGAAGTGACTCCTCTTTCGTCCGGAGGACGTACTCCACGGCAGCCCACGAATTCTTGGGTCGATTTCGTCGCCGCCCGCGACGATTCTCACGATGAGTATCATAAAACATCCATCCAGTATACAGTTTTGGAGTTGGCTCGGTATAATCTGTAGGAATATCCGTAAGAATATATTGACAAATCGATTAGTCATGCGTTATCATATAGGATAGGGGCGGCGACGGTCGTCCACTTTTTCGCACACTGTTCCGACAGCCGGAGACCACACGTCGCAGGAGCGCACCGATGGCCTGTTAAGACAACCTCGACCGGCTCGATACGACCAGTAGCCGTGTTTCATCGTCCGCTGCGGCGTTCAAGATAAGGTACAATCATGCCCGGCCGTGCGCCGGCCGGCTGGCACGTTGTTTCGTGCAGCCAGGCGCGCACCGTGGAGACACCGACCACACAGTTGGCGTCGACAACGCCGACTTTATGAATATCGATGAGGTAATCGAGTGCAAGAATCGTCCGAATCCATCTACCGCGATCCCCGGGCCTCCCTGGAGGCGCGAGTGGAGGATCTTTTTAGCCGCCTTACGGCAGAGGAGAGGCTCAAGCTTCTCAGTGGCACGGGTTTCACGACCCAGCCGATTCCACGCCTGGGCCTGCCCGTCCTGAACATGGTGGACGGAGGCCAGGGGGTGCGCGGGGGCATGTCGGAGACGTGCGGGCCTGCCACTCTCTTCTCCGGCCCGATCAACATGGCTTCCGGCTGGGACCGCGATATTGCAGCCCGTGTGGGCTGCGCACTGGGAGTCGAGACGGCGAACAAGGGAACCGGCGCCCAGGTGCTGCTCGGGCCGTGTGTCAACATCCACCGTACGCCCCTGGGCGGCCGCAACGGCGAGAGCTTTAGCGAGGACCCGTATCTCTCGGCAGAGATGACCGTGGCCTATATCAACGGGCTGCAGAGCACGGGCGTGGCCGCGTGTGTCAAGCACTTCGCAGTGAACAACGAGGAGGTCGACCGCAATACGATCGACGTGATTGTCGACGAGCGGGCGATGCGCGAGATTTACTTTCCCTCGTTCAAAGCGGCCGTGCAGCAGGCGAAGTCTCAGACCATCATGGCGTCCTACAATCGCTTGAACGGGCCGTATGCGACGGCGAGCCATTATCTGATGACGGAGGTCCTCAAGGACGACTGGGGCTTCGACGGCATCGCGGTTTCCGACTGGGGCGCCGTTCATGAATTGGACGGAGTTGTCAACGCCGGCTGCGATCTGGAGATGCCCGGCGGCGAGTGGCTCACCGTGCCGGCGCTCACCGCGGGGATAGAGCGCGGGGCGCTCAACACGGAGTTGATGGACGATGCCGTGCGCCGGATATTGCGCGTTATCATCCGGCTCGGCCTGCTGGAGAACGTGCCCACCCCGGACCCGTCGAAGTTCGGCACACCGGAGCATTTCGCGCTCGCCCTGGAGGCCGCCAGGGGCTCCATTATCCTGCTCAAGAACGAGAACGGCATCCTTCCGCTGGACAAGACCGCCTGCCGGCATATCCTCGTTGTCGGGCCCGGCGCCACGCGATTCCAGGCCGGCGCCGAAGGCAGCGTCTCGGTCAATCCGCTTCGATTCGTACAACCGCTCGATGCCATCAAGGCCGCCCTGGGCGACAACGTCGAGGTTGAGTATGTCGAGGGCGCCCCGCTGCCGGCCGAACCGAACACTGTGCCGTGCGAGAACCTGTCCGACATCACCGCGGAATACTTTACGAGCAGCGACCTGACCGGAGAGCCGGCAATTGTCCGGGAAGAGTCTCTGATCCATTTCCGACAGAGCAACAAGTCGTTGGAGGAGCCGGGAGCCGTCGAGTTGCGGTCGTGCCGGTGGCGCGGCAAGCTGACCGCGCCCCAAACGGGCGTCTACCGCCTCGGCGTGTTCACGAGTTCGGCGAGCCTCCTCGTCCTCGACGACGAGGTCGTGATGCGCCACACGACATCCGTCGATGACCATGTGATGCATAGCGGCTACAAGTCCCTCGAGGCCGGCCGGACTTACGATTTCCGTGTTGAGGTTACGGATACGAAGAGGGACTATCAGGCCCGCCTCGGCTGGTCGCTGCCACCCACGCACGACATCCCGGCAGCGGTCGCCGCCGCCGGAAAAGCCGACCTCGTCCTGGCGTTCGCAACCTGCCTCACCGATGAGCGCGAGGAGTTGGACCGCGCCAGCCTGAACTTCCCCGGATACCAGAACGAGTTGATCGCCGCGGTCGCGGCCGCTAACCCGCGGACCGTTGTGGTGATGAACAACGGATCGCCCGTCCTGATGCCATGGCTGGACAAGGTTCACGGCCTGATCGAGGCCGGACTTCCCGGCCAGGAAGGCCCCCAGGCCGTTGTCGAAGTCCTTTTCGGCGACATCAATCCGTCGGGCAAGCTCACCGACACGCTGGGCGCCCGGCGAGAGGATTATCCGGACACCCCAAACTTCCCCGGCAACCTCGATACCGGCAAGCTCCACTATGCCGAGGGCGTCTTCGTTGGCTACCGCCACTTCGACCGGGCCGGCATTGAGCCTCTCTTTTCGTTCGGGCACGGCCTGTCCTACACAACCTTCGGATATGCGAATCTGAGGCTCTCGGCTCCGTCGATGACGCCCGACGGGTCTCTGACAGCAACGGTCGACATCACCAACACCGGCAGCCGCGAGGGCGCGGAAATCGTCCAGCTCTACGTGCGTGACACAGCGCCGAAGATCGAACGGCCCGTCCGCGAGCTGAAGGGATTCGAGCGGATCACTCTGAAGCCGGGCCAGACCAGGGCTGTGACGTTCAAGGTCACGCCGCAGGATCTGTCGTACTTCGACATGACAGGCCGGCAGTGGAAGGCCGGCGCAGGCGTCTACGCCCTCGATATCGCTGCTTCCTCGCGCGACATTCGCCTCAGCGCCACGTTCGAGCTCGCCGGCGAGTACATCAACACCAGCCGATAAGCCTCTGCGTGAACAGCCGCGGGCCGGGTATCCCCCGGCCTGCGGCAATTTTGTCTGACGCCAAAGTCGCCGGAGTACAGTCAACCGATCCTCGTCTCGGGGTATCCTAATCACCGTTATGGAACAAGCCCTTCACCTCACACAGCGGCTCGACTTGACCTACCTGGACGCGCACTGCACCAAGGAAGACCTTTTCTGGGAGACCCGCATGGGCCTGGTCGACAACCAGGACGCCATGGCGCGCGCGGAACAGGAATTCCAGGCGTTCATTTGCGACCCGGCGAAGCTCGCCGAAGTGCGCGCCCAATTGGCGCTCCTCGAAGGCTGCGCGCCCTCACCGGATCTCGACGCGGTCCGGCACGCCTTGACCGGGTGGCGCCGTGTCTTCGAGTGCAACATCATCGACAACGAAGCCGCCGCCAAACACCAGGAGTCCCTGATCGAGATGGAGGCCGCGCTTTACGACCGGCGACGCCGGTTCACAATGCAGCACGTGAACGAGCAGGGAGAGGTCGAAGAGGCGTCCCTGGGCACGTTAGCGACTAACATCGCCACGAATCCGAACGAATCGGCGCGGAAGAGTTCCCACGACGAGTTCCTGCGGCTCGAACGCTGGGTGCTGGACAACGGTTTTTTGGACATCGTGCGGCGGCGCAACGCGCTGGCCCGCTCGCTTGGCTGCCGTGACTACTTCGACTTCAAGGTCCGCCGGACCGAAAACATGAGCCCGGAAGAGCTGTTTGCGATCCTGGACGATTTCGAGGAGCGCACGCGCGACGCCAACCGCCGATCCCTCGACGCGCTTGCCGTCGATAAGGGTGAAGGCGCCCTTTTGGCGCACAACCTGAGTTACTGCACTTACGGGGATGTTCGCCGGCAGCTCGACCCCTACCTTCCCTTCGAGCGCGCCCTGCAGGACTGGGTTGTCAGCTTCCGGCGCCTCGGGATCACGTTCCGCGGCGCGCAATTACAGATAGATCTGCTCGAGCGCAAGGGCAAATACGAGAACGGGTTCTGTCACGGACCCGGACCGGCCTGGGTAGGCCATGACGGCGCGTGGAAACCCGGCCGGATCAATTTCACGTCGCTCGCGAGGCCCAACCAGATCGGCAGCGGCGCCACCGGCCTGCGCACTCTGTTTCACGAGGGTGGCCACGCAGCCCACTTCGCGAACGTCACGCAGAACTCTCCGTGCTTCTCTCAGGAATACGCGCCCACCTCGATGGCGTACGCCGAGACGCAGTCGATGTTCTGCGACAGTATCATCGAGGACGCCGACTGGCTCAAGCGATACGCCGTCAACCAGGCGGGCGAACCGGTTCCGGACAGCCTCATTCGCGCCAAGATCGAGACCGCACAGCCGTGGCTGGCCCACGCGGAGCGGCGGCTCCTGGTCGTCCCCTGCTTCGAGGCGGCGCTGTACCGCATGCCGGACGCCGATCTGACGCCGGATGCCGTCCTGGCCCTCGCACGGGCCACGGAACAGCGCATCCTGGGCCTCGCGGTCAGCCCGCGGCCGCTGCTCGCGATCCCTCACCTGCTCGACAAGGAATCGGCCGCATCCTATCAGGGCTATCTGCTCGCTCACATGGCTGTCAGCCAAACACGCGCCTATTTGCTGCGCCGGCTGGGTTACCTGGCCGACAATCCCGCCGTCGGACCACTCCTCGCCCTTCACTATTGGGGCCCGGGGAACAGCATCGACCACAACGCCACCCTGGTGAACCTGACCAGTGAGGGGTTTACCGCGCGGTACCTCGCCGAGGACTGCAACCGAACCGTCGCGGAAGCGTGGCACGAGGCCGAATTGTCGATGGCCAATTCGCAGAACAGGGAGTATTCGTCGTCAACCCCGGAATCGCTCGACGCGGACATCCGCATCGTCCATGGTCCCGAGGTCATTGCCGACAACCGCCAATCCGATGCGGCGATGTGCGCTGCTTTCGCCGCCTGGGTCCGCGACCATTACCCGCCCGTCGAATAACGGCCACTCAACACGACGCGATAAATCCCCCGTCGCGCAGCAGGATGTTTCGCAGCGGAAAGGACGGTAAAGGAATTTCCGTGTCTTCCGTCTATTCCGTGTCAGTTGCTCGCGCCCTGCTCGGCGCTCTGCATGTCGCTCAAGAAGCCGGATACAGACTCGTAGCCCCCAATGCGGTTGACCTCGCGTCCATCGGCGTCCATGAAGATAATGGTCGGGTAGCCGTCCACGCTGTGCTCCTTTGCAAATTGAGGGCCGCCGGGACTGGTCTCGGCGTTGAGCTTGAGCGGGATGAAGTTGCGGGCCTCCCGAATGATCGACGGGTCCGTGTAGACGTCGCTATCGAGTTTCTTGCACCACTCGCACCAGTCGGTGTAGACGTCGACCATCATCAATCGGTGATTGGCTCGTGAGTATTCCACCGCTGTCTGCAAGTCCGAGTTCCACGGAATCCCTCCCGGATTCCGCAACTCGCTCTCCGCTTGCGGGGAGGGCGAGGGAGGGGTCGCATTCGATTCGTGAACCGAAGGGGCGTACGCCCACGACGTGATCGGGGCGGACACCGGCGCGCCGGCGTCATTGCCTTCCGCGCTTGCCACTCGTACTCCACCTCCCGTCGATGGGACACGTCCGGAATCCGGAACGCCTCCTCCATCGTCCGCCAGGACCGGGCCGTCACCGGCTCCGGCGGCTTCGGATACGTTCGGCGCGGATATACTTGCGCTCATGTTGTAGTTGCCGTTAAAGCCGTCGGCCGAGATCAACAGGTTGGTGCGCTGGGCACGTGCCTTTGCGCTGCCGGCAGCCAGCCATTTCCAGGGGAGAATCGTCTTATCGAGCACCATCCACGGCCCCGGCTGGTCGGATGCGGCAGGCGCCTGCCCGTAAGTCCAGTGGCCGACGTTGACCACATGCGAGTGATTCGGTCCGGAAATCGTCTGCACGTACGTTCCGTCCCGGTACAGTTTCAAAATCTCCTTGCCGTTGGCATAGGGCGTCGTGCGCGTCCCACTGAAAGGGGGCGGCGGCTTCGGTGCGGAGACCGGCACTAAAGAGGTCCCGCATCCGGTCACGGAGCAAAGCCCCACTAGGACGGACCAGGAATACAAAGTTGCTTTGCGAATCATCTCGACCCGACCTTTCCCGCGCGAAGTCCCGTCGACCCGTCGCGATTTATCGATGTGCCGTTCCGTTCAGGCAGATTTCCCGTTCTCCAGACCATCAGTTTACCACGATCCGAGAGTTTCGCATCCGCGAATGGCACGGTGCCCCCGCCGGCATGTGCCGGTCGCTCTCTCGGAACACATGTGGGTATAATCTGGGCATTGACCCCCTGCCGCGAACAAGCGCAAATCGCAAAGGACCCTCATGAGGCGAATATGCATCTCGACAAACTCACCACGCTCAAGATGAAGGTGATCGCGGAGAACAATTTCGATCCGATCTGGTCGTACTTCATGGACGAGTTCGCAGAGAACGACGAGTTTCTGAAACGAGGTGGCCCGCTGCGGGACGCCAACCACCCCATTCATAAACTGGTGGCGTCGACGGCGGCGACGGTGATCGAACTCAACGGGTTGAAGAAGAGAGGCAAGCAGGTTGCTGGTGGCGTCATGCCGGTCTACATACCGGAGGACAGGTTTATCCACGGCGGGATGTTGTTGCACGGGTATCTCGTCATCTTCTTTTATTTCGAGGACATCGAGGTCGGCATGCTCATGCTGGACTCGCGCGACGGCTATACGCGGATGGCCCGGTTGACGGTCCGTCCGGACAACAAGAGCACGGCGCCCGCTTAAGTCAGCCGAAGTAGCCGGCGGGCGTTCCCTTCGGTCACCAGCGCGAACTCGACGTCGGTGAGGGCGCTGCGGACGTTGCGCAGGGCGCGGGTCTGAGCGAACAGAGGGAAGTCGGAGCCGAACAGCAGGCGCTCGGGGCCGAGCTTGTCGCACAGACGGCGGATGGCCGGCGGAGGCTGCCAGCTTGTTTCCAGATAAAGGTTCGGGCAGCGAAGCGCCGCCTTCAACGCGGCGCGGGGATGGTCCCAGCCGGCGTGGCCGCACACAAACGTGATTGTGGGAAACGCCGCCAGCAACTTCGGCAGCGACTCCTCCCACGGACTGGCCAGCGGCCTGTAAATGGGGAAGTTTCCCGTGTGCAGGTAGACCGGAAGGTTCGACGACGGCGATGCGGCCAGTATCTCCATCATCCGCCCCAGCCGGGGCGATTCCATCGGGATCTGCTGTAAGTCCGCGTGGTACTTGATCCCGGCAACCGGAAGAGTGAGCAGACGCGCAAACTGCTCCTCATAATCGACGGCCTGACAGTCGACGGAGCCGAACGGCAGCAACAAATCCTGCCGATGCTCGCAGGCCTGCAAGACCTCGGCGGTCGGCACGATCGGGTCCATGGCCACCACGACCGACTTCGATACCCCGTTCGCGGCCATCTCGCCGAGAAGCACCGACGCGTCCGTGACCATCATACGACGGCTCATCTCCGTGAAAATCACGGGCGACATATTTCGGTATGCCTTGAGCGCGCGCGGCGAGCGCCAGCGCTCGGCAAGCAGGTCCACCGCTTCATGGGCCATCTGGCCGATCAGGTTAGTCGCGGAATTGATGGGCGCGACCGACCGGTAGTAGTTTCCATCCGGCTCCGGAAACTTGCTGCCGGGCGTCGTAATGTGACAGTGGAAGTCAATGATCACACCGTTATCATACCTTCCGGCTACGCCGGGTTGGGATAATCCTCTCCGAAAATGGCACGTTCGTGCCCTGTATAGATGACAGGGATCTGGAGTCCGTCGAAAAGTCGTGTCAGGAGCGCTGAGCATTCCTGATTGCTTGCCTGAACGAACTGTCGCGATATGCTGAAGAGGGGCAGGAGGGCGAACGAGGCGAGTGCTTCCGCGAACGTCTCGACACCCTCACGGAAGCCAGGGACATTGTGGCCGAGTTGACCGTCGCCTGACGCTGGTGGCGGTTCGCTCGACCTTAACATGTACCAGACCAAGAGGACCGAAAATGACACCTTGACATAGAACGTCTACGAAGATGCCGGAATACGGCGGCGTGGAGGCCCTGACCAACCGTATCTATTGACTCACCGCTGGTGACACAAACCCGCTCGACGAATACATTCTTATGGCGTGAAACTGAAACGAACCTACGGTATGAACCGTGACAACGTAAGAAGCCATATTCCAGCCTTCGACTTTACCACCTTGTTCGTCGAGGAACTCGGCTGGGACCGGCTCCGCAATAGCCAATACGTCACCATTGGCCAGGACCGTTACGTGTTAGAGCCGATTGCCGAGAAGCGTGGGGTCGAGATCTACCGGTGTATGCCGGGGCCGGATGGGAAGATTCCGGAGTACGCAAAACGAAGGCGCATCGACGCGGAATTGACGAAGACCAACCGAGGATCATTTGTTCGATGGGGTTGAGAGAGTGACTATAAGGATGAAACCTGCGAAGAAAGATGAGCAGTCCATTGTCGATACGCCGCGCGAAGCATTCGATGACATCGTCCAAATCATCGAGGCAGCCCGTCAGCGTGCATTTCAGGCCGTATCATTCTGCAACTCGGGGAGGCGTACTCTTCCAATCAGCTCCAGGAGTGGCTGGAAGAGGTGGCCAGGCTCGGGGAGGTGGGCGAGGTCGACGACGCGACCAACACCGTTCCGGAAACTGCTGGCATCGCCGTCGAGACGGAGTCGATCAAGGACAACATCACGGACCTGTACGAGGGCCTGAGGGAGGTCCCGCGATTCCGGATCCTGCGTCCTTCGGCGAGTGTCTCAATCTGGCGGAAGGGGCTGAAGTCCGAGCTATGTAACATGAGGGATTAGACGCAAGAAGGGGCAGCCTTTCGCCTGCCCCTTC
>JBKQWH010000233.1:0-6223 GCA_052139635.1 Capsulimonadaceae bacterium
GGTACGCCGTTCGACTGGGGCTGGAACTACTTCGGCCAGCTCGGCGACGGGAACTATGTGAGCAGCCCCGCTCCCGTGCAGGCGCTGAACATCACCAACGTGGACGCTGTCTCTAGCGGGGGCTACAACAGCATGGCCCTTCAGCCGACCGGCGAAATCTGGACCTGGGGCGATAACGCCTACGGGCAGCTTGGCAACGGCACGGACGCCAATAGCGACGTGCCCGTGGCAGTGAGCCAGTCGACCGGCCTCACCAATGCCACCGCGATCTCCGGCGGCGGCTATCACTCGATGGCTCTTCAGGGCGGCAACGTCTGGACATGGGGCGACAACCTGTTCGGGCAGCTCGGTGACAGCTCAACCGCCAATAGCGACGTCCCGGTGAAGGTGAGCAGCCTCTCCTCGGTGACGGCAGTTTCCGGCGGCGGACTGCACAGTCTGGCCCTCGAGTCGAGCGGGCAGGTCTGGGCCTGGGGCGATAACCTCTACGGCCAAACCGGACTGGTGCCGCCTACCAGTGGCGGTCCGCTCGACACCGACGTTCCCGTCCAGGTTGCCGGCCTTCCCACGGCCACCGCTGTCTCCGCCGGGTTGTATCACAGCCTCGCCCTCGCCACCACCGGGGCCATCTGGGCCTGGGGCTATAACGCGAACGGTCAACTCGGAAACGGGACGACAACCAGCACCCACGACCCTGTGCAGGTGAGCGGATTGAGCGGGGTGACTGCAATTGCCGCCGGCGGAGACCACAGCCTCGCGATCCGGTCGGACGGTACCGTGTGGGCCTGGGGCAGTAATATCGATGGTCAGCTCGGAAACGGGACAATGACCAACAGCCTCGTTCCCGTCCAGGTCACCGGCCTGACCGGGATTACCGCGATTGCGGCGGGCATATCTTATAGCCTGGCCCTGCGATCCGACGGGACCGAATGGGCATGGGGACTTGGCACCAACGGCCAGCTCGGTGACGGGCTGCTCAGCGATAGCGACGTGCCCGTGCAAGTCGCGGGCCTCGACGGCCTCGGTTTCCTTACCCACGTCACCGCCATCGCCGGGAACGTGCTACACAGCCTGGCTCTGATCCAGCTCACCCCGCCGACCGTGGCAACCGCGGCCGCCGCAAGCCCGTCCCCGGTCACCGGCACGACCACCAACCTCTCCGTACTAGGGGCATCCGCTTCCTATCCCGAGGCGGATCTGACTTACACCTGGACCTACACGGGTCCGTCCGGCGTGACGTTCAGCGCCAATGGCACCAACGCGGCCCAGAACTCGACGGCGACCTTCACCCAGGCCGGAACCTACACGTTCACCGCCACCATCACCGACCCGGCCGGGCTGTCCTGGACCAGTTCCGTCACGGTCCAGGTCGTTCAGACAATCACACGAATCACGGTGACGATCCTGGCCCCGCCTGGAACAACCATGGCGCCCGGGCAGATCAAGATCGTCGAGGCGTTCGTCTGGGACCAGTTCAGCAACAGGATGACCAACTTCCCAAGTTGGAAGATCCTGCCGACCCCGACCGGCCAACTCATTCCTGTCGGGCCGCTCGCGATCTACCGCGCCGCGGCTGCCCCGCTTGGAACGTACAAGATCGACGCGTATATCGGAGCCATAAACGGCTACGTGAGCGTCACGGTCAACTAAGACGACGTTCCGTCGACTTCGCCCCGCCCGCGCCGAGCGGGCGGGGCATTTTCATTTGGGAAGGAGTCGACATCCACGGATTCATTCGTGGGTCGACTTCGTCGCTGCCCGCGACGATTCTCACGATGAGTATCGCAACGTACGCCCTTCCACGAAGTCCGTGAATTGGTCCGGTTGGCATACTTTGTGCTGACTTCTGCGGCATCAAACCAAAGGAAATGGTGATGACAACTCCTTCCCTTCGACCCGGAATGGGCGCAATTCCCTACGCCAACGCGGACGGTAGTCCAGGCACAACCTTTCGAGTTTGGGCGCCATTCGCACAGTCGGTCGCAGTCGCCGGTTCGTTTAACGGCTGGGCGGCTGCCGCGAACCCCCTCGCCCCCGAAGCTGCCACCGGCTATTGGTCCGGCGATATCGATGGCGTCGGCCTCACCGATCGCTATAAGTTCGTCATCGGAACCCCTGCCGGCCCGCTTTGGAAGGTCGACCCCTATGCCAAACAGGTCGAAAGTTCGGCCGGCAACGGGATCGTGATGCCACCCGGCTTGGCATGGGGTAACGATGGCTTTGCTATGCCGAACTGGAACCAGTTGGTGATCTACGAGATCCATGTCGGCACCTTCAACGATACAGTTGTCGGTTCGCCGGGAACGCTCGATTCGGCGATCGCCTACCTCCCCTACTTGAAGGATCTCGGTGTGAACGCCGTGGAGATCATGCCCATTCACGAGTTCGCAGGCGATTTCAACGAAGGCTACGATCCCATCGAGCTTTCCGCTGTGGAAAGCGCCTACGGCGGGTCCGATGCGCTCGTCCGGTTCGTTCAGGCCGCGCATCAGAACAATCTCGCCGTGATCGTGGATGTTGTCTACAACCATTTCAGCTCATCCAACGACCTCGGCTATTGTGAGTGGCAGTTCGACGGTTGGCAGCAGAACGGCATGGGTGGAATCTACATGTACCAGGACTGGCGGGCATGGACTCCGTGGGGGTCCGCGAACCGCCCGGATTACGGGCGACCCGAGGTGCGACAGTTCCTCCACGACAACGCCCTCTTCTGGCTGCAGCAGTACCAGATGGACGGTTTACGCGTCGATTCCGTCTCGTTTATGCGCAATGTGTACGGGAATGACAACGACCCCGCGCATGATCTTTCCGACGCCTGGGCGCTTCTCCAGTGGATCAATAACGATATCGCGGGAAGCCAGCCATGGAAGGTGACCATTGCCGAGGACCTGCACGGCAACCCCTGGATCACGAACTCTACCGGCGCCGGCGGGGCAGGATTTGGCTCGCAATGGGACGATTCCTTCTGCAATACCATCCGCAACGCGGTAATCGGCCCCAACGACGATGCTCGCGATGTCGGCTCCGTGGCAGCGGCCATTACCAGCACCATCGGCTCGGGCTCAACGGCACGGGTGGTCTACACGGAATCGCACGACGACGCCGATCAGGGCCGCAACCGCGTTCCGGAGGCGATCTGGCCTGGCAATTCCGGAAGCTGGGCGTCGAAGAAGCGGTCGACCCTCGCCGCCTCCATTGTGATGACTTCACCTGGCATCCCGATGATTTTGCAGGGCCAGGAGTTCCTCGAGTATGGATACTTCGCCGACGACATAAGCGTCAATTGGCCATTGCTGGGCCAGTACGGCGGTATCCGCGACCTGTATCAGACCCTCATCCGGCTGCGCCGCAACTGGAACAACAACACGCGCGGACTGGCCGGGCCGTCCGTCAACGTCTACCAGGCCGGACCGGACGACAAGGTCGTCGCGTTCCACCGCTGGGATCAGGGAGGCCCCGGCGACGATGTCATTGTGGTCGCGAACTTCCGGAATGTCGGCTATACATCCTACGCCATCGGGTTTCCGCGGCCGGGGACGTGGTATGTACGGTTCAATAGCGATTACAACGGATACAGCCCGAGCGACTTCTCCGGATGGTTGAGCTACGACACCACCGCGGGCGGTCCGGGCATCCAGAACATGCCCTATTCCGGCAACATCGGTATCGGCCCGTACACGTGCATCATCCTGTCACAGTAGGCCGAGCCGCGCCGGTAAACGTAACAAAGCAGGGCGCCTTGCAGCGCCCTGTTTTGTAATATGGAAGGTGCCGCGGCTAGCCGGCGAGCGCCTCTTTGACGAGCGCGGGAATGTCGCCGGTGGAGGCGGCGACACGGACGCCCGCGGCACGAAGGGCGTCGACCTTGGCCTGCGGCCCTCCGGAAGATCCGGAGATGATCGCGCCCGCGTGGCCCATGCGCTTGCCGGGGGGAGCCGTGAGGCCGGCTATGAAGCCGATGACCGGCTTGGTCATAGTGGCGATATATGCCGCCGCGACCTCCTCATCCGAACCGCCCACCTCCCCGCACATCACCACGGCCCTGGTCTCCGGGTCGGCCTCGAAGAGCGGAAGGACGTCGATGAAGCGCGTGCCGGGCATCGGGTCGCCGCCAACACCCACGCAGGTGGTTTGCCCGAGGCCGGCGCGCGTAAGAGCATCGACCGCCTCATACGTGAGGGTCCCCGAGCGCGAGACGATCCCGATCGGGCCGGGGATGAAGATGTTCGACGGCGTGATGCCGATCTTGCACTGGCCCACCGTGAGGATGCCCGGACAGTTCGGGCCGAGGAGCCTCGATCCGGACGCGTTTACGACGCTGACAGCGCGAATCTCGTCCTCGATCGGGATGCCCTCCGTAATGCAGACGATGAACTCGATGCCGGCAGCGGCGGCCTCGAGGATACCGTCGGCCGCGAATCGCGGCGGGACGAAGATGCAGGTCGCATTGGCGCCGGTTTTTGCGCGTGCCTCAGCCACCGTGTCGAACACGGGGACGTTCTGAACGGTCAATCCGCCCTTGCCGGGTGTAACTCCCCCCACGACACGAGTACCATAGGCGAGCATCTGGGTCGTGTGGAACTCGCCCTCGCGGCCGGTGATTCCCTGCACAATGACTCTGGTGGAGCTGTCAACGAGTATGCTCATCGATTCTACAATCCTTTGCGACGCTTAAAGTAGAACACGGTGACCGGGACGTTCTGGTCCTCGTCGTCACTCTCGGCATCCTCGTTCGCACGCACGTCGGCGACGGCGTTCACCAACTCCCATCCGTCGGCGCCGTTGGCGTTGAGGGTCTCCTCGTCCGTCTCGTCGTCCGAATCGCTCACCACGATCTTATATTCGAATGTATCTGCCATGAGATATCTCCTTTTCGATGTCCTGAATGAGTAAAGTCGCCCCACGCTTATCAAAAGCATGGCTGACAGGCGACGCACTGGCCGTCCCTTGGACGGAGATTGTGTCGCAGCACGACACTTGTTGCCGGCCATGCCGGATTAGGATTGGGCGGCGTATGCCAGGGAGACGACTTTCGCCGCAGCCTCCTGCATGGTTGCGGCCGAGACCAGGTTGGTCGTCTTCAGAAGCTCCGCACCCTCTTCCGCACGGGTCCCGGCCAGGCGGATGACGATGGGCACGGTGATATCGAGTGTCGAGACCCCCTCGATAATTCCCTTCGCGACCTCGTCGCCCCGGGTAATCCCGCCGAAGATATTGAACAGGACCCCCTTCACGTTCGGGTCGGACAGCAAGAGCTGCAGGCTGCTGCTGACCGCTTCCGCCTTCGCCCCGCCGCCGATGTCGAGGAAGTTCGCGGGCTTTCCGCCGGCGCGCTTTACCTCGTCCATCGTCGTCATGACCAAACCCGCGCCATTGCCGATGATCCCGATATCGCCGCCCTCGAGGCGCACGTACTGGATCCCGCGGCGATGCGCCTCGACCTCGAGCTCGTCCTCCTCGGACGGGTCCTGGAACGCGGCATAGTCGGGATGGCGGAAGAGGCTGTTCTCGTCGATGTCCCACTTGGCATCCCCGGCGATCAACGCCCCACCCCGAGTGATAACCAGAGGGTTGATCTCCGCCAGTGTCGCATCGGTGCCGACGTAGGCGTCGAAGAGCGCCTTGAGGAACGCGATCGCCTTGTTGATGTAGGCTTTATCGAGGCCGGCATCAAAAAGAACCTGACGCGCGGCGTAGTCCGGCAAACCGAGCAGAGGGTCAAGGAAGTACTTGGCGATATCCGCGGGGTTGTTATGCGCTACCTCCTCGATATCCATTCCGCCTTTCGTGGAAACGATCAGAACGTTGCGCTGGCAGGCGCGGTCCTGCGTGATGCCCAGATAGAGCTCATGGGCGATGTCGACCGCTTCCTCGACCAGAACGCGATTGACCCGCAGGGTTGCGCCGGCCTGCGCGAAGAAGAACTCGTGCCCGACTATCCCTGCGGCGACCGCCTCCGCCTGGTCCGGATCGGCCAGTTTCACGGCGCCGGCCTTGCCCCGGCCGCCGCTATGCACCTGTCCCTTGATCACCACCTTGCGACCGAGCGCCCGCGCGATTTCCCCCGCCTCCGCGGCGGTTGCGGCCACCCGCCCCTCGGGTACTGGCACGCCAAACTGACGAAGCAATTGTTTTGCCTGATATTCGTGAATCTTCAAAACAATTGCTTCGTCAGTTTGGCGTGCCAGTACCCGAGGGGCGGGTGGCCGCAACCGCCGCGGAG
>JBKQWH010000234.1:0-5961 GCA_052139635.1 Capsulimonadaceae bacterium
CGATCGACCCGCGCTGCACGCCGCTCAGTACGGTATCGTCTGCTGAAAACTACGAAGCGATCGGCGCCTTTTGGGACAACCGCGACCTGGCCGACCATTGGGAGCAGACCGAGCCTGCCCAATTCGACGTCGACATCCACTCCCAGGTTACCTATTTTGCGGTTGAGGGTGGCCTCTCGGAACGCTTGCGAACGAATGCCGCGCGGCAAGGCATCGCTGCGGAGACATTGTTGAACCGGTGGCTTCAAGAGCGTATCAATCAGGAAGCATCGGCTCCATAACGAATACTCGCTTGCCGGGCGGCACTATCCACAACGAGGTCCCGACTTTGTCCATCCGCCGCCGCCGCGCTGCCGATGTCGAGGTCAACGCGGGGTGATTGCCTTGCACCGGTGACGGATCGTGACGGCGCGTAGGGGCGCGCTACGGAGGGCTCGTGGACTCGCCCTTGTTGAGCTTTACCGCCTATGTCGAGCCCGACTGCGCGCCCGCGACCAACCTCCCGGCTGCGTCAACCTTTCCGCCTCTCTCAATTCCGTTTTGTCACGGCAGCCCTGTACCAATTCCATTGCCGAAAACACGGTCGTATATGGCTTCACCGTCAATGACGCGATCCACGCCTTCATGCGCGGATCGCCGCGAAGGAGATCCACCAGAATGTCCGAGTCAACAATTACCAACAAAATCTACCATTCCCTGTGTTCCGCTTGTCGCCGGAGTTCACGTGCGTAGGCCGCGCTGTCGCCGATATCACTTCGGTCCGCCCAGACACCGATCACGCCATCAGCCTCCAACTGCGCAATCAGTTCTGCACCCGTGGTCGGTCTTGAGACGATCTCAGTCTGTTGGCTCGCCTCTTCAATGATCCCCGAGACGAGTTCGGTGAGCGGCACGCGGTTTAGCGCAGCCTTCTGTAGAAGCCACGTTTCGGCTTCCGGCGATACATTCACTGTTAACGTCATCTCGGCTATGCCCTCCGATTGCAGTTTCCAACACTATTCTACCGCCAAAAACGGCAGATGATGAGACCGCAAAAGGCGGTCTGGTCCGCCCAAATCGTCTGTGATGTATGTAGATGATTAACTGATGGGGCTATGATGATCCGGACCAGACACGCCCTACCGGCTCTTGACGTTAAGATCATACTCTATCCTCTCATCTACATCATGGTTCAGATGACGCGCACCGGAACCCGTTGAGGCCGCTCGTGCACGTCGGGAGGATGCGGTCCCGGTACGAGGCGCGGAAGCCGACTGGATCATTGCCGCACCACGACCCGCCGCGCAAAACGCGCCAAGTGCCGCTCGACGGCCCTGTCGGATTCTTGTCCGGAGAACTGCTGTAGTAGTCAACGCCAAACCAGTCCGAACACCATTCCCATACATTGCCCGCCATGTCCAGCACGCCGTACGGGCTGGCGCCTATGGAAAAACTACCGACCGATGTTGGGGATGAAAGACTGCTTCCGACCGAGTTAGCGCATCTTGCCGCGTCCCAGTCGTTCCCCCACGGATATGCACGTCCGTCCGTGCCGCGGGCCGCCTTCTCCCACTGCGCCTCCGTCGGGAGCGATGTGCCGGCCCACTGCGCGTACGCAGTGGCGCCGTCCCACGTGACGTTAACCATTGGATAGTCGTCCTTGTCCCAGCCCCAACTCGGCTCGGTCGGCATTGCACGGCTGGTTGCGGCGCAGAATTTCTTGTATTGCGCCACGGTCACAAGGTTCTTGTAGATGTAGTACCCGTCCAGATACACCTTGTGCGCCGGCTTCTCGCAGTCGTTCGAATGGTCGTCGTCGCTGCCCATCGTGAACTCGCCGGCGGGGATGTACACCATGTCCGCCCCATCCGTCGGGTTGACCTTATCGGAGGCCGGCGTGGGTGGCGACGGGAGCGGGATGAGCGAAATCGGCAGGTCCGATTCCACACCGCGATCCAGAGTCACCTGCGCCACATACGGCTTGAAGCCGGGCTTCATGATAGCGAGCTCCACCGTCCTGGTCTTGTCCGTTCCCAGATCCAGGTCGATAATCGATCCGGATTGAGCGACTCTATCCACGGTCACTGCGGCCCCGTCCGGCAAGCCCGACAGCTTCAGATGGGCCACCGTGTCGATCGGGATGACAGAAGGGGTCACCACCGCCGGAACAGCCGCCGGGGACTGGCCGGCGGGAAGGAAGCAGAAGCGCGTTTCGAGCGACGAGTCTTCCCAGGGAATCTGCTGCCGATTGCTCGCCCTGTCGACGGCCTTGCGGGTCTCGCGGAAGACATCTTCCAGGGGCTGTCCCGGAACCATGATCTGCTTCAAGAGTTCCCCGGTGTACAGGCCATTGTGGCCTTCCGGGTAGTCGCTCGCGGTGGAACCCGGGCCGGTGGCGTAGGCGAGGAGGGTGTTCGTCGGGGCGGTCATCCTGGCCAGGCCGCGATCGAAGCCCTTGAGGCTGCGTGTGAGGGTTGATGGGAACGGGTTGTCACGGCAGGCATCCAGGATCAAAACGTTCAAGTTGCTGCCGGCGTCGACCATGGCCTCGACAACGCGGTCGGCGCTGACGGTCTCGTCGGGCATCTCGAACTCTCGCTGCACATGGCAGCCGATGGGAATGAGGTAGTTTGTACCCTCCACCTGCGCGCCGTGGCCGGAGTAGTAGAACAGTCCCACCCCGGCGCCTTGCAGCTTTACGTCGAACTGCTCGATGGCGTCCTTCATCTGCACGACGTCCAGATCGGTGCCCAGCAAAACGGTGAACCCCAATGTCCGGAGCGTCCGCGCCATGTCGTGCGCGTCGTTGTCCGGGTTTTCGAGCGCGTTGCCCTCGTACTTTTCCTTGCCGATGACCAGCGCCACGCGCGTTTCCGGGAACTTCGCGTTGCCAAGCGGCGACAGCGTGACCACCGATCCGGACGCGGCCGGGACCTCCTGCAGGTCCTTATTCGGAGCCTGCGCAGTCGACGGGATCGTCGGAACCATGGCGAGGAGGAGAGCCGGAATGAGGAAGGTCAACCGGCGACGGTTTGAACTGTGATGGATCCGATAAGAGGATGGCATGATGTTACGCTCCGTGAGCAAGTGCTCGCAGTCATTGCCGTTTACCATGTAATTATACCAGCGACCTCAACCGCGTTTCCTCCCCAATATCGATGAGACGGCGCACCGCATTGGATTTTGCGGACTGTGAACCGTGACCCGATTACCAGGACACTTCCGTGTCTGGTAAACCACTGCACGGTTGGTGAACTGCGCTTCGGTTCTTGGCGGATCTGGTTGCGCGTCCATCGCGTCCATATCGTCCATATCGTCCATATGGTAAACTTGGATGGGGTGAACGCCGGATCGCTTGCCGCGCGGCATAACCCGCAACGAGGTCCAGATTTGTCCAGCCGACGCCGCATAGCTGCCGTCGCTGACGCCGCGGCGACCGGCGCCAGGCCCTCGGCGTCGCCGGTAACGACATCCATCGCAGCATCGAGCGCGCACATCTGGGCGCCGCTGGCGCTCGCGCTGATCACGCTTCTCCTTTTCCTGCCGGCACGAAAGTTCGAGTACATTCCGACCGACGATTTTGTCCATATCCTTTCCAATCCGCATTTGAACCCCGTGACGCCGGCCGGGCTGGCGCATTTCTGGACGGCTCCGTACAGGAGGCTCTATATCCCCATGTCCTATATGGCCTACGCGTTCGTGGGCCATTTCGCGCTCGGGGCAGGCGGGTATCAGCCGGGGCCATTCCACCTGGCCAACATCCTCCTGCACGCTGCGAATACCCTCCTGGTCTATGCCATTCTGCTGCGCCTGGTGCGGCAGCCGGTGGCGGCCGGGTTCGGGGCCGCATTGTTCGCCTGGCATCCGGTCCAGGTGGAATCGGTGGCCTGGATCTCGGAGATGCGCGGGACGGTGTGCGGCGTTTTCTCATTTGCCGCGATCTACTGCTACCTGCGGTTTGCCGGAACCTCGCCCCTGAAGGGAAGGGAACCGGAAGGACCCGGGTTTTCCTCCCACGGGGAGAGCGCGCCGGGCCGCCGATGGGTGTGGTGGCTCGCGGCGACGGTGCTGTTCGCGCTTGCGTTGTTGTCCAAGCCCACCGCGGTGGCGCTGCCGCTGATCGTGGCCATCCTCGACCTCGGGATGGTGCGGCGGAGACTGGCGGATGTTGCCTGGTCGACCGTACCATGGCTTCTCATGGCCGCGGTCCTCGTGGCGATTACAAGATCCGCGCAGATTGTCGACAGGTCGATCATCGTGTCTGTCTGGCTGAGGCCGGTCGTCGCCTTCGACACGCTTGCGTTCTATCTGGGCAAGGTGATCTTCCCCTGGCCGCTTGTCTTCGATTACGGCCGGACACCGATGGCCGTGATCGGCCACGGTTGGGGATACGCGACGGCGGCGGCCGGCCTGACGGCGACGGCGCTGTGCGGATGGCTGGGTCGACGACACCCACGGATACTCACGGCGGCCTGCCTCTTCGGCGCGGCGATCCTGCCCAACTCGGGCCTCGTACCCTTCGACTTCCAGGCGATCTCCACGGTGGCGGACCGCTATCTGTATGTGGCGATGCTCGGGCCGGCACTGGCGCTCGCGTGCGCCCTCGCACGCCCGCTCAGGGCAGCCGGCGTGGCACCCATTCCGGGCGACGACACGCAGTTGCTCAGGGCAGCCGGCGTGGCACCCATTCTGGGCGACGACACGCAGTTGCTCAAGGCAGCCGGCGTGGCACCCATTCCGGGCGAGAGGCAGCCGGCGTGGCAGCCCTTCGCGGCGGCCGCGATTGTGCTGTGTGTCGCGGCCGGAGTTACCTGCCGGGAACTTCCCTACTGGCACGACCCCGGCCGCCTGTTTGCGCACAACGTGCGGTTCAACTCGCAAAGCGTGTCGGCGTGGGACAACCTTTGCGACTATGATTGCCGGAAGGGAAACTTCCGCGCCGGGCTCGACGCGAACCGGCACGTCCTCGCGATCTCCCCCCACTTCGTCGATGCCCTCGACAACCAGAGCTACCTGCTCGAGTCCACCGGCCACACCGAGGAGGCCATCGACTACGCGCGCCAGGCCATTGCCGCCGATCCGAACTTCACCAAGCCGTACAGCCGCCTCGGCACCATGCTTGTCGAGGAGGGCCATTATGAGGAGGCGGAGAGCGTCTTCGCGGAGGGCTTTCGCCGCGGGTTCTCCCCCGGCCTCGTCGCGCTCGTCCAGTACTGGTGGGGATGTGCGCTCCTGGATGACCAGAGCGCGGACGACGCGAGGGAACACCTTGCCGAGGCGGTCAGGCTCGATCCCACGAACCCCATGTACAGCGACACGCTGGCACTCGCCAACCAGCCGGGAGGGCTGCCGCCGGGGACTGCCGACGCCCTCCGCGGCCTCGATCTGGCCCAGTCCGGCCATCTCGACGAGGCCGTGCAGAGCCTGCAGGCCACCGCGGCCGTGTATCCCCATCTCATGCCGGCGCTCCAGAACCTGGCAGTCACGTACTACTGGCTTCGACGGTATCCCGACTCCGAGCGCGAGTTCAACCTGATTCTCGCCGACCATCCCGACGACCCGGACATGCACCTCAGCCTCGCCATGACGCTCGCCGCGGAAGGGAAGACCTCGGACGCCGATCCACTCGCAAGACAACATCGCCCCATGCGGCGCGCATTTGATCCAGAACGGTGCGGTGGTGTGCGCGGTTGCGGTCGACCTGATTCGGCAAGACGCCGAGAGGGGAAAGGCGCGGATTGATCTCAGTCTCGTCGCGGACGCGCACGATGTTCGAGAAAAACCCTCCCAGCCCGGCAATAGCATCGCGATCGGGCTTGCAAGGCGATATCGCGAAGTCGGCAACGGAAAGCGCTACCAGCAAAAGATTGCTCACGGACGGCCCGGTATCGAGAACGCAGATATCGTAATTGTCGGCGATCTTGGCGAAATGCGCTTGGCCCAAGCCGATGACCTGCCGAAGATCCTGCCGCTCGACGGTGA
>JBKQWH010000235.1:0-5689 GCA_052139635.1 Capsulimonadaceae bacterium
CGGCGCGAACCTCGTAACATTCAGTCCGTTTCGAGTCATTGTATTGTTATGATAACAAATCTACCATCTGCACGCCCGGTACCGGTCACCCAATATGGCGGAACAGGTTAAGTATAACAGAATTCGCTGAAATGTCAACAGCAAAATCGATTAAGCTAACCTCGTAAGCTTAACTTAATGGTTTAACGCTTTGTGCGCCGCGCGGGGATAGTTTATTTGGGAGTGGTGGTACACACGAGGGAGCCCGTCCGCGCAAGGACGGACGGGCTCAGGGCGCAAGTTCGGCCAGGACACGAACCGAACCGCGCCAACGCCTCATCCATGAGGCGCCACTCAACCCTTCAAACGTGTAGACAATGGAACAGTCGACCCCGACATTCGCCCGTTCGCCGGCGGACGATGCAGGTCGTTCTGCATCCAGGACTCTGGCACCCCGTACCGGACCGGCGGAGTTCGGGTTCGGCACTCTGGTAGGCACAGAGGACGCCGTCGGAAAATACCACCCAACCGGTCAAGCACGATACCGATTACACTATACCATGGTTGCATGCCTTCTTCCCAGGCGAATTGCTCAGCGCGATGCCCCGGGGCAAACCTTGTTCGCACACTTTGGTTGAGGCGGTCCGTGCTGCTTACCAGGGGGGTGCTACCCTCTTAAACCTCGCCTCAAGGCGTCCATTGAAAGCCTGTCCGCCGGATCAATATCGACGAATTCGTCGATCAGACGATGAAGTCCATCGTAGTTTACGCGAATCCGGGTATGATGTGAAGGCATAAGGATGGGGCGAGCATCTAAACATGCAGCCCTGGACATTTGTTCGAGTGTTCTCCCCGAATTCGGGGTGCATTCGGTGAAAACTAGCTTGTTCGGCTTGACAACGGTGGACCGGCGTGTTACAATCAATGGCACGAAGGTTTGATTGCGGGCGCAATTCACGTATGGAATTACGGTCGCAGCTTCTCTGTTTCCTCGTGTCTCTGCCGGCCTTGATCGACACTTTTGGGGTCGGTCGTGGATTATCGCAAGCGGCAGCAGCGAGTGAATACCCGAAATGACGTAAGCTGCCGGCCGGGTTCGCCCTGCCTTTCGAGGGTGTGACAGCCGCTTCGCGGACGGTCTTTAAGGGCTGCCATTTGTGCGGCAGCAGGGTGCGTAAGCCCGACAGCACTTTTTAACCGGGTCCCGCTCGGGACGAGCAAAGTGAGTGACTATGGCATCGGGTCTCATCGGTCTTGACATCGGCACCCAACAAATAAAGGTTGTGGAAGTGCGGCCCAGGGGGCGCGGCCTGATGGTCGGCGCGCTGGGGATTGCGCCGACCCCGGTGGGCATCCTCCAGAACAACATCATTACCGACCCGCGACTGATGGGGCAGACAGTCAAGCAGCTTTTACGTGAAAGCGGTGTGTCGGCCAAGCGCATGGTGGGCTGCGTGGCCGGTCAAAGCGCCGTGGTCGTTCGCATTATCGAAGTACCTAAGATGACGGACGCCGAACTGAAGGAGACGATGAAGTGGGAAGTCGAGCGCCACGTTCCGTTTGCCCCCAGTGAGACGAATATCGATTATCAGCCCCTGATCCCGATCGTCCCCGACGACACCAACCCCAATATGGAGGTTTTGCTTGCCGTCGCGCAGCAGGACATCGTGAACAATCTGGTGGATACGGTGGGCTTTGCCGGGCTCGATCCCATTGCCATCGATATCGAGCCGCTGGCCGCCGGCCGGGGATGCCTCGATGTCGTCAATGGCCAGCCGGTTGTCCGCAAGCTCAATATCGCGAGTATGGACGCGCCCTTTGAAGGAACCGGCCACGAAACGGTCGCCGTCGTGAACCTGGGAGCGTCGAATACCGATATCGCCATTTACCAGGACGGCCAGCTTGCTTTCCCGCGCTCGCTGCCGCTCGCCGGGGACAGCCTGACCAGAGCGATTGCGGAGATGTTGGGATACACCCTGGATCAGGCAGAGCGCATCAAGCTGGAGTACGCGTCGGTGCAGCTTGATCGGATGTCCATCTATACCGGCACCGCGTATGGCGACGATCCCAGCTACCAGCCACCGCAGTTTACAGATGACGACGTGAATTTCGGAGCGTCGCGAGACTCGGGGCGCATCTCCGGTCGAAGCAGCGGTCGGGTTTCCGGCCGCAGCGGCCGTATTTCCGGACGGTTGGGCGGCGACGATTCCCCGCTTGGAAACCCGTTCGACCTGACCGACGATACCGAGACAGACACCGATGCGTTGAACCTGGCGAAGACCCAGCCGATTGACACCAAGACCCTCAATCTGGGTGGTCAGGCTGGCGGGACCCTGAATCTTGCCGGCCGTCCGGAGGGGCTCGGGCTCGACGGGGATACCGGGATGGGTGATTCCGGTTTTGATAACAGCTTTATGGGACAGGGCGCTCCCAACGACAGCGAGGTTCGGGACCAGGTCTTCGAGGCGATCGCGCCCGTTCTGGGCGAACTCGGGACGGAGATCCGTCGCTCGCTCGATTACTACCGAAGCCGCGCCCAGGGTCGGTCCGTGGACCGCGTTCTGCTCGCGGGCGGTACCGCCAATCTACCCAATCTCGACCAGTTTCTTCAAAATGAGCTTCAAGTTCCGGTTCACATCGCCGACCCGTTCGCCGGCATGACCGTGTCCTCGAAGCACTACGACTACTTGCACTCGATTGCATCTTCGTTCGTAGTGGCTTTTGGCCTCGCCGCGCGGGAAGCTGTTTTTAAGTCAAATCCCGTTCCGCGGGCGCCAAAGCGCGTCAGGGCCGTTAAGGCCGCGCCAACAGAAGCGTAAATTATGATACGAGTAAACCTGCTACCCCCGTATGTTGGACAGCGGCGTTTGGTGCGCAGACTGCTGGTCGCGTACGTTGTTGTCTTCGTGCTAATCACGACCGCGATGTTCACTTACAGCCAAACGTACCTGATTCCGGCGTTGAATAACGCAGAGACCCAGGCATCGACGGCGGAAGCAAACAAGGCCGTGAACGACGCGCTGAACCAGCAGGCGGCGGATGTTCTGACCGCCGTCGGGCCCACCCAGAGCAAACTGAACTTTGTGGCCGCGGTTCACGACTACAACAAGCAATGGCCGCTGCTCTATGACCGGCTGGCACGTGCAACAGACCCGAACGTTACCTATTCGAGTGTAAACGTGAGCGGTCAGAGCATGGCCATTTCCGCATACATGCCGAGCATTTCCGAGGTCGGCATTTATCTACAGAAAATGTACAGTGACCCGGATATGACGTCGGTCACGATCGACCACCTGCCGGGATACCCCGAGGCCGTTGTCAAGAAGTACTATCTCGATGGTAAGCTGATCGGCGTGGGAACAATGCCGTCGTTCGCGTCGACCGCAGGTCCGATTGCGGCCGAAGGTCCTACCGGAGGCGTGGGTGGTGGTCCTCAGTTCCGAGGCGGTCCGCCGGCAGGAATGGGTGGCCCACCCGCTGGACTGGGATTCCGGCCAATGGGCGGCGGCGGTGGATCGGGCGCAACGACGGATGAGACGGGAGAACGGATCTGGACTCCCGAACAGGTTCTCGCCGATCGTCTGAACCCGATTGCGACGCCGGACCAGCGAGCGCGAGCTCTTCTCCAAGCGGAGCAGCGAGTTGTCGTTAAGACTGTGCCGCAGGGATTCAGCGTGAACGTCTCGGCCACATTGAAGTCCGCGCTCACGCCTCCTGCGTTGCCCGGATAATGCGCAGTGCGACATATTGGTCGAGTGAAGGAAACCCGAAGACATGAGATCGTCGGCATTTACTGTGGGGTTAATCATAGTTGTTGGAACTCTGTTGTGCCTGGGAAGCGCGATTGCTATCCTGACACTGCTGATCCAGCCGACTCAGGCCAAGATCGACGCCGCGAATGCCCGGTTTACCGCGGCATACCAGGACAGCACTTCGGATGCGCATGACAAGGCAGAGAATTTGCTTGCGGCGAACAGGAAGCAAGCTTATGCCACATATGCGGCGTGGCGCGTGAAGGAGAAGGCGCTTATGCCTCTCTATTACGTTAACGAGGATCCTAACAAGAGGGAAGACGCGTGGAAGGAGTTGTCGCACGAGCTGGCTGAGAACCTCGGTCCGATGATCGAGCGTTGGATCGCGCGCTCACCGGTCGACACTCCGGTGACGGTGAGTATCGGTGCTCCTCCAACCAGCCCCAGTGACCTTCCGACCGGTCCGGTCATGATTGACTTCGTCGGTGGTGGGAGTATCACTTCTACCGGCGACTTTCGAGATCTTCTGGCCAGTGTCTTGCGTTGGAACGACTTCAATCGACTTGTGTTGATTGACAATCTTCAGCTTAGCGGGCACAGTCCGTTCATGCAGGCCACGTATTCGGCTCATCTGTACATTTTCCCGCAGATGAGGACGGACTTTACGGGACTAACAACCTTACCCCCGTATGCCCAGGGTGAGGCGCCGCCCGGTCCGGGGAATGCCCTGCCGCCGTCGTCCGGCGGCAGTTACGGTGGCCCACCGGCTGGTGCCCCACCGGCCAGCGGACCGCCGGCTGGAAGGCCCGGCCCGCCGATGGGCGGTGGTGGCGGGATGCCGGGTGGAGGCCGTGTGATAACTATGGGTGGACATCAGATCACTATCGGGGGTGGAATGCGTCACCCGTAGCCGTGCCCGTCAGTGATTCGATTGCCAATGTTGACCCGACACCTTCAAGGTGTCGGGTTGGCCTCGACGACCTGGAAGTCAGACCAACATGACCGTGATGAACAACAAAAAGTTTCGGCCGATAATCGTTGTCGCAGCTCTCGTCGGCGCGGGCGGTTTGGTAGGATGCAAATCGCAGACTCCGCCGCCGGACACGTCGACGACAGCGCCGGTCGCGTCGGCGCCGGTCGCCCCGACACCCATGCATCGCAAAATGTCGGCAAAGCAGGCCAAGATGATGATGGCTGCGAAACTGGCACGGGCCGCCAAGCTGGCGAAGGCCAGAAAGCTGGCTATGTCCAAGACTCCAGCCAAGGCGACTCCAAAAGTCGCCGCGAAACCGGCGAGTTCGTCGACAACATCGGGCGAGCGCGTCGCGAATACAGCGTCCGTATCGCCTCTGGCACAGATCGAATCGGGTCCGGACCCGTTCCGGCTGCCCAATTCGCCGCCGAAGCCGCCAAGAATCCACCCCCAGCCGGTCGTCCCATTGCCCGATATCCCGGACGACCTGGTTGCAACATGGCGCGATGTTGCGCCACCGCCGCCGCCGCCGGATACATTTAAGCAAGTGAATGCAAACGCATCGGACAATGGCGTTCATCAGATGCAGGGCGTATTGTTTGGGAATGGCGTTTATGCGATCCTGGCGACCAACGGAAAGGCAGAGGCCGTTCAGCCGGGCGATACGGTTGAAGGCGGTACCGTCGTGTCTATTTCGGCGGACGGACTTGTTTTGAAGCGGGACGACGGGAGTTTGGTTCCCATCCCGCTTGCCGGAACAACGGACAATTCGAAATAACGTGAGTTGCTGAGGTGCGCAGGCGATGCCTGTCATGCCGTGAGAGGTAAGTGAGGGCTAAAGCGATGAGAACAAATCGAAGTATCAATGGCATTCGAACGGTCGTAGGTTTCTCCACGGCGCTTTGCGCGGTGGCCATATTAGGTCTTATTGCCACCCCTCGGCCGGTTCGGGCGCAGGCGCCGGACTCCAAGGCTGACCAACCCG
>JBKQWH010000236.1:0-14578 GCA_052139635.1 Capsulimonadaceae bacterium
TATTCTGGGTGTAGGCTCCTGTCCCCGTGTTGTAGTTCCAGATCGACGCGCTTCCCGGGGTGGACCAGAGAACGTGGGTGACGTTGCTCGGGCTGACGGTGGCCGCGGAGGCCGTCCAGCCGGGATACGGCCCGAACACGTACTGGGTGTAGACGCCCGTGCTGGTGTTTACGCTCCAGATTGCCGCGGCTCCGGTCGTGCATACCCAGAGGACCCGCGTCATGCCGTCGGGGCCGTCGGCGATGGCCGTTGGGCTCCAGGTTGCGAAGGGGCCATAGGTGTACTGGGTGTAGCTTCCTGTCGCCGGGTTGTAATTCCACAGCGAAAGCGATCCGTTCGGGTTCGACCAGAGAACGTGAGTCGGACTCAACGGTGGCGCGGGCATCGCGCTAGCCTCGTTCGACAGCGCCGATATGCCGCCGCCGTTGACTGCGGCGACCTTATAGAAGTAGGTGACGAAGTTGGTGAGGCCGGTGTCGGTGTACGCTGTGGTCGAGGCCGTGCCGATGGCTGTCGAGGCTTCACCGCCGCTCGTTGTGCCACGGTAGACCTTGTAGCTCGTCGCGCCCGTGCTTGCGGTCCAGGAAAGCGCGACCTGACCGTTCCCGGCAGTCGCCGTCAATCCTGCGGGCGTGACCGGAGCGGGCGGCTCCGGGGTGGCCGACACCTCAGTCGACAGCGTCGACGTCCCGCCGGCATTGACCGCGGCGACTTTGTAGTAGTACCTGACGCCGTTGGTCAGGCCGCTGTCGGCGTACGACAGGCCGGTTGCTGAAGCCACAGGCGTCGAAGATTCCCCGCCACTGGTTGTGCCGCGGTAGATAGCATAGGTCGTCGCCGCGTAGCTCGAGGTCCAGGACAACCCCACTTCGGCGTTGCCGCCCGCCGCGGTCACGCCGGTCGGAGCGTTCGGAGCCAGCGTTGTCGACACCTCGCCCGACTGGGCCGACGTCCCCGCACTGTTGACGGCGGCGACCGTGTAGAAGTATTTGACGCCGTTCGTCAGACCGGTGTTGGCGTAAGACGTGCTCGTTGCCGCGCCAATGGGAGTCGATCCTTCGGCGCCGCTTGCGGTCGCGCGGTAGATGCTATACGACGTCGCGCCGCTGCTGGCGGTCCAGGTCAGCGAGACCTGTGCGTTACCGGAGGCCGCAGTCAAACCGGTCGGTGCGGGCGGAACGAGGGGCTTCGGCGTGCCTGACGCCTCATTCGACAGCGCCGAGGTTCCGCCGGCATCGACCGCGGCGACCTTGTAATAGTACGATAAGCCATTGGTCAGGCCGGTGTCGGTGTAGCCGGTCGTGGTGACTCCGGTGGCCGCCGGAGTAGCGCTTTCGCCGCCCGCGGCCGTGCCGCGATACACGTTGTAGCTTGTGGCCGACCTGCTCGCAGACCAGGCGAGAACAACCCGGGAGTTGCCGGCCGTTGCGGTCAGGCCGGAGGGCGCCACGGGAACAAGCCCGGTATCGAGTTGAAATACCGTCCCCATGTCGGCGTCGCCGCCGTAAACGGAGGTTCCATAGAGCGCGCCGTATTGGCCCTGTACCAGAGCAAAAGCAGGATAGACTCCATCATTCGTTACTGAACCGTCGCCGAACACGTGCAGCGTAGTCACATGGCCGGAACTGTCCATCCGGTATACCGCGCCATTCCAGTAAACATTGAACTGCGCCGTCGAAACAGAGTCTACCGTCGTTCCGTAGAAGTCTCCGTCGCCTGCCTGAGTGAGATTCGCCCAGGGGAACAATCCGTCGACGGGAACCGTGCCGTCCCCGAAGTGATGCAGAATCGTCTCGTTGCCGGACGAATCCATGCGGAAGGCTGTGCCATAACCGCTTGATCCGCCATAGCAAGTGGTCCCGTAGAAGTACCCGTCGGCGGCCTGAAGGAGAGCATAACCGGGGACGGAGCCATCGTTGGGGACGGTACCATCACCGAAACTATGCAGCAGCGTCTCTTCTCCGGACGTGGTCATGCGGAAGGCGGTTCCATCTCCAGCCTGTCCGTTTCCGGCCGATTTTCCCCCGTAGCAGGTGGTTCCGTAGAGATTTCCGTCACTCCCCTGGATGAACGAACCGGCCGGATAGATTCCGTCGTCCGCCACGGAGCCGTCGGCAAAGCTGTGCAGGATCGTTGTCGCTCCTGAAAGCGTGATGCGGAACGCCGCGCCAGAGCCAACTGATCCCCCCCCGGATGTGGTTCCGTAGAGATTGCCGTCGCTCGCCTGCATAAGCGCGGCCTCGGGATAGTCCCCGTCGTTCGCTACCGAGCCATCGCCAAAGCTGTGCAGAATTGTCGTGGCGCCGGCGGGAGTTATTCGATACACCGTGCCATACCCTGTGGATCCCCCGCCGTAGGTCGTGCCGTAGAGATTCCCGTCGCTCGCCGCGATAACCCAGTTCGGGAAGACACCGTCGTTTACGACGGTGCCGTCCCCAAAGCTGTGCAGGATGGTTTCGCTGCCCGCAATATCAATCTCGTATACGGCGCCCTCGTTGGCCGCCCCACCGAACTCGGCGACTCCGTAGTACCCGCCGCCGGTCGCCGGGATGAGCGCGGAATTCGGGTAGAGTCCGTCGTTTGCGACCGTCCCGTCACCAAAGTTGTGCACGATCGTTTCCGCGATGGGGACGCCGGACGCCTCGCTCGACAGTGCGCCGGTGCCGGTCGACGTCGCAGCGGCGACCTTGAAGTAGTAGGTCTCCCCATTTACCAAACCGGTAACAAGGCCAAACGTTTGGGTGGTCGATTGGACCGGCGAGTTTCCCTCCGCACCGGCGGATGTACCGGCATAAATCGTGTAGGCGGTTGCCCCTGGTGTGCGGCTCCAGCTTAGAAGAATTGCGCCGCTGGATGACGTGGCGCTCAGTCCCGCCGGCGCCGGCAATTCCGGTGTTGCCGATGCCTCATTGGAGGGAGCGCTCGTGCTGCCCGCGTTGACGGCGGCAACCGTAAAATAATAAGTCGTCCCGTTCGCCAGGCCGGCAACCGTGACGGCCGTTCCCGAAATGCCGGTCACCACCGGGACCACCCCCTCGCGACCGGTAGCCGTTCCATCATACACGTCATAGGATGGACCACCTGCGGACGGGCTCCACGATAGCGTGACGCTGCCGTTACCGGCCGTCGCCGCCAGACCGGTTGGCGCCGCGGGCGCCGGCGGCGCCGGCAATGCGCTCAATCCGGCATCGAGTCGAAATACAGTGCCAATGTTGGCAGAGCCTCCACCGGATGTCGCGCCGTACAGGAACCCGTCATACCCCTGGACGAGTGGGCCGACAGCCGGAGGCTGATATGCGTTGTCAAAGATATACAGACCGTCGCCGGTTACGGACCCGTCGCCAAACTCGTGGAGAATGGTCACATTGCCGGAGGTATCCATCCGGAATGCAGCACCACTTCCCCAACCGCTTCGAAAAGTGACACCATAAAAGTCTCCGTCCGTCGCCTGGATCAGGGCGGTTGCCGGGTTCTGACCGTCAAGCGGTACCGTGCCGTCGTCGAAGTTGTGCAGGATCGTCACGTTGCCGGTCGTATCCATTCGGAATACCGTGCCGGCGTTACCTGAGCCACCCAGTATGGTTGTTCCGTAGAAATCGCCATCGGCGCCCTGCACGAGAGCGGTGCTCGGCAGCGACCCGTCCGGCGAAGTTCCAAATCCGTATAGAAGGGAATATGCTCCCGACGTGGTGATACGGAACACGGCCCCATTCGATTTCGGCCCGCCCCAGAGCGTGGTGCCGTACAGCTTGCCGTCGCTCGCCTGAATCAACCCGGCCCACGGCAAGTAGCCGTCGCTCGCGGTCTCGCCGAAGCTGTACAGGACAGTTTCCGTGCCGGATAAAGTGATCCGGAACACGGTACCACTTCCTTTGGTTCCTCCCGTCTCGGTGGTTCCATACAGATTTCCGTCGCTTGCCTGAACCAGGCCACCCGCCGGATACCTGCCGTCACTGGACACGGAGCCATCACCGAAGTTGTGCAGGATCGTCACGTCGCCGCCGGGAGTCATCCGATATACGGTGCCATATCCATTGGTTCCGGTACCTGTCGATCCTCCGGTTGACGTCGTTCCGTAGAAGTTCCCGTCGCTCGCAAGGGTCAGGCTGGGTGTGGGATAAGATCCGTCATTTGACACCGACCCGTCCTCGAAACTGTGCAGGATTGTCAAAACTCCTGAAGGGTCAACCTGAAATACGGTGCCTGTCCCGGCCGACCCGCCCTGCACCGTGGTTCCGTAGAAGCTGCCGTTTGTATCCTGGACAAGGCCGCTGTTGGGAATAGCCCCGTCGTGCAATACCGATCCTGTGTCGAAGACGTGCAGGATGGATTCTTCGACAGGATGGTTGGACGCCTCGTTCGATCGTGGGCCCGTCCCGAGTGCGTTGACGCCGGCGACCTCGAAGTAGGTGGTCTGCATGTTCGTCATGCCCGTCACAAGGACGCCGCTCCTGGTAGTCGATGCCACCGGCACGCCGCTTTCCGCGCCGGAGGCGGTTCCGACGTAGATGCTGTACGACGTCGCCGAACCGTCGCCGGTCCAGGATAAGATGATGGCTCCGCTCGAAGATGTGGCCGACAAGCCTGCCGGCGCGGACGGCAGTAACAACTCGGCCGTGGCGTACGCCTCGTTCGACTGAGGGGATGTCCCGGCTGCGTCGACGGCGGACACCGAATAGTAGTACGTAACGCCCCCGGTCAAGCCGGTATCGCTGTAAGACGCACTCGTGGACGTTCCCACTGCGCCGGCGCCCTCGGCCCCGCTCGCGGTGGCGCGGTAAACGTTGTATGATGTCGCCGCGGAGTTCGCCATCCAGGACAGGGTCACGCGCGCATTGCCGGCCGTCGCCGTGAGGCCCGCCGGCGCAGGCAGGATTGTCGATTCCGGTGTGGTTGACGCCTCCGCGGACTGCGGCGATGTCCCCACCCCGTTCACGGCGGCGACGGTGTAGTAATACGTGACCCCGTTGGTCAAGCCGGTGTCGATGTACGTGGGGAGATTGGCGGCGCCTGCAGGAGTCGAGCCTTCGGCGCCGCTTGCCGTGGCGCGGAAGATTCGATACGAGGTCGCACCAAGGCTCGCCGTCCAGAACAACGAGACCTGGGAGTCACCGGCGGTCGCGGAGAAGCCGGTTGGCGCCGGCGGTGCGGATGGCTCCGGCGTCGCGGACGCCTCGTTCGACGCCACGGACGTTCCCGCGCCACCCACCGCGTCAACAGTGTAGTAGCACTTGACCCCGTTGGTCAATCCGGTGTCGAGGTAGGATGTGACGGCTGTCGCGCCGGCGGCAGCCGACCCCTCCGCACCGCTCGCGGTGGCACGATATATGTTGTAAGATGTCGCGCCGGCGCCCGCGGTCCAGGACAGCGACACGAGAGCATTCCCGGCCGACGCAGTCAGGCTGGTTGGCGCGGCCGGAAGGGACGACGTTGGCGTGGTCGACACCTCCCGCGACTGTGGAGAGGTCCCGGCTGCGTCGATGGCGGAGACTGTGTAGAAGTAGGTGACCCCGTTGGTCAATCCCGTGTCGGTGTAAGACGCGCCCGGCGACGTGCCGATGGCAGTGGCGCCCTCGGCCCCGCTTACGGTAGAGCGGTACACATTGTACGATGACGCGGCCGTGCTCGCGGTCCAGGACAGCGAGACCGCGGCATTCCCAGCCGATGCGGAGAGGCCGGCAGGCGCGGGCAGAATCGACGACTCCGGCGTGCCTGGCTCCTCATTCGACTGCGGTGACGTGCCGCTGCCGCCCGCGGCGGATACTGTGTAGAAGTAGGTGACCCCGTTGGTTAATCCGGTGTCCGTGTACGTGGGGACGCTGGCCGTGTCGACCGGGATGGAACCCTCGCCGCCGCTTGAGGTGGCGCGGTAAACGCTGTACGATGTCGCGCCGGCGCTTTCGCTCCAGAACAGTGAGACCTGGGCGTTGCCGGCAATAGCGGCCAGACCGCTCGGCGTGGCCGGCGTCGACGTCGAGTTCATATCGGCATCGATGCGGAAGAAGGTATTTCCGAGATCTGAGAAACCATCGAAGCACGCCTCCGTAACACCGTAAAGTGCTCCGTCGGCCCCTTGAACCAGCGGCTGCCAGGGCCATGCTCCATCTTCGAAGACGGAGCCATCCGTGAATGCGTGCAGGATGGTCACGCGGCCCGAACTGTCCATGCGGAACACCGCGCCTCCGCCGGTGTACCCACCGCCGCCGGCCGTCCCGTAGAAATTACCGTCGGTCGCCTGGATGAGCGCTGCCTGGGGCCCGGCTCCGTCAAACGCGACCGTACCGTCCCCGAACTCGTGGAGGACGGTCATGTTGCCGGACGTGTCGATTCGAAAGGCCGTGCCGCCATCACCCGTCCCGCGTATCCATGTGGTGCCGTAAAGGAATCCGTCACTTGCCTGGAGTAGCGCAGCCTGAGGGAGAGCGCCGTCGTTGGGGGTTGTTCCATCCCCGAAGTTGTGGAGAATCGCCTCGACTCCAGCGGTAGTAATCCGAAAAACCGTGCCGTCGTTATCCGCGCCGCCTTCCGCGGTCGTGCCATACAGGTTTCCGTCGCTCGCCTGGATCAACGCCGCGTAGGGGTAGTGGCCGTCGTTCGCAACGGAGCCGTCCGCAAAGCTGTGCAGAATCGTGACCATCCCGGTGGTGGTCATTCTGAATACCGTGCCAAAGCCATTCGAGCCACCGAAGGATGTGGTTCCGTAGAAATTTCCGTCGCTGGCAAGGACAAGGCCGCACATGGGGATTTGACCGTCGTTCGGCACCGATCCATCGTTAAAGCTGTGTAAAGTCGTCCCAACACCGGCGGGTGTCACGCGAAAGATGTCGCCGTAACCCAGTCCGCCGGGACCAAGACCAATCGTTGAACCGCCATTTGCGGTCATGCCGTACAAGTTGCCATCCGGGCCGAAGACAAGGTCGCCCTGGGAAACTCCCCAGGACGACGGTTGCCCGCCATTAAATGCGTACAAAACACCCACGTCGCCGGCCGGGTCGATCTCGTACACACTGCCGTCGGCGACCGATTCGCCGCCAAACGAGGTCATTCCATAGAAATCTCCGCTCGCTGCCTGGATCAAGCCGCTCGGCTCGATCCCTTCCACACCGGGATCGTAATGGTGCGGGATTGTCTCCAACATCGGTTCGCTGGAAGCCTCGTTCGATATCTTACCGGTTCCGGACGCGTTGACCCCGGCGACGCGGAAATAGTAGTACTCGAGGTTTTTCAGACCGGTTATGAGAATGGTGCTGTTGTAAGTGGACTCCAGCGGAGCAGTGTTCTCGCGGCCGGAAGCAGTGCCCTCGTATATGTTGAAGGAGGTTGTGTTGCTGTCGCCGCTCCACGAGAGAAGGATGGCGCTGCTCGACGTGGTCGCCGTCAGGTTGGCCGGGGACGTCGGGAGAGGCCCTGGGGTGCCTGACGCGATATTCGACGCAGTCGATGTCCCTTCGCCGCTGACAGCGGTAACGTAGTAGTAGTACGTGACTCCATTCGCGACTCGCGTGTCCAGGTACGTTGTAGGCGCCGTATTGTTGACGATCTCCGTTTCCGCTCCTAAGGCGGTACCGCGGTATACGTCGTAACCGGCTGCACTGGCGCTTGCCGTCCAGGTCAGCGAAACTTGCGAGACCCCGGAACTCGCGATAAGGGCCGCCGGCGCCCGTGGCGGCAGTGCGGACTCCGGTGTGGCCGAGACCTCGGAGGACTGAGCGCTGTGGCCGCTCAAGTTGAGTGCCGTTACTTCGTAATAGTAGGTAGTCCCGTTAGTCAGTCCCGTATCGGTGAAGGTATTGCCGGTTATGCTCGCGATCGCGGTCGACCCCTCACCCGCGCTGGCCGTACCCCTGTAGATGTTGTAGGTGGTTGCCCACGTACTCGCCGTCCAGGACAGCGAAACCTCGCTGTTCGCGGCGGCTGCCGTCACGTCGACGGGCGAATGAGGAGCGCCGGTGCCGTACGTGAGCAGGTCCGTGTAAATATGATCGCCCTGGAAACTGCCCCACCCGGTCGAATTGTCGTAGCCCGCGACAGCCTTGTAGAACATGTTGGTACTGCCGTCGTCTATGTCGTGGAAGTCGTTCGCGTAGGCCGCCGGTTCTTCGGCAAGGCTGTAGATTGCCGGATTGGCAAAGCCGAGGCCCGACAGGCCCGCTGAAGCTCGTCCTGCGTTCACGGCGGCGAGCAAGCCGCCCCAAAGCGGCGTGGCGGCGCTCGTTCCGTTCACGTCCAGCTTGTATTGCGTGCCGGCCGGGCCCAGTGACCCGCAAACGTCGGTCCAAAGTATCTCGTATCCGTTGTCGTCGAAGTCCGCGAACAAAGACACGTCCGGGAGGTTCCGGTTCGAGAGTGAGCCCTGAGTGTTGATGGTCGGATCAAACGCGCCGATTTGGTAGCCTGGAATGGGCCAGTATCCGCTGATGCCGCCTCCGCCGCCTGTTCCCAATGGGCCGCGTGTGGTGTCGCCGGGGTCGGCCCAGGACGTTTCGCTGACATACGTTTCCCCGGGACCGTCGGTCAGGTCCGTGCCGCCCACCGACAATACGTACGGCATTGCGGCTTCCAGGCCCACATTGGGGATAAAGTCAAAGTCATCGCTGTAAGCGCCAGTGTCGCCGGCAGCAACACAGAGCGTCTGTCCCTGGGCCGCGAACTGTTCGAATATCTGACCTTCGTCGACCACGAACTGGTCAATATAGGGGATCCAGTCGACTTCACTGAAGCCCCAGGAGGTGCTGATGACCCGCGCAGTGTTGTCGGTCGCCATTTTGTTGTAAATGTCCAGCGCCTCCTGCGTCTGGTCACCGTCGATCGGGGCCTCGTAGACGTATAAGTTGGAGATCCCCGGCGCCATGAGCAGAACCATGTCGATGTCGAGGGTGGCCTCGATCGCAGCGTCCGGAACGAGCGGATCATTCGAGCTGCCGTCGACCACAACCGCATGCGGCGTGAGTGACGAGGCGCCAAGCAGTACGCTCGACTCCCAGTCGCAGATATCCGTGGGCGCCCACGTGGACAGCTCGAAGAGAGCGACGTTCTGTCCAGCGCCCGTCGACGGCTTCGACCAGTCGTAGATGCTGTAGACGTCGGACGGGAGGAGTCCGTCGCCGGAATAGTATTTCAACGTCTGTGGCGCCGGACCCACGCCGACATCCGCCCAATCGAGCGCAGGAGACGGAGCCAATTTCGACCCCTCCCCGGCCCTCCCCGCAAGCGGAGAGGGAGTTGCGGACTTCGACCCCTCCCCGGCCCTCCCCGCAAGCGGAGAGGGAGTTGCGGAATTCGACCCCTCCCCGGCCCTCCCCGCAAGCGGAGAGGGAGTTGCGGAATTCGACCCACCGGCTACCGCATGCTCGCCGACGACGTGCATGAAGTGCTGGAGTCTGGCGGAACCGTCGAGTCCGACCACGGACACCTGGTTCACCGCAAGAGCCGTGGGAACGACGGGACTGGTGCATGAGATAAAGGACGCGCCGTCCGAACCAACGTAGTTGTACAGAGTCACCTGGAATGCGGCATTCACCGTCGATGCCGTCGCCTGCACGTGGATGATCGTGTTGTTCGGGGAAGCATCGAGCACGCGGAAGCCCTCCGCCTGCGCGGCCGCCTCAACCCCGGTCACGCGGTCCTCCGTGGGACCGAACTGTGCGGTAAACTGCTGCGAAGTGAGGAAGTGATGGTAGAGCGAGTCGCCCGGGTCATAGAGGCGGTGGAGCAGTGTCTGCAACTGGTCCGTGTTTCGCAGCGGCAGCACCAGCGAGAGTTTGACTTCCTGCGACGCCGGTGTTGGGCCGAGCCGCGTCGCCGACGCGATCGCGCCGACAGTTATCGCGGGCGGTCCCATGCGGGCTGCAGCTTCCACGGCCGTAACGCCAGAGACAACCGTACAGGCTATCGTCAACGCTATCCCGAGTGGAAGGAGCGCGTGGGTTCGTAGCGTCAAGCGTCGGGGCTCAACCCGCGACGTCACTGTCGTGTGAGTGTGCATCTTCCCATTCCTTCCCTGGTGCGGAGTGGTTTCGGACTCGGGATTTGCCTTCGCGATACCGGGCAATATGAGCTGCGGGAGGGAAGACTACACGCCCCTCCAGCGTCGCTCAGACGATAAACTGCCGCACGGGATATCATTCCACATTCACGTACAGAATCCTTCCTGGCTGGCCTTGTTCGGCCGATAATACTGTCATTATCTTGCGAGCAGGAAAACCGCCGTCTCACACGGCTTCTTCCGCCTCGAGCTCGCGAAGGAGCGGGTCGGCGTAGGCGGCTAGCTCGTCCGCCCGGTCGCGGAGGGAGTCGCGGGTGGCGCAGTAGGTGCGCAGGGCCTGAAGAGGGTCGAGGGACTCGGTGAGGAGCTTGCTGCGGACGGCATCGGTGTCTCGAACGATGTCCTTGTGCAGGGCGACGATCATGAACGCGTCGTGCAGCGCGCCGCGGATATCGACCTCGCGAAGGTTGGGAAGCTGCTCGGATTTGATCCGATAGCTGATCTTGACGACGGCGTTGTCGATCGATTCCTTCGCGATGGCCTCGAGGAGCCGCTCGGTCGGCTGGTCTCCCGCCTCGGTCAGGTCCGCCTCGATCTCGACGAACGGGCGGGTCGGTACGACGACGTGCTTGACGACCGTGTCGCCTTTCGCGAGGTCGACAATGCAGATGCCCTTGTCCTCGCGCTTCTCGCCGAAGTCGATCCGTTCGACACTCCCGCTGTAGACGACCGGGGGCTGCTCCCCCTTGTTCAGATCCTGAAAGCGGTGGATGTGGCCAAGCGCCACGTAATCGAAGGCCGGCTGGTTCGTCTCTGGGCGAACCTGCGTCAGCACGGAGAGCTTGACCTCGGGCTCATTCGTCAGATAGCCGACCTGCATCGCGCTCAGGCGGGCGTTGGTGACGCTGAAATGGCCCATCAGGACAGTGGGCAAGTCGGGGTCGCACCGCGACGCCAGGAAGTTGATCCCGGCCTCATATCGCTCCACCACAAGCGAGGTCGTGTCCTGCACGCCCTTGTCCTTGTACTCCTCGCGGGACAGGAGGAGGCTCTTGACCAGGTAGGGCATGCCTGCGACCTGGAGGCGCCGCCCGGACCGGGTCTCGACTACGATGACGCGGGGCGTATCGAGAACATGCACGCGGTCGCCGGCCAGCGCGCCGAATATCTCTATCGCATTGGCGCGCCCGCGGGTGTTGGGAATGTCGTGGTTGCCGGCGAGCATAACAACGGGAATGCCCTGCGATGTCAGCAGGGACAGGCAGGCCGCGAACTCGCGCTGGTGAGTCTGGTTCGGGTCGCGCGCCTTGTAGGCGTCGCCGGCGAATATCGCGACCTCAACACCGGCGTCGATCGCCAGGCTGATCCCGGCCCGCAGCGCGTCGCGGAAGTCGACCAGGCGCGAGTTCAGGCCGGTATCCGGGTCGAACCGCCCGTAATTCTCAACCCCAAAGTGTACGTCGGCAAAGTGAAGCAGCCGGATTGGCGGGGACGGCATGTGACAGTGATGCTCCGGTGCAAATGGACTACCGAAAGTATACCCCGCGGAGCCCCCTCACCCCCGACCATTGCGTCCATGTGCATCTTTTAGCGCGTCGCCCAACGCTATCACAACCCTTCGGGGTAGGAGCCCAGGACGTTGACGTAGATCACCTGCTCCTGCAGCTCTTTCAGGGCGCCGGCAACACGCTCGTCGGCTTCGTGGCCCTGGAAGTCCACGAACTGGACATACTCCCATGCCGCGTTGCGGGCAGGCCGGGAGGCGATCATGCTGAGGTTGACCCTGTGCTCCTCGAAGACCCGGAGCGCGCGGCCAAGGGAGCCAGGCTCGTTCTTGACGGCGAAGAGCACGCTCGTCTTGTCACGGCCGGTCGGCGGAGGCTCGTTGCGGCCGACGACCAGAAACCGGGTCGTGTTCTGCGGGCTGTCCTCGATACCGGCGGCCAGGATGGGGATGTTGTAGACCTCGCTGGCCTTCTTGGCGGCGATTGCCGCGCCTTCCGGGTCCGCGGCTGCCCGCTCCGCACATTTGGACGTGGGCATCACCTGGATGACCTCGACATTTGGCAGGTGCGTGTCAACCCAGTGCCGGCACTGGCCGAGCGGCTGTGCAAACGCATACAGCCGCTTGATCTGATCGAAGGACGTTGCGTGGCTGAGGAGATTCTGAGTGACGTCGACATACACCTCCGCGCAAATCCGCAGGCCGGTCAGATGGAACATGTCGAGCGTATTGTTGACCACGCCCTCGGTGCTGTTCTCCACCGGAACCACGCCGTAGTCCGCGTGGTCATGTTCGACCTCGTCGAACACCTCGGGGATCGACGGGCAGTCGTGATAGGCCACGGAAGACCCGAATCGCTGCATGGCCGCCATCTGAGTGAAGGTGCCCGGGGGGCCCCAATAGGCCACGGTCATCGGCTTCTGCAGCGCGATGCTGGCCGAGATGATCTCCCGAAACACGGCAATCAGGGCGCTGCGCGGCATCGGCCCGCCGGCGTGCAGGTCAAGAATGCGCTGGATCACGTCGCGCTCACGCTCGGGGGCGAAGTACCGCGCGTGGGGCTCGGTCGCTTTCTGCTTGCCGACCTCGATCGAGAGGGTGGACCGCTCGTTGAGAAGCGCGACGATCTGCTCGTCGATCGCGTCGATTTGTTCACGTAGAGTTTGTAGATTCATGGCATCTCCATTTTCTTCGCGCACCGCGCGAATTCCTGCTAGTGGGTCATTTTCTTTACTTGTTGCCTGTGTCAGGCAACCGTGCGTTAGGTTTCGGATTAGCCGGACCGTTCAGCCGCGGCACTTGTGTGCGGTGCTGTGGCAGCCACGCCCCGCCCATTGCGTCCATTCGTCGAAGGATTGTGCTGAAACGCGTGACGGACCGATACAGACGCAATATCCCGATCGTTTGGATCGGTCAGTCAATAGTTTCTACTTGACAATATCGGTCGGTGTGTTATAATATGAATGATGCCGAGGAGGCGCATTATCGACGTTATAGTTAGCGTTAAGCGCTTACACAACGCAACACGCGCACGGCGCGCCACTCGCTGCATGATGATCGTTTTGCTATAATCGCGTATCAGTGAAGGCTCAGCGCCATGATGCGGTGAGGCGGACAGAAAGTGCGCACGCGAACCGGGCGGCTTTCCGATCTCCCGGTTCCAACGGCGGAGTCGGTAGGGCCAGTCCCGGTTGCCTTCGGAGGACCAGCGCAAAAGACAGGAGGAATCAGCAGTGTCTCGATCGAGTTTACAGAATGCGAGCGGCCCCCTTGGGCGTCTCGCCGGAGCGGCCGCATTGTCGGCCGCGCTGACGTGCCTCGCCGCTCCGGTGAGTGCGCTCGGCATGCTGCACACCGCCGGCGTCAACATTGTGGACAGCAGCGGCGATGTCGTCCGCCTGCACGGCCTCAACCTGGGTGGATGGCTTGTGATGGAGGGCTGGATGACCCCGATGGACAGCTCGGGGCACAACCCGGATGAGTATTCCCTGGTCCGCAAGCTCGACACCCGTTTCGGAGTCGAAACGGAGCAGAGGCTTATCGAAGAGTTTCAGAAAAGCTGGATCACCACGACCGACCTCGACAACATCCGCAACGCCGGATTCAACTGTGTCCGTGTTCCGGTGTGGTGGGGCAACTTCTACACGCTGAGCAGCTACGGCGCCCGATCGGGATGGCGGTCCGACGCCTTTAAGCGGCTGGACTGGCTGGTGAGCAACTGCTCGACCCGCGGCATCTACGTCATCATCGACATGCACGGCGCGGTCGGAGGGCAGAGCACGAGCCAGGACTGCGGCGAACAACACGAAAACGCGTACTGGACCCATGGGAGCTACCAGAGCGATACCGCCTGGATGTGGCGGCAGATTGCACGGCACTACAATGGAAATCCCACCGTCGCCGGATACGACCTCCTCAACGAGCCGACGGGGGCTCCGAGCGTTTCGGCGGTCTGGACCGCGTATAATGTCCTCTACAACACCGTGCGAAGAGCCGATCAGAACCACATGATCTTCATCGAGGGCGCCTTTGGCGACTGGAACTGGAGCATGCTTCCAGCACCGTCGACATATCTCTGGACGAACGTCGTCTATGAAATGCACGAGTATCAGGTGAACGGGAATGCCGCGCAGGTCGAGGCGGGAGCACAAAATCAGGTAAATGACTTCATCAACCACAGGTCGTGGAACGTGCCGGCCTACATCGGTGAGTTCAACGACATGGGAAATGGGCCCGCTTGCTCCGGCTACACGAACGATCTTTACGATAACAGCAACATCAGTTGGACGATGTGGTCGTACAAAGCGACTCACGGACTGAATCCGGACTCCTGGGGATTCTACGACCCCACGCGGTGGCCTGCGACACCGAACATCGAGAAGAACTCGGCGGCCACGATCGCCGCGGACTGGTCGCAATGGACAACACCGGCGGCATTCGCCCTCAACACGACTGTACCCGCGCCGAACGCCGCGGACGCAACTGCGATGCACACGCCGGACCAGTCAACCGGCTTCGACGCGTGTCTCGCTGGTTCAACCAGGTAAACACTTACCTGCTGTTCTGACTACTCACCGGAAGCGGGCCGG
>JBKQWH010000237.1:0-15206 GCA_052139635.1 Capsulimonadaceae bacterium
ACCTCCACCACGGTCCGTTGACACCAAACTAACCCGGTAGACAGGGCAAGACATTTTACATTCCTATACCCTCGTTATGCCCGACGAGGGCCTAAAATGCAAGCCAATGCATCCTCCTCCGGGAGGAGGTCCCGCCGAGAGCCTTACGTCGTCGCCAACCACAGCCGCGTCGCCGAATCCCACGCGGCTTGCGGAAACACGAGGCGCAGAGCATCGCGGAGGCGCTCGAAGGGCTCGACGATGAATCCGCGCCGGACCAGTTCCCGGGCCAGTAAGGCGGCGCGCATGCCGGAGGACGGGGGCGAGTTGATCCAACTCCACTCGGCCGGCATCCCTTCCCGCTCGGGGACTGCCTGGGCGAACGGGACGGCGGGTGCGATTTCCGAAGTGCAAAACTCCGGCGTGCCCAGAGTAGATAAGCATACAAGAAGATCCGGCTCCCGGCGGCAGGCGTCGAACAAGGAGTGCGCCAGCAACGGAATGCCGGTACGCCGGACCAGGTCTTCCGGCCACAACAGATCCGCCGCGGCGAGATGGGACTGCCTTCCCTTGGGGGAGGAGACGGGGGTAGCTTCAGGCTGCGCAGGAGCCGCCACCGCGTTGTGGACGAACTCCTGCGGCTGCCCCTTTCCGTCGATGACCAGAAGGCCGCCGTAAAAACTATGGTCGATATCGATCCAGAGGATATCAAGATAAGCGGCTAGGCCGACCTCCGCGGCGCGCGGAGTACGGCGATAAGGGACAGGCATGTCCTATTCCGTATCTTCAACGTCGGTCGATGGGATATCGCTGTCGGAGATGGCGCTCGCATCGAACGGAAGGTCCTCGACGGCCACGTCGGCACTGTAGTCCGGATAGTAGCGGTGGAGGTCCCAGAGCGTGATCCAACGCCGAATTTCCGACCGGATGGAGACCCGGATATCGGCGCGGCGCGCGGGAAAATCCTGTACCGGCGCGCCATATGCCTCTTCGTAGATGGCTTTCAGCCGGTATTTGATCTCCTCTTCCTGCTGCGGCGTGGGCGATTCCAACCGGAACGGGGTCTTGAGCAATTCGATGCCACGCAGCGCCAGTCGATCCCGATCGTCCGATGTGCCGATGCGCTGCTCGTCATGTGTGCCTCCGGTCACCGACTCCTGCACGAATCCGCTGGCGGTGGTGAAGACCGGAAACAAGTAGCCTCCCGCCATCTCCGCCGCCTCGCGCCACCATCCGAGCTCGGTGTACGCCGCCAAACGCTGCTTGACGGAAAACTTCGCGACTCGCTCCATCTCGTCGAACAGAACGACCCACCCCCGGCATCCGCAGGCTCGGAAGAACTGAGCCAGCAATCGAATCCGATCGTGAGCCAGCAAAGCGTTGCGTGGACCGGTCAGGTCGTATGCGGACAGCTCCCCAATCTGTTTGAGGCGATTCTTGATGGCCGTTTTAAGAAGCGGCTTCCCCTCGAAATCATTGAGAACTTCGACGCGAAACTCCTCATCGGCGCGAAATGCCTCGTAGAGCCTAAGCAGCGCTCGAAAACGGTCATCCACGCGAGCATGCTCCGCCCAGTCATTGAGATCGCGATAGGAATCGGAGTCGACGATCAATTCCGACGCGAGGGCGCGCAGCGCTTTGTCCGCTTGACCGGGCGCATGCGCGGATTCCGAGATCGCCTTCACGACCATCTGGGCGTTGCCGAGCGGCATCTCCGGGCTGACAACGGCGTAGCTGGTGACGAACCCTTCGCGCTCGGCCAGAGATTGGAGATAGTCCAGCAGATGCGTCTTGCCCGCCCCGAACGTTGCCGACACGACGATCGGCGAAGCGCCCCCTCCGCCGGCGATCGAATCCATCGCCTCAACGAACCGGTCTTGAACGTCATGCTGGGTGGTCCCCAGTTGCGACGCGGCGGTGCGGCTCGGCACTCCTGACCGGAGCGATTCGACGGCGCTTCGCGCCAGTACGGACGCAGGACTCATCACTCGCCTCCCAGATGCACCAGCGCCGCGGCAGGATTCGCGTAGCGCGCATCGTGAACTTCTTGCCCGATTCGCGTCTGGAGCGCATCGTAATCGTAATAGCAACGCTTGACCGATGTGTCCACCGACTTGTCTTTGTAAAAGTCCGGACTGGAAACGATCACAAGCAGGAAACGCTCGAACGCATCCACCTCGTCGATAAAGCGCCGGATCATGGTGAGCATCTGCATATAGGCGGGATCGCTGTAACAAATTGCCGGCTCGGAATCCTGGTGTTCCGCGGCGATAGCCGTAAGCTCGTCGGCGGTCGCGCCGCGAGCGATGGCGATGCGCACTTGCTGCAGTTGTTCCGCTTGCCGCTGTGCTTTCGTAAGCTTCTTGAATTCGTACGGGCGAAAGTCCAGCGTCAGGACCAGACCGTCATGCCCGGCTTGCGGCAGCCAGCGACAGAATGAGGTCAGCATCGTTCGGGCATTTCCGACGTTTATCCGTTCGAGAACCTGGAGCCTTTTCAGCGCGGTCGCCGCCCCGGGTGCGGTCTTTCCGGTAAACCAACCGAGCAGCACCTCCTCGGCGGTCGGGCTGACCGCGTCGGGGATGAGCAGGGCGCGACTGAGCGCGGTGACCGCCGCGCGGAACTCGACGGCCAGACGCGGATCGCGGAGCTGCGGGGTCGCCAGCTCGCGCTGGTACTGGTTGAGGAGGTCCTGCGCGTCGCGGCCGTTATCCGCCGCAATGCCTTCCAGGTCGCCTAGCGCCCGGTCCGGCGCCAGGTGAATGCCGTGATTCTCCAAATAGCGGCCCGCTTGAATGGCGGCCCACGCTTTCCAGTCGACCTCACGGGTGGCAGTAAAGAACAGATTGTCGATTCGATGCAGATCGGGACGCTTTCCGGCTCGATTGTACCGGCTCGGATCAAGGTGAGCGTAGAAATATCCGCCGCTTGTTGCGGAAACGCCAATCCGGCGAATCGTTTCGTCCATTAACGCATCGGCCCCAGATACCACCTTGACGGCCGACCCGCCGCTGCGCACGTAATCGTCAAGGTAGTCGCGGGTGATGGCGTCAAGCCAGCGCGAGAGGGTGAGACAGGAAGGTTTCGACATGCCAACGGCTCCTATACGACTTTGAACCAGATGTTATAGTACCGCACAAGCCGTCCATCCTCGGTCGTTACGGCAAACACATCAGAATCCTTTGCGTTTCCGCTCGGAAACTCGATCTCGAACCGGTGTCCGGCGCGCGTCGCCACGATACCGGATCGATGCAGGGCATAAATCTGCTGTCCGAACGCGGCGGAGGGATTCAATCTCTTATAACCGGGACTCAGGCAGAACAGCTTATAGATATCCTGGAATCTCGCTCCCGGCGTATCTTTGCCGCTTAGGTACTGGCACGCATGGAAAACACTCTCGAGAAAATCCTGCGAATTGGCATTCGCCGTCTTGTCCCGCAGTCGCTTCAGTTCCCTGGCGACAACCCGGGGACGGATACTGGGCCAATTTGACTTCCCGATCAGCAGGATGCCGCGTCCCACGTGCGCCCGAACGGTAACCGGCGAGGCAATCAGATTGTCGCCATCGTCGAGTGTCCGCAGAGAATAACAATCGGCGGCGGTCTCACGCAACTCGTCACGCCAAGCGTTGCTGTCGAGGTAACCGGCCAGGTCGAAGTTCCAGGAGGCGCGAACATCGACAGTTTCGTCGGGAAGCGCTCGGCAGAGCTGATCCGCCTGAGCGCCGGTCTTCTGGAGGTTTGCGATGTGCCCCATCTGGCACGCCTTCTTCCAGGCCCTGAGCGCCTTGACATAATTGTTCGCCAATTTCAGGAGCGCATCGACTCGCTCTTCATGCTTTTGTAACGTATCTTCTAATGCCAATTCTTCTTATCTCCTTGTGAATTAGTGCGCATCGATGACAGGCGGGCGAGGCGCCGGGCACGGCGATTGCGTTGTGAGTGACAGAAGGCCGTGCTCCGTGCCCTCTGTCTCGCCCCTACGGTTCTTGTCGATTTCGATATTCACTCTACGAAAGCGAATTGTGCTGAGGCGATTTGGAGCCCGCGGGATAACGATACTTTACTCCATCATGGGTGGGCCGTGTCAACTCCGTGGCTCAACACAACACCTTCATCCCTCCTCGTACACTCTCGGCAGGCGTGCGCTGGCGGCGAGACGGCGGCAGGGGACATCGGCGATGTCGCCGGCCTCGACACCGTCGATATTGGTGACGTCGACTGTCATCATCTGCATGGCGACTCGTCCCAGGATCGGGGCCGGCCGGCCGCGGATGGTGGCAGCGGGACCAGCGGCGCCCAGAGCATTGCGCACGAGCACTTTCGCGCCGCGCCAGCCGGACATGACGCTCGACGGCGCGAGGGTGACGCCTTCCGCGTAGCCGATCGGGAGAATTGCAAGGCGCGACGCCCGACTTGTTATGTACTCCGCGCCGTAGCCGACGGCGGTCTGGGCCGGCACGGACCGTACGGAAACCACCCGCGCCTTGAGCTGCCAGGTCGCCTGCAAATCGAGGCTGCGCGGCGACGCCGGGGTGGGATACTGGCCGTAAAGCAAGGTCCCGATCCGAACCGCGTCGAGCCAGGTCGCGTGGTCTCGTAGAAAGGCCGCCGAGTTGGCGCAGTGACGGAGAACTCCTCTTGACGAGATGTCAATACCGGCTGCCTCGATAGCGGCCAAGACCTTTTGAAAGGTCTGAAACTGCGCTATCGTGGGAGCGAAGCCAGGCTCGAGGGCGCGGCTGAAGTGCGTATAGACTCCCGCGAGCCTGGTCGCTGGCCCCGCGGCGACTTGAGCCACGGCGGCAGGCGCTTCGGACGGCAGGAACCCGAGACGTCCCATGCCGCTGTCGACCTTCAGGTGAACCATGGCCGGTCGGCCGACCCGCCTGGCGGCGTCCGCCACCCATCCAAGACCGCCCTGATCCGCAACGGTCAGCGAAATGTTCCGCTCGATCAGTTCCTCCCCCCGTCCCGCGAGCGGGGGAGCGAACATGAGGATGTCGCCGGTGATCCCCGCAACCCGCAGTTCCAGCGCCTCCTCCGCGGTCGTCACCGCGAAGAAATCGACGCCGGCGGCCTCCATCACAGCGGCCGCCTGCCCCGCGCCGTGCCCGTACGCGTTGGCCTTGACGACCGCGATCAGGCGCGGCGCCGGGCTAGCCGTGGCGAGATGTCTCACGATTTTCTGAACGTTATGGCGGAGGGCAGCGGGACTAATGCTGACCCAGGCTGTTGGCGGCAATGGCATTCCTTGGAGAGAAATCGTCTCAAAAACCTTATAAAATAAATGACTTCCTTTGTGAACTGTCGCCCCTTCTCTTCACAAAACGCCGCCGTACGGACCGCATAAGCGAAGCGCGTACATCACTCATTTATGGCGACAATGACGATGTTATAGCCTGGTCATTATAATAGGAAACTATCTTGTTGTTTAGCCCGGCTTCCCTGATTGAATTCCGCAGTCTGACACTCATTTCGTTGTCTGGATCCGAGTGATGCAACTGCACATGTTTCGCGTCCGAATTAGCGTAGAGCACGACGAATGCCCCTTCAGTCAGATTATATCTTATCACGATGGAACTGTTCCCGCCAGACTTTGAAATGATCGATTCATCGTCAGCTTTGAGAACCGCTGGGATACGCTCAGCGCATCGAGACACAACAGTCTCCATACATCTATCCTGCGGCGATTGGCGGTTCAATGCTGTACTGGTCTTCTTCTTGGACTCGTAAACTCTTCGAAGTTGGCCTCTATCAGGATCAAATTTGTATGCTGCCGGCGTGATGGGGCCAGAAACAATTTCCGATAGATCAACTGCTGAATTAGGCGGACAGGGCCGCGAGTCAATACTGAGTACCTTATTAGCCTGTTTGAGCTTGTCTATTGGTACTTGGACCGACGAAGGATACACGACTACTCCTTGCAGGCGGATATTTAACCCTCTAGGGAGGCATCTACTGAGTTCTTCCTTGATACGTGCATGCCCCGACACAATCTGGTCTATTGCATGCGATACATCATTCCCCTTCGTCTCAATTATCGTGCCAATGCATCCATCGCCGCTTAGGTAGAGACATAGATAATCCGGGCGCATACTACTAACGTCGAACAAGTGCTCTGCGTGTTCGTCTTTTGCGTCAACCTTGATCAGAACACATATATTGGCATCAGATGGATCGCGTACGATCTTAAATGCGACGCCACTCTCTGCATGGCGCCCCGTATCCGCCTCAACGCGATTCACCAAGAGTGTCTCGATAAAATTGTGAATCGGACGTTGGATTGGCCGGCCTTTATTCATGGCATTCATTCGCGATGGCGAAAAGCCTTTCATGCTGCTCAATGGCTACGTCGTTTAAGCTTCCCCAACTTATTCTGTAATCCGGGTCGCGTAACGGAGTAAGCTTATAATCTATCATTTCGTACGCGCTAACGTCGTCAAGGCTTAGAAATGCGTCAGCGTTCTTGAGGTACAGGAACTCTGCTTGCCTCGCACGAATCTCCGGGGCCGCTAGTGTCGGCTGACATAGAATGTTCAAATGTGCCATTACGTATGAACTATGCGTAGTCAATACGACATGTATCCCGCTATTTACCATCATCGCGATGATCTCAAGCAACTTGGCTTGAGATTCCGGATGAAGATTCATCTCTGGTTCATCAATAATCACTAGGTCATTGGGACGCGCTTTCCTCTTCAGATAGACAACTAGCGGCGCAAGCTGCTTAATTGACGATGAAGCATTATACAGGTCGATCGTAAGTTCCTTATCCAACACGACGGCCAGTTCCCGACCTGAAGTTCCGAACTTTCGATAGACCGTCCTGTTTCCACTCTGCAAATGCTTTTCTATTTCGTCAGCCATATTCGCAAATGGTCCCTGCAAGTGGGGCGGTTCTGGGGCATTTTCAGTCGTGATAAGAAATCGAAGAAAGTCTTCGACTGGCTGCGGATACATGTAATAGGTCGGTGCATCCGCAAATGCAACTTGCGACCCGTCCGCACTATCCTCAGTTCCACGCTTTCCAGCGCCAAGTGGCCCTCCAGACTGTACCGAGCGGTAGTCTCTAATCGATTTGTAGGAAAGAATAAGCGCGTTACGTTCCGCTGGCAAAAGGAATGAATCGTGAAACGCTCCACGTGATATCACATGCCTAAGTATGGATCGTACCTCGCCGTCGGGCGATGACCTCAACTCTTCTTTAGCAGTCGACGGCCTAACGACTTCATTAACACTTATGACAAAGTTATAACTGTCGAGTGAAACGGCGTATATCTGTGGACCAACAGAATATTGGCCAAACAGATACGACGATTTTGCAATACCATTCTTTATTTCGGCGTCCGAGATCTTAACGGACAATTTCGTTTGTGCGAATAGCTTTCCGGTCGAATCGCGAAAATACTCTGAAAGGTTACGCTGAAATGCTGTAGTTGCCCTATTAACCTCCTTGTTCAAATTCTCGAAAAAAGCACCATCAAGTTCTAATGACCAGCTTGTACCAGTTGTCCGAATTTGCCACTGGTTTTTATCATTCGCCACGATGCCTCTTGCCACTGTTGCTCGAATACTTGACAACAACCCATGCACGCAATAGGCCACATATGTCTTGTTGGAGTTGTTCGGTCCGATTATGACCGTCAGTGGCTTCAGATCGAGGGTAGTTTCCCTGATTAGCCCGAGGTTTTTGATAGTGACTTCCATTTACTCCAGCCATTTGGAAAAGTCCAGTGAGAAGCATAGGTTGCGTTTTGCAGTCGAATTATACCCTGGAAACCGCAGAAACGAAACGACCAGGCATGCGCGCTTGGCGGCCCCGTTCGATCATTATTGCCCGGTCGACGCGCCTGCCGGAGGTGAAGCGGAACGGATTCGATCGCGCTCGATCGATGTCGCGGGCTGCTCGTTCTGCCCAAGTCTTGTTCGATCCGCGGCGAGCCTGAGCGCCGCTGTCGCCTCCGCGATTAGAGCGTCGTGCTCGCCGGCGGCCTCGCGCAGGACGGTGCGCATGAACGCCTCGTGCGCAAGGGCGCGCATCGCCACGGTCCGGCTTGGGTCGGATCGATTCGTCTCGAACAGGATGGCCGGTATCCCCGCGACTTCACAGGCGTATCGGTGCGCCAGTCGCGGCGCATCGTGGTCGTCGATGGCGAAGCTGTGATTCGGGTAGCCTTCCGCTTCCAGTGTCAGATGCACGGCTTCCTGGACGGACTCGCACGCCGCCGCGACGCTCGGAGCGACTTCGGACTTCGGCCCGGCCGTCTCGGTGAAGTCCGGTCGATAGTCGTTCGGATAGAGCTCGTGCTGGTCGGTCATCAAGTCCGGATGAATCTCCTCGATCACGCGCCAGAGCGCCCGGGTCTCGGGCTGTGTGCGCGCGAGCCAATCGCGGTTCAGGTCGACATCATGCGCATTGTGCCGCAGGTATCGCTCAGCGCCGTCGGGGTTGGCCATCGGCACCACGTACACGGTCACGCGCCGCAGGCAGGTGTCGAGATCACTGCCCGGCCCCGCATGGGCGAGGTCACCGATAAAGGCCAGCGCGGCCTCCGTGCTGGCCGGCTCATGCCCGTGCTGCCGGCACAGGTACAGAACTCCGGTACCGGGCTTGCTGCCAGACCCGCCCGGCACGGCGCCGTCATGCAGCCGCACCATCCAGATCGGCCGGCCCTCGACGGAGTTGCCGATCGACGTGAGCGTGAGCCGGTGAAACCCCTCCGCCGCATCGAACGCCGCAAAGCCCCGCAGCTCTCGCGTCATCTCCGCGTAGCGGGTGGTTCCGGGCGGGCGAACCAGGTTCTTCTCGGCCGTGGCGGGCGCGCCAAGTGCGATCATCAGGAGCGATGCAGTTCCCAACGTTCGAGTGAAAGCCATACTTTCCTCCTATGACGGGAGCGCATGTCTTCCATGGGTCCGATAGGTCGTCTTTCCCTGTCATCCACACTCTTAATCAGAATGGTTCGTGAAGGCTCCTGTCCCGGGAACGGCCCGGCCTAACGCCGGATCTTCCTGGCCAGCCGCTGCGCGGCGGGTTTGCCGTAGGTGAAGATCCAGTAGGCGGCCGGCTTATAGACAAGATCGAACTCGCCAACGTACTCGACATAGCGTGTTCCAAAGCCTTCCTTGAACCGGTTCAGCCCCTGCAGGTGGTCTTCCTTCTCGATCTCCTCGGTCGATTCGCCCTCAACCCGCCGGCGCGGGCTGACGCCCCGGAAGTCGTACCATCGACACCCCGCAGCGCGTGCCCAGCGGATCATGGCCCACTGCATCGCGTAGTTCGGCATCACGTTGCGATGCTCGTTCGAGGAAGCCCCGTAAACGTACCAGGACTTGTCTCCGATCAGAAAGCAGATCGCACCGGACAGGAACTCGCCCTCATAGCGGGTCAGGAACAGCTTCGCCATCCCGGCCGTGCCAAGGTGGTCCCAGAGCGCCTGGAAATAGGCCAACCTGCGCGGTCGAAAGCCGTCGCGCTCGCCGGTGATGCGCATCAATCGGTCGAACTCGGCAAGATCGTCGCGCGTTGTCTCCGAAACCACGGCGACGCCGTGCTTCTCAACCGAGAGCTTGACATTGCGACGCGTCTGTCCCTTGAACCCGGCGAGCAACTCCTGCTCCGTGCGGCCGGCCAGATCGAGCTGCATCACGCAGCGCGGCTGCGTGCCGCCAAACCCCTGCGGGTCCGCGGTAGCAGGCGGGCGAAAGCCGTTTCGGTCCAGCAAATCGAGAACCTCCTGCCTCTCGATGGGCACGGCCGGATCGATCTTCAGAAAGGCCGCGCCGTCCCGGCGGGCGCACTCCGCGATGGCAGCCAGCACGGCACGCAGGGCAGCCTCGTCGGTCCAATCGAGGAGGAGGGGTCCCCGCGGCGCATAATAGAACGCCCCAACGACCGGGACGCTCCGGCGCAGCAACGCCGCTCCGGCCACAATCCGGTCGCCCCGGAAGGCAGCCAGCCGAAGGGATGTCCATTCCGACTTCACGGCCCCCCATTCCCACGCCTGGAGTACGTCGCCTTCCGGCAGCGACGCCACAAAGCCGTTCCACCGAACGCGGTCAGACTCGGACAGCTCGCGGACAACCAGCGCATCATCTGGGGCGGGGGATTCGACGGTCAAGGACAATTCTCCTGTTCAGTCTGGTGCGGATCGCGCGTAAAACCAGTGTGCCCAGTGTAACACACGCCGAGTCTCGAAGTCAACCGGCAGCCGTTCCTCGGACCGAGGCCCCCATGGAGCGCGCTTGCCTGGTTCGTCCATCAAAAGTGCAGGATATCGCCCGATTTGGTCCACGGGACGACTCCCATGGTATAATAATCTAATGCTTGCCGGGTAATTCGCAAAGCGACTACGGGCGGCAGATTTTATTCGGTGATCACTTTGAAAAAGGGGAGGGAACGGTCATGACCTTGCGTTTACGCCGGCGGGGGCGTCGCGCCAATCTTGGCGCCACTATGGTCGAATATGTACTCACTTGCGCACTGATCGGCGTGGTCGCCATTAGCGCTATGAAGTTTCTCGGCTCGTCTGCCGGTAACAAACTGAACGACGTTTCGGGCAACGTTACCAATTCGCAATAATGTTGTGCAGTCCGAAACCGATGCGGCCCACGATTAAGTTCGTGGGCCGATCTCATTCCCCGATAGACTTAACACGGTCGCAATCTGCAGGACCGCTGCAGGGATCGCCCCAACGACGTTGCCGTTTCCAGCAGGATATCTCCATTCCACGGGCGAATTAGGTATCTTAGAAGTTAACTCCACGCACATTCCGTGCAGCGGGACGCTCGTACTCGGCACCGTTCTACGGTTGTGAGGTGCGAACGACCGGGTGCGCCCTGATGCCGAGATATGCCACTCCACATTGGGAGACAATCCCGCGGCCAACCGGCCGTTAGAACGGCGATGGACGTCAACGCCGAGTCAAGTAAACAGGAAAACGCTGCCGACCATGCAGTAGACGCGGGATCGCCGAGGCGTCTTGCGGTCCCGGCCAGTCTGCAGCGCGCCTGGACGTCCCCGGGAGCACGAATCGCCGCTTTTGCGCTGATTCTACTTTCGTATTTCCTGGCTGCGGCCTGCCTGATCGAGCGGCTGGACCACACCAGCTTCCTCTTCTGGGCCGAAGCGATCGCGTCGATTGCGGCGCTCTCGACGATGGCGCGACTGGAGGGGCGCACGCTTGCGTCGTTCGGCCTGTGCCGTCCCGAGGTTCTCGTCCGGGATCTCACCGCCGGATTCGCCATTGGCGGTATCACGATGGCCGCCGTAGTCGGCCTGATGGCCGCTTGCGGCTGGTATCATGGACATATCGTGCCGGTCACATATGGCATGGCTCGATCGGTTGCCAGCGCGCTGGCCGTCTTTCTCGCAATAGGAGTGGCCGAGGAGGTTATTTACCGGGGATACTTCTTCCAGACTCTCGAGCGCGGCTGGGGATCGGGCGCAGCCTTCGCGACAACGATGGCGACGTTCGGACTGGTCCACCTGACCGTGCCCATCCACGGCGCGTCCATCGCGCTGCGGGTGATCGGATCGCTTTCGATCGCGGTCGAGGCCGGCATTCTGTTTACCGCGGCCTACCTCTTGACGAGGCGCTTGTGGATGCCGATCGGCATCCACTGGGCCTGGAATTTTTTCGAAGGTCCGGTATTCGGAACCCCGGTTACCGGCGGAAGGTTCTCGTCGATTGTCGACGGCCACGTCAGCGGCCCGGCCTGGGCCACCGGCGGGGACTTCGGTCCGGAAGCCAGCGTTCCGGCTCTTGTGATCGGGACGATCCTGGGATTGATCGTCCTTTGGCTTGCGCTACGCCGGCGACGCCATCAGTGACACGCCGCCCCGACCGTTGGACATACGGACGGGGCAATACAACCATCAAGCATACAGAGGAGCAACGTTCCGGATGAGCCAGTTTGAGCCAGTAATTGGCATGGAATGCCATGCCGAGCTATTGACCGAGAGTAAGATGTTCTGCGGATGCGCGAACGAGTTCGGCGGCGCGCCGAATACCCGAACGTGCCCGGTGTGCCTGGGGCTCCCCGGCTCGCTGCCGGTGATGAACGGGCGGGCCGTCGACCTGGTGATGCGCACCGCCCTTGCGCTGAACTGCGAGATATCCCGCGACTGCCTGTTTGCCCGCAAGAACTACTTCTACCCCGACCTTCCCAAGGGCTACCAGATCTCGCAGTACGAGGACCCGATCGGCAAGGGCGGCTACCTCGACATCACTCTCGAGGATGGCGCCGAGCGCCGCGTGCACATCCGTCGGGTCCACCTCGAGGAGGACACAGGCAAGCTAATCCACGCCGGCGGGAACGAAAGCGAGATCGACTATAACCGCAGCGGCGTGCCGCTGATGGAGATCGTTACCGAGTTCCCGCCGGACATGCACTCCGCTGAGGAGGCGAAGGCGTACCTCGAGAAGCTGCGCTCGATTCTGGTCTACCTCGAGGTGTCCGACGGCAAGATGGAGGAGGGCCACCTGCGCGCCGAGCCAAACCTGAGCCTGCGGCCGGCCGGCACCGACGGCGTTGGCGTCAAGACGGAGATCAAGAACCTGAACTCCTTCCGCTCGGTGTTTCGTGGGATCCAGTACGAGGTCGAGCGCCAGTCGGAACTGCTTGGCGGCGGCGGACGTGTTCGTCAGGAGACCCTGGGCTGGAACGACGCACGTGGGGAAACGTACCACATGCGGTTCAAGGAGGAGGAGCAGGAGTACCGGTACTTCCCGGAGCCGGACCTGGTGGCGGTGCACTTCGAGGACGCCGATGTCGAGGCCGCCCGCGCGGCCCTGCCGGAGCTTCCCGATGCCAAACGAGAGCGCTTTGCGTCTCAGTACGGCCTGCGCGCGGTCGATGCCGACCAACTGACCTCGTCCCGGCCGATGGCCGACTTCTTCGAAGCGGCCGTTGCCGGCGATGTCGACCCGAAGGCCGTGGCGAACTTCGCGGTTGGCGAATTGACCCGTTTGTTGAATGCGTCCGGCCAGGAGATCGGCGATATTCAGGTCACCCCGGAGGGCCTGCGCAGGCTGGTCACGCTGCGCGACAGCGGCAAGATCACCAACAACACCGCCAAGGCGGTCCTGGAGGAGATGTTCCAGACCGGCAAGACAGCCGACGCGATTGTCGACGCCAAGGGCCTGGCCGCGGTCTCGGACGAATCCGCGATCGCCGCCGCGGTCGACAAGGCGGTCACGGACAATCCCGACGTGGTCGCCAAGATCAAGGCCGGGAACGACAAGAGCATCGCCTTCCTCAAGGGTCAGGTCATGAAGCTCACCGGCGGCAAGGCGCGCCCCGACGTTGTCGACCGGCTGCTGACCGAGCGGCTGAAAGGATAACCGCGGTCGAAACGAGAACGCGGTGTCTTTTCGGTTCGCGAGAAGAGTTGGTCGCTCCGTCGCGGGATCGACGTCAGGCCCTCCTGTCCCGCCCTCGGGAGAGGAGGTGGGCGAGGGCTCGGCGGGTCAATCCGAATCGTGCGGCGGCCAGTCGACCGGAAGCGGTTCGGGCTGTGCGACACACGTGGTCATGGTGTGGTGGCGGCGGGTTCGCGCGGACTGCAGAAAGGCGTGCATGGCCTCTAGGACATGTCCCGCCAGTTCGCCGGAGGCTCGGTGGGGACGACCTGTCGAGACGGCGAGCGCCATGTCGGCCAGGCCAATTCCGCGGCTGTCGTCGGCATATCCGTGTGTCAGCGGCGCCTCGTGCCAGTCCTTTTCGTTCCGCAGGCGCAGGCGCACCGGGCCGCCGAAGGTATTGGGGTCCGGAACGCTGATGGTGCCCTCGGAGCCGTATATCTCGAGGCGCGGCGCCTCGGCGGCCCAGACATCGAAGGACGTCGTCAGCGTGCCGATGGCGCCACGGGCGAACTCGAGGACGCCGGCGACGTGAGTGGGCGTTTCCACAGTGATGAACTCCCCGGACTTGGGGCCGGCGCCAATCTCACGCTGCGGAAAGCTGATCCCGGCCGACGCCGTTACACTCACGATGGGGCCGAGCAGCGCCACCATTGCTGTGAGATAGTACGGCCCCATATCGAACAGGGGACCTGCTCCCGGCTTGTAGAAGAACTCCGGGTCGGGATGCCAGCGCTCCGGCCCGTGCCCGAGCATATGTCCGGCCGCGGCGACCGGCCGCCCGATCACACCGTCGTCGATCAGCTTGCGGCAGGTCTGCAGGCCGGCTCCCAGAAATGTATCCGGGGCGCAGCCGACGCGCAGGTTTCGGCGGGAAGCGGCCAGGAGGAGTTGCACGGCCTCTTCTTGTAGTAAGGAAAGCGGTTTCTCAACGTAAACGTGCTTGCCGGATTCGAGGGCGGATAGGCTGACCGAAAAGTGGGCGGATGGCACGGTCAGGTTCAGTACCGCGTCGATGTCCGGGTCCGCCAGCAGTTGTTCCACCGTGAGGACGCGCGGGACGTTGTACTTTTGGGCCCTGTCGTGGGCGCGCGACGGATCCAGGTCTGCGCACGCGACGATCTTCAGCGCTCTAAACCTGGCTGGGGACGCCAGGTAGATGTCGCTGATCACCCCGCACCCGACCACCCCCACCCTCATTGGTTCCATACTTCGGTCCTCACGAGTAAAACGTTTAGCCGGCAAGCGCCGCTGGCCGCAACACAGGGGTATTATACTGCACGTTCGGCCGTCTTGCCAGTCGGCAGAACGGCGTAATGTTGCCTTGCCACGTCCGCAACGCGTCATTGGCCTGTTCGGCCGTATCACAGTATGAAAAACCTGCGTGGCTGGCTGAACGGAATGATCGAGGATCGACTAACTCAATGCGAATCTCCGCCCGCCCGCCCGCCCGCGCCGCTCGGCAACAGGAAGATGGCTGGCGAGGCGAGGAGGAAGCAGATTCCCAGTAGCAGGAAGCCGTCGTTGTAGGCCATGACCATCGCCTGCGACTGCACGACATGGTCAAGCAGTCCCGTTGCGGCGGTCGACGCCGCCGTCGGGCTGTAGCCGTGCGTGGCCAGCCCTGCTGCCATCGCCGCATGTCGCGCCAGGTAATCCTGGTCGCCGGGAGTCAGGTACGAGACCAGGTTGGCGCGATGAAAGCGCGTCTGGTCCACGATGTACGTGTTGAGCACGGCAATCCCGAAGCTGCCGCCGAGCTGGCGGGCCAGGTTGATCAGCGACGAGCCCTGCGCGAGTTCCCTCCCCTTGAGGAGTCAAACTCAAGAAATGGCTCGACCAGAACCTTGACAAGATCCCA
>JBKQWH010000238.1:0-8224 GCA_052139635.1 Capsulimonadaceae bacterium
GTTACGCCGGACGGCTTATCACGGCCTTCATCGCTCGTCTTGCAGGAAGCTGGATTAGAATACGCATAAAATGATCCAGAACGAACTGGAACTGGTTGCGCCATTATTTCCGTCTTTCACCCAAAACTCCAGGGAACCTTTTCCCCTCCGCGGTTGTCTATAAAGGGTAAGGTGGATTTTATCGACCGCGTTACCCGTCTAACGCGGGCGGTTGCGCCTGCGATGGCCCTGCTGACACCTTCGTTTCCGCTCTGTTACCCACGAATCAATTCGTGGGCTGCCGGGGGTGAATGTCCACGGACGAAAGAGAGATCGGCCCCGCCGGCGTCGATGCGGGTCGCTCGGTGCACAATCACCACTCGTCGCGAGCGAGCTTCCCTTGCCAGTCCTGGGCCGTGTGATAGAAGTGAAGCACCTCGACAGTGGTTTCGAGGATTTTATAGATGGCTACATAGCCGTGGCCGCGCCCCTTGCGGATAACACGATAGTGAAATCTGGGGTGATTGGGGGCCGGCTTACCCTTGAGGTATTCCGTTCTCAACTTCGCGGTTTCTTTCGTCAGAAAGGCAATGAAGTTCGTTGCATGGTCGGCGTCATAAGTATCGCAATTGTAATTCCAAATCTGATTAAGGTCTCGCTGAGCTACCGGCGTAATGACGACAGTTAGGCGACGGGGTGATTTGAGTGCCATGCTTGCCGTTTTGTTTCAAAATGCTCCATGACTTGCTCGATTGTCATGTTGTTGCCAGTTCTCGCCTCGTCTTCGGCGGCTTCAAGTTTGGCAATCAGTTCCGGCGTAAAAATGTGGTCGTAGTTGTTGGGATCGCTGGATTGCTTAACCAAACGCCTGAAAGCTTCGTCCGGGGATACATGATCTCTGGCCATGATTGCTTCCAGCGCAACCCCTTCCGGGCTTCGGCTGTCAATGTGAATATCAAACGTCATCGGCCTAGCTCCTTTCCGTCGATCGCCGCGCGGCGTCCTCTTATTATGGGCTATAAGCTGGCGGATTACAAGCATTGCCCCTGCTTTCAGGCCGCGGCCTTATTTCGTCGGCCTGGCCTAAATCCTAATCCGCTCGATCTCGGTAAGATTGATTTGATCGCTGTGCCGGTCGTAGAGCTTCGTCGTGCGCGGGCTCTCGTGCGCGGCGATCGCCTGAGCGTATTCAATGGTGCCGCCTTCCTCAAGATAGGCCGTGATGCCGGTCGCCCGGAACGACGTGCATTCGCCGCTTGCGACGACGAACTCGACCCACGAATGAATTCGTGGGCTGCCGGGGGTGAACGTCCTACGGACGACCGGTTATCGACCGCGTTACCCGTCTAACGCAGGCGGTTGCGCCTGCGATGGCCCTGTTGACAACTTCGTTTCCGCTCGGTTACCCGCCGCTTGAATTCTCTCTCTGGATATCCCGTAATGGACGTGTACATCCGACAGTCGGACGCGCATTCCTGGAGCCAATCCACCAGTCGGCCACGAGGGAGGACGAAATGCCATTTGACGTACTGGTCCACATCAACGAAGACAGTCATCGCGGTCGCGTCATCCGAATGATGGCGGACGCGCAGCACGTCACGCCTGATGAAGTCGTCGAGCAGATCATCGACGCCGGCATTCAGGGGCACATACAGCCGGCTCCCCAATCCACTAACGGCAAGGGTCCCGCACACACGCTTCTCGGGCTATTCTCTAGCCCGGAAGATTCGGCACTGATGGATGAGGTAACGACAATCGAGTACGAAGGCCGCCGAGCAGCGACAACGCGTGACATTGGAGCATAACGATATGCCGCGCGCATTGCTGGACATCGACATTCGTTCGGAAATCCTCAAGCAAAAGACCCTGTCGTGGCAGCCAATGCCACAAAATACGCGGCTATTCATCAACGGTTCACGTTTACCGCTGTCAGTCTCGACATGCACGTGAGGCCGCACCTGCTCGATGACCGCGCGGGGAGCGAGAGCCCGACGGTCGGGCTTCGCTCCCCGGAGTCTGTGTGGTCGAATTTGTCTCGCTGAGCGAGGCAGCTACTGGCGGAAGGCGGCTCGGGTTGCGGCTGCAATTGCGCCGATGTGCTTGGGGTTAACGAAGCCCCACACCTCCTGGCCAGGTGGGCGGCCGTTGACCAGTTCACGCCGGTAGCTGAAGCAACCCAGGTACAGGGGCCGTATGAACATCACCGCCTCGAGCCGCTCAAGCTCGTCGTCGGTCAACTCGACGTGCTGGCGGTACGCGGCGACGGCCAGATTGATCCAGTCCGCGTTGCGCCAGGTACCCCACAAAAGCCAGGCAAAGTCCGCGAGGCGCGGGCCGAGCCCGGCCGCCTTCCAGTTGATCGCCACCGGCCCTCGCTCGCCCAGGATCACATGATCCGGGGAGTGGAGGAGGTTGCCGTGCAGCAGCGCCTCGGGCAGGCCCTGGCCGTAATCGGCCGAGCGCACTTTGTCGCGGAGCCGCTCGAATCGCTCGCGGTCGGCCGGAGCGACCTTCGTGTCGACCGCGTCGAGGAAGGCGAGGGCCGCCATGAGGTCCTGACGCGGGCTGCCCTCGCGGTTGGGATCATCCCCGCTCGCCCCACCGGGGCGGCTGACGGATTCGTCGAACGGGAGGGTATGCAGCCGTCCGAGGAGATCCCCCATAATGGAGAACTTCTCGCTGCCCTCGTGTCCGACGGCCACGGGGAGCGGACCACCGGGGACAAATTGGGTGACGAGGACGGTCGAGTCGTCGAACGTCGACACGGCGTCGTCGGTCGCGAGGCGCTCCGCCGGATAGTCGTGTCGCTCCAGGAACCGGAGGATCGCCGCATCGCCTTCGACGCCGGCCTTCGGGCGGGCCGGCGAGAACGCACGCGCAATCCACGGGTCGCCGTCGCGGCGGTCCACACGGAACACGTTATCATGGTGCTGACTGGTCTTCGTCGCGGTGACCGCGTCGATGCCGTAGTGGTCCCGGAGATGGCTGACCAGACGCTCACCGGCGGGCTGGTGAAACATCCTGGACTGGAGCTCTTCGAGGTCGGTGAGCGCCTGTGTGTAGCGCTGCCCGGTTTCGTCGGCGTGGCGGCGGACGGCCTTCTTGAAACGGCCTTCTTTTGTCATAACAAGCCTCCTCATTTACACCCTCGCCCCCCAGCGACGCGGTGCAGAGATGGCCTGTGATAATCAACGACCTTGAGGGCAAATCCCCTTCGCCAATGGAACTCCGGCTGGGGCGGATGTTCCACGGCTCGGCGACTGGTCAGCGCCGTGGCGGGATTCTACCCAACGCGTCTCGGCGGCGTCAAGGGCTGCAAGGGAAGGAGGAGAAGGAAGACAGGTGGCACCCGGAAGGAGGCGACTCGGCGGTTTGTGGCGAAGCTTCGCTCATCTCGCGAAAGGAGAGCGAATCGTCGTCGATTCGTCGCTAACGCGAGATGAGCTGGCCGGCTATTCGTTGATCATGCCTCCGTTTTGCGGGTCGGGCTCGAGGGTGGAGATGACCGGGTGGATCAGGTAGGTACGGGCGACGCGGACGACATCGTCGGCGGTGACGGCGTTGATGAGCCTGGCATACTCGGAATCCATCAACGCGCCGTCCGGCGCGGTCAGCTCGGCGACCGCCAGCAGGGACGCGCGGTCCTCGATCCGCTCGTGCTTGATCTTGTACGTGCCGATGAGGTAGTGCTTGGCACGGGAGAGATCGAGCGGTGTGGGGGGTGTCGACTTCATCGAGTCAAACTGCTGCAGAAGTTGGTCGCGAATGACTCCGAGTGGGCCGCCGGCCTGACCGGGGCCGACTTCCGGGAGGCGGGACGGAGAGGCGAAAATAAAGGCCGTAAGGTCGCCGGAGTAGAGCTGCGGGCTGTAGAATGAGCCAAGATCGTATGCCAATCCCTGCTTCTCGCGCAGGTTCGTGAACATTCGCGAGGTTTTCATTCCGCCCAGCAGCGCATTGAGGACCTGTAGCGCGGGGTAATCCGGACTGGACATCGACGGGGCGCGGCATCCGGCCATTACGCATATCTCGGCGAGGTCGGGGATGTACCCATGCACCGGGGGCACGTCGGACGTCAGGGCGGGCTCCGGACTCTGGGCGGGGGTGGGGCGATGGGAGCCGCGCAGGGTCGGGTCGTAGTCGGCCATATCGCTGGTGATCATCGACTGGACGGCATCCGGCTGCACGGGCCCGACGACCACGAATACCAGGTTCTTGGGGATAAAGTACTCGCGATAGTAGCGCAGCAGCTTTGTCTGGTCCAGGTGGTACACGCTGCGGCGGGTGCCAAGCTGCGGGAGGCCGTACCCACTGTCCGCGAAGAGCGCGCCGCGCATATTGTTGTACGTGTGGTCGAACACGCTGGCATCGCCGCTGTCGATTTCGTTGAGGATATCGTCGCGCTGGCTGGTGATTGTGTCGGGATCGAACGTGGCGTCCTTGAGGACGTCGGTGACGAGCGCCATCAGATCGCCGAGCTTATCCGGCACCGTCAGCGCGCTTATTTGAGTCCAGTCCGGCTGCCGGCTGACGGTGACGTTGCCGCCCAGATCGGCGATTTCGCTCGCGATTGTATCCGGTGTGCGCGAACTGGTCGACGATAGCAGCGTTTCCGCGACAAAGTTGCCGATGCCGGCGGTCTCGTCGGTTTCCTGGCCCGCCCCGACTTTGACAAGCACGCAGACCGCGGTCAGTGGGGCATCGGGCTCCTGCTGCACGACGATGTGCATTCCGTTTCCGAGCACTGTTCGCGTGATTGTTGCCGGCGAGGTTGCTGTCGCCGTACTGGCGACGGTGGTGTCCGGGCCGGCAACGGTTGTGCCGAGACCGTCGGTACTGCCGAAGGCCGGCGATGCCAAACACGCGATTGCGGCGGCGAAACCGCTCACCGGGATCATGATCCGGGAATGGCTTTTCATGTTAGCGGCTCCTCGGCAAAGATGCCGTTTGCGGATTGGTGCGTGGCAGCAGTGTGACCAGCGCATACGCGTCGGGATTCAGGTACTTCAACGCGACGGTCTGGATCTGTGCGGGGGTCACCGATTCGAAATGGTCGATATATTGCGTGTCGTAGTCGTAACTGTCGATAATGTTGTAAAAGCCAAGTGCGTCGGCGCGGCCGCTGGTTGTCTGCACATCGAACAGGTAGTTTGCCAGCAAGGCATGTTTTGCCGCGGCAAGATCCCCGGCATCGATCGGGGTGTCGCGCAGGGACTGGATCTCGGCCAGGATGGCGTCGGAAACCCGGCTGCAGTTCTGAGGATCAAAGACAGCGCTGACGGTCATCATCCCGGGATCGTGCTGGGTCAAGTAATCCGCGGTGATCGACGTCACCAGCTTCTGCTTGTGCACCAGGTCGGTTTCCAGGCGGTCGTTTCCGTTCTGACCGAGGAGGGTTAGCAGCACGTCCATGACCCATGCATCCGGCTTGTCGTGCACGGACGGGGCGTTGAAGGCCATGACGAGATAACCACTGCTGACGGCGCCGGTCAGGTTCTGGACGGACGGCGCGGTCATGAGCGGGGCCGGCAGAATCTTGTCATCCGGCAGCGGCTTCGTATCCCAATTGCCGAAGGATTTCTTCGCCATCGCCATGCAGTCTTCGACGGGCATATTCCCGGCCAGGACCAGCGTGACGTTCGATGGCACATAGTATGTGCGGTAGAAGTCGGCCACTGCCTGGCGCTTCATCGCGGACACCTGGTCGGCGACGCCGCGCAGCGGCCGGCCGTAGGGATGGTTCGGAAACACCTTTGCGGCCACGGCGTCCTTGAGGCGCTGCAGGGGATCGGCCTGATCGCGCGCCATCTCGTCGAGGATAACCGGGCGCTCCTGATCCATATCGTCCTGGCGAAGTTCCGCGTTGCGAATGGCATCGGCCAGCACGTCGAGGGCCGCGGGCGCGTCCGACGCGCCTACGGTGACAAAGAAGTGTGCCCAATCGTAGGATGTGGACGCGTCGAGCGTGCCGCCGAGGTCCTCAATGGCCCCGTCAATTTCACCGGGCTTGCGGGTCGGCGTCCCCTTGAAGATCATATGCTCGAGGAAGTGCGCCGCCCCATTCGTCTCAGCCGTCTCACGCCGGGTGCCTGCTCCGACCCAGACATCAATCGTCTCCAGGTCCGAGGTTGGCGACGGGGCGACGAGCACCTGCATCCCGTTCGGGAGCGTCTGGTGTGTTACGGGTGTGAGGGTCGGGTAGGAGTGGGAGTCGATATCGGCGGCGGCCAGCACCGGCGAAACGAGGACAAGAATCCACACGGCGAGCAGGGTCGGCAGCGGAGAGCGGCGTTGGGGCACAACTCGTTTCCTTTCAAATCTTATACTGTGGGCGATTGTACCCGAAATCGGCAGTGGACATTCGCCCCGCTGATTCGTCCAACGCAGGCCCGCCGTCCGGAAGTGGTATCCGCCGGCTCGAAGTGGCAAGTCCGCATCGCCGCGAGAGCGGTGCGATTTGCGCACGTCGGGAACATCGACCAACGATATGCTTGTTAACAGTTCGAGCCCTGTGTCTGTTCCCACCTTCAACGTCGGCCGGACATGCGCGGGCTCCTGGCCCGGATTGTTCACGACAGCCTAACCAGGCAAAGCCCGGATGAAGAAAGAAAGACTAAACCGCAGTTGAATCGCTGAGAGACATAAGATGACAGGCAGGGACGCCTGTCCCACGATAAGAGCACGCTCGACAGGCCGGCTGCGTGTCGGGTTGGTCACAGAAAGACAGGGACGCCTGTCCCACGATAGGACATGAATAATGCAGGCTAGCGGTGGGCGTAGTGTTCGTGTCGAGTATACTATCCGTTGACGTCGTTGAGCAGTCGATAGGGTCGAAAGCAACAAGGAGCAACCGCGGATGGCAACAGTATCGCAGCCAGGCGCTCAGGCGGCCGGCCATCCGCCGGCTTCGAGTGGGCCTGCCGCTCCCGCCTGGTCGGGAGCAGGATCGGACGCGGGGGTCAGCCCCTATCGCTGGATCATCCTGGTCGGCCTCATCACGGCGTCGATCATGGAGGTACTGGATACCACCATTGTCAACGTGGCGCTGCCGCAGATGGCGGGCAACCTGAACGCCACGACGGACGAGATCGCCTGGGTGTCGACCGGCTATATCCTCTCCAATGTTGTGGTCCTGCCGATGACGGCGTGGCTCGCCGGCCGATATGGCCGCCGCAACTACCTGTGCTTCTCGATCCTGTTGTTCATTATCTCCTCGTTCTTCTGCGGTACGTCGGACACACTTGGTGCTCTGGTATTCTGGCGCATTATGCAGGGAGCCGGCGGGGCGGCGCTTCTGTCGACCGCCCAGGCGACACTCCGCGAGATCTTCCCGCGTTCGCAACAAACCATGGTGCAGACCATCTTCGTGATGGGGATTGTCGTTGCACCGACTGTCGGTCCGACCCTGGGCGGGTACATTACGGACAACTTCAATTGGGGATGGGTGTTCTTTATCAACGTCCCCATCGGGATCATTTCGCTGGTGCTGGTCTATTCGCTGCTCCAGGACTCGCAATTCGCCCGGCGGTCGGCCGGGATTGACTGGCTCGGGATTGTACTGCTGACTGTGGGACTGGGATCTTTACAGTACGTTCTCGAGGAGGGTGAGCGATACGACTGGTTCAACGATCCCTGGATCACCCGTTTGACGGTGATCTCCCTGGCGTCACTGACGCTGTTTGTGTTGTGGGTCCTTTCCCCCCGAAACAAGAATCCGGTTGTGGAACTTCAGGTGCTGCAAAACCGCGGATTTCGGTCCGGGCTGATCGTGTTTCTGGCGCTCGGCTTCGGTCTTTACGGGGGGATCTTCATCTTCCCGCTCTTTGCACAGACCGTGCTCCACTTCTCCCCGACGACAACTGGGCTGGTTCTGCTGCCGGGTGGGCTTGCGAGCGCGGTCGGCGCCATGATTTGCGGCCGCCTCCTGAGCGGGACACGCCGGCTCGCGGACCCTCGGGCGCTGGTGTGTATCGGGTTTGTGCTGTTCGTATGGTCGATGTGGGACCTAGGGCACCTCAGTATCGACAGCGGGGAGCCGGATACTCGCTGGGGCCTGCTGGTGCGCGGGTTCGGACTGGGTTTCCTGTTCACACCTATCAATCAGGCTATCTTCAGCGCCCTCAAGGGGAGGGAACTCGATTTCCAGTGCGATCCGACTGCTCGGTAGCGCGCCGAAGACTTCCTGCAACGCTTTCGCACTCGTACCAACTCTCTGCTCCAGTTGTATCTGGCCTGCTTCATCCAC
>JBKQWH010000239.1:0-5875 GCA_052139635.1 Capsulimonadaceae bacterium
GAGCGAAGCGACGGGGGCGGACATTACGCCCTCCGCAAGGAGTCCGCGCCGGAGCGAAGCGACGGGGGCGGACATTACGCCCTCCGCAAGGAGTCCGTCCGACAGATAATATGAGTATAACGTTTACTTCAGCGCGGAGGTGAAACCAAGCCGGCCAGGGTGGAGTCTCTATTTTAATAGCCGCCGGGCACACCGGACGCCAGGAGGGCGCCGAAGAGGAGACCGGACCGTTGAGCTTTGTCGACATACACAACCATATCCTACCCGGAGTGGACGACGGCGCGCTGGATGTTCATTACGCCCTCGAGATGGCGCGCCGGGCCGTCGCCGGCGGCACGGAGATCATGGTCGCCACACCACATCGCTGCGTCTGGCAAAGGCCCGATGCGCCGGCGAACTGGGTGCGTGCACACGTGCGAGCCCTGCAAAGACGCCTTAAGGACGCGAAGATCCCGCTCAAGGTCGTCCCGGGAGTCGAGATCCCTGTCGGTCCCGGCTTAGCCGAAGCGCTGGCCGCCGGACGTCTGGTGACCCTGGGAGATACCGGACGATGGGCACTGATCGAGCCGCCGTTCGACGAGATCCCCGTCAACGCGCTCGATCATCTCCAGGATGTTGTTGACGCCGGGATTGGTGTCGTGCTTGCCCACCCGGAGCGCAATGCGGTCATTCAGGAGAATCTGTCGTTCCTCGAATCTTGCGCCAGGCTCGGGATTAATGTACAATTAACGTCGGGGAGTCTTCTGGGAGCGTTCGGTAGACGAGCGAAGTTTACGGCCGAGGCAATACTGGAACGCCACGCGGAATGGGAAATTGTGATAGCCTCCGACGCGCATGATCTCTCGGACCGCCCACCGGACTGGCTCGCGCAATCGCGAGACGCGGCGGCGAAGATTGTCGGTGACGAGGCCGCAAACGCAATGGTCGACTCCCGGCCGCGCGCGATGGTTGCCTATTCCGCAACCGAGGCAAAGCCCGCGCGCACCCGGTCGGAAGCGCCCGTGTTATCCCTCCAGGGCTGACCGGATGACCACGGCGACCAGGTTCGCGTCGACGCCCTCGATCTCGACGACCTTGGTTCGGCTGTGCGCCCCGGACACGACCCAAACCGACGACTTGGGAACGTCGAACATTTCGGCGACGAAGGCGCAGCAAGCGGCGTTCGCCGCTCCGTCGACCGGCGGCGCGGTCAATCGCAGGTGCAGGACACCGTCCGAATAGGCGGTCGCCTGGTTGCGGGACGCGCGTGGCGTGACCCGGATCGAGAGCCGCGCGGATAATGACGTCTTCTTCATGATTTGCCGGCAGCGCATTATGCGGGAAGCCGCTCCGCCGTATTTTACGGTGTCACGCGGCGTATGTCAATTGTCCGTGGCCGGAAGCTGGTGGTTGTTCGCCCGTGATCCGTGGCGAGGCGCCATCAGGAACAGCCAGCCAACCACTCCGTAGCAACGATGCAGTCGGGCGATCGAACCGTGCTGCCGCACAAAGGAGCTTAAAGTGAGCGAATCGCCATTCCGCTGGGGTATCCTCGGACTTGGACATATCGCTGGAAAGTTCGCGGCGGGCCTGGCATACACGCCGTGCCCGCAGCTTGCCGCGGTTGCGTCGCGCAGCCAGACGAAGGCGGAAGCGTTCGCGGCGCAGCATCACGCCGTACGTGCCTACGGCTCATACCAGAGCTTGATCGACGATCCGGGTGTCGACGCGGTTTATATTGCCACACCCCACCCCTGGCACGCGGAAAACGCGCTGGCCTGTATTGCCGCGGGGAAGGCAGTACTGTGCGAGAAGCCGTTTGCGATGAACGCGCGGGAGGCGGCGCAGGTCGTCGCGGCCGCCCGAGAGTCCGGCGTGTTTGTCATGGAGGCCATGTGGACGCGCTTTCTGCCGATCATGCAGCGGGTCCGCAGCTTTATAAATGAGGGTGCGATCGGCGAAGTCAAGCTGTTGCAGGCCGACTTCGGTTTCCGAGCGCAGATTGATCCGAAGAGCCGCCTCTTCGATCCTCGCCTGGGAGGCGGCGCACTGCTCGATGTCGGCGTCTATCCGCTCTCGCTTGCGTCGATGATCCTGGGCGCCCCGACGGAGATATCGGGAACGGCCGAACTCAGCGAAGACGGGGTCGATATTCTGGACACGATCCTCCTCCGTTACGCCGGCGGCGGCGTCGCACAGCTCGCGACCGCCCTGACGCTGGACACACCGGGGGAAGCGCACATCATCGGCACGGAAGGCCGGATGGACATGACTTCCGGTTGGTGGAAGGGTTCGACACTCACCATGCGGCATGGCGCACGGAGTGAGCTCGTCGCCTGTCCCTTCGAGGGGAACGGGTATAACTATGAGGCCTGCGAGCTTCAGCACTTGTTAGGGGACGGCCGCCTCGAAAGCCCGGTCATGCCGCTCGACGAAACCGTGGAAATCCTGAAAGTGATGGACACCCTCAGGGCGCAATGGGGCGTGAAGTATCCCGCCGACCATCCGGTCGTATAGACTATCAAACTTGACTGATGAATAATATGTTCCGAGACTCGAGGAATCCGGCAAAGCCGGTCGACGGTTCTCCGGCCGCGACGTCCGGCCTCGACCACGGAGTTGCCGGAGACAGAAGTACGGACGCAGGTATCGCACATGCAAATGACTAGTTTACTGGCGCTCGCGGCGCGTGACGCACTCAGTCCACCGCGGCTCGAGCGCCGTCCTTCCGGACCCGAATCCGCGCTCAGCATTGCTGAACTCCGTCCGGCCGAGGACGCCGCAGCACGCGCAGCACTCGGAATAACGCACTTCGCTGCGCTCGCGGCCAGCCGCATGCTCCCCGAGAACAGCCTGGTGCTGGACCTCGGATCAGGCAGCGGGGCCTTTGCCACTTATCTGGCCACGCACCGCCCCGACGTCTCCGTGATGGCGGTCGAGGCGGCCGACTCGGTCGTTCAGGTCGGCCAGCAGTTCGCGGCGGAACAGAATCTGACCGAGCGCGTCAACATCAACGTCGGGGAGATGACCGAATTCGCCAAGCGGATTCCGACCTCCGTCGACATGATCACCTGCACTTTCGGCCTCAACAGACTGGAAAACATCGACGCCTTGCTCCGATGCCTCAAGGAAATATCGATGGTGAGAATCCGCTGTGGCTGCTCCGTCCTGATGTTCGACTTTGCGCGTCCGAACCTGCCCGTCACGGTCGAAGAAGCGCCGGTGCAGTTTCTCGTAGGTCCCTCAGTTCCTGTCCTGCGCCGATACAGAAACTCACTTGCGGCGGCTTTTACCTTCAGCGAGGTGAGCGCGGCGTTGGGGAGGGTGTCGCTGGGTACCGTCCGGAGCGTGCAATCCCGTGGTCTAAAGGTATTCCAGGCCCATTGGATCGACCGGGAAGAACCGTTTCGCCCGACCGACACGCTCTGGACCGAGCGACCGCTGCCCCCCGCTGCCATGCAGCAGTTCAAGGGAATGGTCAACCTCATGCCGGCCGTCAAGCTGCCCAAGCACCTCTCGTAAAAGGAAGCCCATGAATAAGGATCTGCAGGCCGCTGTCTACACCCTGAGCTTCGCGTCGATTGTGGGCTCAATCGTGCTCTTCCTGCGCGGTCGCCGTGACAGCGCCATCTTCGTCGGCCTCTTTGCCCCTACCCTCCTGGGCCTGGCGACGTTTTGGAACACGGAACGGCCGCCGTACAAGGAATGACCTGCGTTTATGAACGTGGCTCGTGGAGCGCCCGGTCCACGAGTCCGTCAATCTCCGACTGGCTGACAGTATCCCACGTACGCTTGTTATTACTCAGGTCTCTTGACAGGCCGGCTATCTGGCCATGCAACTGGTTTTGTGCGTCAAATTTGGGCAGTTTGAGATACTCCGCAACACTCACTCCAAAGCTCAATTGTGATGCATATGCGCTAATGGCCGCAGCCACTTTGGGCGCGTTTAGAATCGCCGTTAAGAAGGCGGCCTCATCTTCGGTGTCCACCGGAATAAAGTAAAGCTTGTGGTCGGCGATAGGTATCCGGTTTCCCAAAATCGGGTGTGAAACAGTCCCGACGTATGCCGACGCGAATGAGTGCCCGCCCATTTCACGCCACAACACCTTGTACGGCGAAAATGTATACGCGCCTGTGCTCCAAAGCGACCACCACGCCTGACGGGACTGAAATCGCCTCAGGCTTGACCGACTTTCTAGGATCTTGCGAAAGTTACTCAGGAATGCGAATGTCTTTGGCGCCGTTTGGGGCAGGTTCGGATCGCCATGCATGCCACGTTGCGGCACCAGGACGCAGTACTTCGGATCGATGGTAGCGGAAAACGCCGTGATACCCCGACCGCGAAGCAAAGGAAAGAGATGGATGCCCTCAACGGTTGATTGAACACGAGGGACGTCATTTCGCCGCCCTATCGTGGGATCGTTCACAACAGAGAACATCGATTCGTCAACGCGTCCTATTGGCTTCACAAAGAAAATGCCGTTTGCGTCGGTGGTAACGCCTTTCCTGGCCGTATATACGGCCTTTGCGGAGCCGTCGAAGATACGTTTCCACTCGTCCTGCTGTTCCCATGTCCCCTTAAGCCAGGGACCTGCCTCCGTTCCAGGTACAGGAGCAGCCGTCAAGTTAATCGCGTGTGCGCGGTGCCGAAAGTCGAGTGCGCTGCGAAATGTTCGAACAGGTCGATTGTCCTCGATCAGCTTCTCATAAACCGTGTAGGGTATTGGCCAAAACTGCGTCCCTTTTGCCATGCCCTCAACCCGCCTTAACACGAGCAGTGTGGGGAAGTTCGTAACTCCCTCAAACGGTGCTATCTGCTGGTAATCCTCGACCCTCTCAACGGTGCAGTCCACACGGTCGAATCGGCGAAAGCCTTCACTGGATTCGTTCGCAAATACTGTGCCTGTGATAAAGAATGCCAGTGTGCCGCCGTTTTTGAGCCACTTTCTCGCGCTTTCAAACGTAACTATGGTGGAGATATCCGACTCAATCCCGCCGACCCACTTGTCAGGGCTGAATACACCGAGCCTTAAGCAGATCGGTTTGATAAAATCCGCGTATTCCGGAGGCAGATTGCTCCACTTAACCCAGGGAGGATTGCCTACGATGTTGGTCACCTTCCCGATGGCGCCGGCGGCAAATCGGTCGGCAAGGATCGGACACCAAATACCATTCCATCCCTTCTTATGCATGGACACAAAAGCCTGTACAGTGTCTGCGAATGCCGTGGCCTGGTCTGCATCCGAGAAAGAAAGCCCAAACTCGGCAATTACCGATTTCAGAATCTGGGAAGCAGGCAGATCGGCGTTTACGAGATCGCGCAGGCGAGCGAAGATGTCATGGAAGCGTATGTTGTGAACAATATCCTCGGGGACTGAGAATGTGCGGCTCCCGATTTCGGTCTGGAGAGTATGGCGGTAGAGCCGGCCGTCAGCGGTTGCGGAGTTTATGGCATCGGCGAGGAAAACAGGCAGGCGAATCACCTCGTCCTCTCGCTTGAAGGGCGCCAGGAAGACCACAAGGGACGCGCGAGCGGCAAGAACCGCGAGCGGGTTCAGGTCAATCCCGTGGATGCCACGCAACAGGTCCGTGGCGGTTGGCTTCGTTGCCCTTCTGTGAGCTTGCTCTATCCTGCGCTTCACCGCCTCGAGCAGGAATGTACCCGTGCCACAAGTCGGGTCGAGGAGATCGTCGTCCGTGTTCCAGTTCACAAGATCCATGGCATGCGCGGCAAGCCAGTCCGGGGTATAAACCTCCCCGAGAGCGTGGCGGAGTTCCCGAGGGACGAAGACCTGGTAGAGCCCTTTGAACAGGTCTCGCGTGGTCGCCGGATCCTTACGCGTCACGTCGAAGTTGACAGCGGCTAGACGTGTGAGCATGTCCTGCAAAGCCGGCT
>JBKQWH010000240.1:0-3256 GCA_052139635.1 Capsulimonadaceae bacterium
GAGGGACCGTGGGATGTCAAGGCGGCGGCGGGCACCGACGCTGGGGCGGCAAGCTGTCCAGCCGCGGCCGCTCGAGCCAGACTCGCCACGTTGCGGCGGAGCCGGGCTTCGGCCGGTTTCTGAGCGACCTCGAAAAGGGGATGGTTGTCGATCAGGCCTCGCACGAGGGAACCGCGGCTTTGACCTCCTCCTTCGTCGACAACCCCGAATCTCGCGATTTTATCGTTACCTATGAGAATCTCGCCTACCAGGCTGCCCGCAGCCGTCACGACCTCGTTGCTATCTATCCCAATCCCACCGAGGTTGCCGAGCAGTCGGTGTGCGTTCTCGATGCGCCCTGGGTGTCGCCGGATCAGGCGGCCGGGGCCCGCGCCTTTATGGACTATCTCGGACGCGCAAAGGCGCTCATGACGGGTGAGCATTATAATATGCGTCCGGACATAAGCACGGAGTCGGACGATGCGCTTGATCAACGGCTCGCTGCCGCCGGGGCTCAGGGGTTCCAGCAAACCTACACGTCGGAAGAATCGCCGCCATACTACGCTTTGAACACGGCTGCTGCGCTATGGTATAAACAGCGCGTTAGATAATCGGAGGATACCTTCATGAACGACCGGAAGAGCCTGCCGGCACAACGCCAGTCGACCAATCGGAAGGACCGAGCCCCCTTTTACCACCCGTACAATCTACTCGGGCTGGCGGTCGTAGTGGCGGCATCGGCTGCCACGTTGTCTCTCTGGATACTGGTCGCCGGGCTGGTTATCGAAGCCGTTTACCTGGTGGTTTCGTCAACGATGGGCCTGCGTTCCACATCGAACATCGCGGTGCCCGGTGCTCATGCAGGTGAAAAGGGCCGTCCAACCGCGAACGCAACGCCGCGTGCCTTCTCCGCGGCGGGTAGCTCGGCGAAGTCGCCGGCGGATATGTGCTGCGAACGCCTGGAGCGCCTGGAAGCGGCGTACCGGCTGGTCGGCCTGCAAATGGACTCTCGATATCCACATTCCAGCGATATCCTGAACCACCTGGAATTGCTGATGGACCGCTACTCCTTCTTCGACGAGAAGCTTGACCTCTTCGGGGATCGGCTGCAGGTCATCGCGAGAGAAGCGCGCACGATGTCGTCGGAGCACCCGGTCGCACCGGGTGTCGTTGAACTGCAGCTTGTCTATTCGTTGGGAGACCGCCACGAAAGCGGCTCAATCGAGGAGCGGGTGGAGCTGTTCATGAAGCAGGCGCACGATGGCTTTGAGCGCGAACTGCGCGAAGTCGCCTGGCAGCGTGATCGCACGCGCGACGGCGTACGCCTCCACGCTCTCGACCAGCGTGCACAGGCCGTTCTACAGCGCAACCGTCAGGTGGACAAGATCGGAAAGACGATCCTTAACCTCCACTATGAGATGCAGCTTCTCGACAAGAAGTTCGATCTGCTCAGCCATGAACTCGGCTCGCGTCGTCCGGAGCAGGTTCTGGCCGATGTCCGCGCCCTGGTACTTCAGGCTCAATCCTTGACTCGTACCGTGGAAGAGTTGGAACCGTTGACGGAATCGGTGGAATACGCCGCCGCATAATATCGTGCCGTTCGGATTTGTGTCTTATTGTGGGACAGGCGTCCCTGCCTGTCCTTTTTCGCGTTTGATTGGCAAAATGAGTTTTATGACACCTATGGACCGCTCTGTAGCTACAAAGACGTGTAACCGCTGTCATGCGGTTCTTCCGATTTCCGATTTTAACCATAATCCGAACTTCCGCGACGGTCTGCACGGGCAATGCCGGTCGTGCCAGGATTGCAGCCGCCGGGAGTGCGAGAGCCTGGTGGGCGACAGGAACCGTAGAGACCGAGACCGCCTGCTCGCGCAAAGTGCGGAGCAAGTGGAACGTCGCCGGCGGCGTAATCTTCAGTACCGGCAAACCTACCTTGCCCGGAAAAGACAGATCGGCACCTCGACAATAGGTCCGCAATGATAACGCCGATCTCGTGAGCAAAACACGGTCGAAATGCGAGAAGTTCCGGGATCGAGTGCGCAGAGAGCCCTTGACATTTCCCGTGCTGGCTTCTATAATACGGCATCAAAACTAAATCGTGCCCTGCTCTTGGTGCGTAGCGGTCAACGCGCGCTCAAATGGGGAAGCCGGTGAAATTCCGGCACTGTCCCGCAACTGTGAAGAGGCGTCGCCTCCAAGTCAGAATGCCAGCCGAGAGTCCGGGGAGTCCTGCATGGCTCCTCCATCCGATTGCCTGCGCGCGACAGGCAGAAAGGACCCTGGAATGCGTCGCTTCCATACGCCGGCTTTTGTCGGCAAGTCTTCCCGTCTCTCAACCCGTTTACGCTCGGATTCCTCCGTATCAACTGCGAGAGGGTTCACCCTTATCGAGTTGCTCGTGGTCGTGTCGATCATCGCGATTCTTGCCGCGATTCTGTTCCCCGTATTTGCGTCCGCTCGCCAAAGAGCACAGCAAACGAGTTGCGCCTCGAACCTCAAGCAGCTCGGAATGGCCTGGATGATGTACACACAGGACTATGACGATCGAGCCTGTCCGTCGTACTACTACACCGCCGACGGTGTCAGCGGGCAATTCGAATGGGACTTCTCCCAGCCGACCTGGGGAAACTTTGTCCCGGGATTGCTTTCCGTATACGAGACGTCGGGTCCCGTCCATGCGTGTCCGTCGTGGTCCGGATACAACGAGGGCGAACCCTTCGACGGCTATGCCTATAACACGAGCTATATCGGCTCCGATGTGCCCTACATGGGAACGTGCTACGATTCGCTCAATAACTGCGCACCACCGGCCCTTCTGGGGAAGATCCAGTCCCCAAGTACGACTGCCCTGTTTACCGACGGCGGATTCTGGAACAGCAGCGCATCAATGCCGCCGGTCGGAGCTTGGGCGCAGAACCAGCTTCGGTCACCTGGCGACGCCGCGGCCTATCAAATCGGCGGCTATGTCGACTTCCGTCACGGGGGACGGACGCTGGCCAATGTCTGCTATGTCGACGGTCACGTTAAGGCGGCGCTGGACAAGGGGTACCAGGCGGAGCCGGGGTATCCCGAATTCGCCGCCCTCTCCAATGACGATTCCGCCTATTGGCTGCAGTAGACGCGATGGACGTCGTGGGACATGCGTGTGTGCCTGTCCCGCGATTGTCTCTCGTAAATCAGAGGGCGGCAATCGATCACTGAATTCCGCAACTCCCTCTCCGCTTGCGGGGAGGGCCGGGGAGGGGTCGATCCTTGCTGACCACTCCTGCGGCAT
>JBKQWH010000241.1:0-4893 GCA_052139635.1 Capsulimonadaceae bacterium
GCGCGGGCGAGCAGGGAATTTTTTGCGCCCGAGCAGGGAATATGCAGGGAATTTTTCGCGCGAGCAGGGAATTCCCGCGCCGAGGTCGAAAAGCGCGGACGAGTGGCTCATTTCATCCTTGTTTGAAAGCTCTCTGTCATACCCGCGAAAGCCGATATCCAGACTTGCCGCCGGGGGTGCGGTTGCCCTGGATTCCCGCGTTCGCGGAAATGACAGGAACCGTCAGCCGCGGTCCGATCCGGTTCTGTCCGCTATCGCAGCTGCCCTTTTGACATTTGCATGTCCTGGTCAGACTGGCGAAGCTCCCATGAGTCTTTTCATCTGCTTGGCTGCGCCAAAAGTTCGTGCAGAGCGTCCGCGATCCGATCGCCTGAGGTATCGGCGTCGAAAGCGCGGACGAATTTGCCCCCGGGGTCCATAACGTAGAGGTAGGTGCTGTGGTCCATGACATAGTCTTCCGGGCCCGGTCCTGTCTTGTGACGGGCAAAGTATGCCCCGTATTCGTGAGTCACCACATCGATCTGCTGCGGACTGCCGGTGAGGCCGACGATCCGCGGATCGAATGAACCGGTGTATTGTTCCATCACTTCGCGCGTGTCGCGCTGCGGGTCGAGCGTGATGAAGAGCGGCGTTAGCTTGGCGGCGTCTGCACCGAGCTTTCTCAGTGCAGTGGCGATTTCGTTCAGCGTCGTTGGGCAACTATCGGGACAAAAGGTGTACCCGAAATAAACCAGTAGCCATTTGCCGCGATAGGTCTGATCGGTCACTGTCGTGCCGTCCGGAGCCGTGAGCGTGAATGGACCGCCGACCGTCACGGGCGACGTGGCGGCCCACGACAGTTGGCTCATAGTCAGGGCCACAGCGAAGACGATGTTGCAGAGGGTCTGCAGACCAATAACCGAACGGCGAACGAGTCCATGCCGGCGATTCATACAGCCCATATAGCACACCCCTGGAATGCCACCAAAACACTTTGAGGTCCCAAGCCTGCTTAACGACGGCAGCGCCAAACTCGGCATCACGGTCTGGCATTATTCGGCCCACTCTCGCGATCCTTGGCCAGTCCGACGTTTCATTGTCCGGCGCCCCGCGCCAGAGCCTGAGTGCCCGGATTCTGCCCATCTGCGGTGTGCAATGTGAGCTGGCGGCGTCCACCACCCAGAGCGGCCCGCCTTGCGGCGTACCTTCGTCCGTGGGCCGACCAGCCAACTTTCCATTTCCTTTATCCCCCCATTTGTGCTTTCATCGTCATAAATCGGGTTCCCCTACGGAAGTTCGCACAAGGGGGGTGGCCATGAGGAAACGCCTCACGCTGACTACTGGGCTTGCGAGTGTCGTCGCATGCACGATCGGCGTTTCCGCGCAAGCCTACGAAGCGGGCCCAGTCACGGGCGGTGGAACGATCGACGGCAAGGTCATCTTTAACGGCGCGGTGCCGACGCGGAAGATCATCCCGAACAAGGATGTCGAGGTGTGCGGCGGCATCCGCGAGGAGCCGCTGATCGAGGTTGGCCCCGACAAGGGCGTCCAGAACGCGGTCGTGTACCTGGTCGATGTGGCCAAGGGAAAAGCCTGGCCGGCACAGGGCAAGACGCCCGAGCTCGACAATCGCAAATGCCGTTTCGAGCCTGAGGTTCAGGTGATCCCTGCGGGTCCGCTGGTGGTCGTCAACGACGACCCGGTGCTGCACAACACCCACGGCTATTACGGGAAGCGCACGGCCTTCAACATGGCGCTGCCGAACCAGGGGCAGAGAATTCCGACGGAACTGACGCGGGCCGGCACGGTCAGGGTCGACTGCGACGCGCACGGCTGGATGGAAGGGTGGATCTACGTGGTGGACAACCCCTACTACGCCATCACCGGCGCCGACGGCAAGTTCAGCATCGCCGACGTGCCACCCGGGAACTACACCCTCGTAACGATCCAGTCCTTTACCGGCCCCCTTCAGCAATCCGTAACAGTCGAGGGCGGCAAGCCCACGAATCTGAACATCGAATTGAAGAAGCGATAGGCGACTTGGCCGAGCCGGCAGGTCGCATTCTTATGCAACGTCTGACAAATCTGCGAGGTCCTACAAAGAGAGAGATCCATAAAAAGCAGACGATCCATCTAGCGGAGGTACCCCCATGTCTGAGCTTGACAATGTTCGACGTGAGATGGCTAGCGTGCTCCAACGGCCCGGGGTACGTTCCGACCCGTCGCTCCGAATTACCCGGCGCATTTTCATCCATAGATCCTGTCTGACCGGCGCGGCCACAGTCGCTCAGACTTTCGGATGGTGGCCGCTGCTCAACACCATCGACGTCGCTTACGCTGCCGAAGAGCCCTTCAAATTCGCGTGGGTTTCCGACACCCACCTCTATCCGAAGTCTGTCAACACGCGCTTTGTCGAGAAGGTGCAGCGTGCCGCGAAGGAGGTCCAGGCCATGAACCCGCCGGCCGACTTCATGATCTTCGGCGGTGACCTGGCCCAGCTCGGCAGAGCCAACGAGCTCGAGCTCGGGGTTGAGCTCCTGAATGAAGTGAAGGTTCGGAAGGTCTTCATTCCGGGCGAGCACGACTGGTACTACGACATGGGCAAGAAGTGGGGGCAATTGTTCGGCCAGCCCAATTGGAACTTCGATCACAAGGGGGTGCGCTTTATCGGGCTCGACACGGTCAGCCGCGGCCCGGACTACTGGACGGTGAGGAAAATGAGTCCTGAGGAGCGCATGGACCACATGGCGGACCTCGACGGCAGCGTCGCCGGTCCGTGGGCCGGTGTGGGCAGCGACCAGCTCGACTGGCTGCAGAAGACGCTTGCCGAGTGGGATAAAGCCAGGCCGGTCGTCATCTTCAGCCATAATCCGCTCTACGAGTACTATCCGCCTTGGAACTTTTGGGTGCGCGACTGGCGCGAAGTCAATGACGTGCTCAAGCCTTATACCAACGTCACCAATATCCATGGTCACGTCCATCAGGTGCTCTACAACGAGATCGGAACCATGCGTTCGATCGGCATGCTGGCGACGTCCTGGCCTTGGCCCTATGCCCCGGAGGGCGTGCCCAAGCTCACCGTGCCGATGATCCGCGCCGACCCCGGCGATTTCTACGACGGCGTCGGCTGGAGCGAAATCAACATGAACAATGATCGGATCGAGAACGAGTACATCATGTGGGGCCGCAAGCAGGTCTACGCTCAGTCGGCGCCGGACTCCTCGCTGAGTCAGCCTGAGATCCTGCGCCCGCGGATCGCCGACCGAATCGGGCCGTATTAGGGAGGACGGCTATGACAGTCAGAACGACACGCCTCTCCGCTTTGTCGCTCGCTTCGCAGGTCGGAGTGCTGGCCGCGACTGCGGTTCTCGTCGGCCCTGCCAATGCGAATAAGGACCCGGTAACACCCCAGCAGCTGCAAGCTTACCAGGAAGTCTTCATGGAGCAGGTCAAAATAGGGGACCTCTTGTTCCACGGCGACGCCGAGACCGCGAAACAAATGAACGTCGTGCTCTCCAACACGGGAATGGCCTGTGCGATGTGCCATCCCTTTGCCTCCGACACGCATCCGCAGTCGTTCCCGAAGTTTCAGGTGAGCATGAACAAATTCGCGACGCTTCGCGACATGATCAACTGGTGTATCGAGAAACCCAACCAGGGCGAGAAGATCGATCCTGATTCGGACGCGATGAAGGCCCTGGAAGCATACATCTACTGGTCGAACGCCGGCTCGGTGTTGGTCCCGGGCAAGTATTAGTCAGGTATTAGTTCTGTTCCTGTGCGATACGGAGCGGCAGGTCCCAACACCAGCTTTCGCTGCGGGCCGCTCGAGGCCCGCCCGCGCGATAATCCTCGATGGAATAGAGCTTCCATCGATTTCGGCAGTGGCGCGGGAGGTCGCGTCGACGGCGGGGAGGGCGCGCCATGTCAGAAACGTTGCATGGCCGGTTTACCGGCATCGACCTGGATGAGCTGGTGGATCGGCGGGTCGTCTTGACGTGGCTTTATTGGGGGATGTTCTGGCTCATCGTCACCCCCTCGGTCGGCGTAGCGTTGTCCGGCCTCTTCAATTATCCAGATTACCTCGGCACTAATAATCTAGGGCTGACCTTCGGCCGCCTCCGACCGGTCCACGTCAACGGCGTCATCTTCGGCGCCTTTTCTACCCTGTTCATCGGCGAATGCTATTATCTGGTGCCGCGCTTGTGCGGGGTCCGGGTGGTCCGCGGAGAATGGGGCGTAGCGCTGGCGTGGGTGTGGAGCCTCGCCCTCTTGGCCGGGCTCATCTCGCTGCCTTTCGGCTACAATCACGGTCTCGAAGCTGGCGAACTCCCGCTGTTTGCCGAAATTCCTCTCTTTATCGTGGTAGCGGCGGCAACAGCACAATTCATTGCGACCATCGCGCAGCGCCTCGAGCCAGCGCTCTACGTTGCGCTCTGGTACCTTATCGCCGCCTTCATATGGACGACGATGAACCTCGTTCTGGGGAGCGTCATCCTGCCTTACACGATTTCAGGCATCAACAGCGCGGCCTTCCACGGTCTCTACATCCACTACATCGTAGGCCTGTGGATAACGCCGGCTGGTTACGTCCTCATCTACTATTTCCTCCCGGTCAGCGTGCGCAATCCGCTCTACGCTCATAAGCTCTCCCTGGTCGGCTTCTGGTCCCTTGCCCTGTTCTACCCCTTCGTCGGCATCCATCATTATCTCTACAGCCCAATCGCCGACTGGACCCAGACGCTTGCGATCGTCACCTCCATGTTGCTTATCATTCCAGTGTGGACCGTGCTGGTGAACTTCTTCGGTACGGTGCGGGGCAGGTGGCAGAGCTTCGGCAGAAATTTGCCGGGGAAATTTCTGATCATGGGCGCGCTCATGTATCTGGTCGGCTGCTTCCAGGGCTCGCTCGAA
>JBKQWH010000242.1:0-4829 GCA_052139635.1 Capsulimonadaceae bacterium
CCAAGGTCTCCCGCGAAATGTTCCCCTCATTTATGTAGGCCGGATCGTACGTAACGCGCTGACGGAAACATAATCGCCATCGTCTTCCCAGCCTAGACAAATGCCCGAGCTATAATCGACGCTGTGCCAACACAGACGCCCTTGGGGCCTAACCGCCGGGGATATCTGTGTCCGGAACGACCGATGTCCCGGACACTGCAAGCGCGTCATCACGGCCATTCACAACTAGCGACAATTGCTGTAAGGACCAGGAAAAATGATGGATCAGGACAATGCTGTCTCGCTCGAACCCTCGACTCCGCACCTGCATCGCCTACCCCGTCGCCACGCACCGTGGTCCCAACCGACGGCCAACCTCGTTCTGTATTCTGATTCCGTCCGTGTGATGGCGGGCAGTTCGGAGCCCGCAGAGGCGTGAACGACGCACGCTTCAGCGAGGACAATCAATAAGAGGCTTTTGTAGTTATCGCACGAAAGAAAGGCACTTATGAACGCAGCATTCCGACTAATCCTCGGGGTCAGGGTTATGACCCTCGCGTGCCTGACGATGGCACTCCTACTTCTTCCCGCGCTACATGCGCGGGCCACAACCGTAAGTATTCTTCACAGCTTTGGCGACGGGTCGGTGTCTAACGACGGGCTGCACCCCGGATACACCACCCTCATCCAGGTGGGTGGAAACTTCTACGGCGCGGCCCAGTTAGGCGGCACTGCGGGCTATGGGACCGTGTTCGAAATGACTCCCGCCGGTACGGTGACCATCTTGCACAACTTCGGCGATGGATCGGTGCCTAACGACGGAAAATACCCCGTTTACACGTCCCTCGTCTATGATGGCACGAACTTCTACGGTACGACCAACGCAGGCGGATCCACAAACAATGGCACTGTGTTTGAGATGACGCCCGCCGGCACTGTGACCATCCTGCATTCCTTCGGTGACGGCACCGTGCCGAATGACGGGGATCAGCCACAGGCCGGACTCGTCTATGATGGTACGAACTTCTACGGGACTTGCGACGCGGGCGGATCGGCAAACGATGGCACCGTGTTCAAGATTACTCATGCGGGTTCGGTGACCATCCTTCACTCCTTCGGCAGCGTGGCTAACGACGGCCTACAGCCCCAGTCAGCCCTCATCGAGATGGGCGGTAACTTCTATGGGACGACCGCCTTCGGCGGCACCGTGGACTCTGGAACCGTGTTCGAGATCACGCCTTCGGGTACGGTAACCATCCTGCACAATTTCAGCGATGGGTCGGTGCCAAACGACGGGTCGGACCCCGAGTATGCCGCCCTTGTCTACGACGGCACAAACTTCTACGGGACAACCGAGGCCGGCGGAACGGCGGGCTATGGGACCGCGTTCGAGATGACTCCTTCAGGCTCCGTGACCATCGAGTACTCATTCGGCAGCGTGACCAACGACGGAAAATACCCCGAAGCCTCCCTTGTGCTTGCGACAGACGGAAACTTCTACGGGGTCTGCAACCAGGGCGGAACCGGAACCGGGGCTGACGGCACCGTGTTCAAGTTGACGCCGGGCACCCCGTGGACAGAGACCATCCTCCACAACTTCAATGACGGCAGCGTGCCTGACGACGGATATTTTCCCGATGGCGGCCTCACGGAGGGCGCCGACGGAAACCTGTATGGGACGACACTTCAAGGCGGCTCGGTGAACGGTGGCACAACCTATAAGGTCACCATAGCGGCTCCGGCCGGCGGTACTATCCTGGCGTGGGGCTTCAACAACGACGGCCAACTTGGCGACGGGACAGAGGGCGGCTACGACGAGACCCCCGTGCAGGTGTTAAACCTCACCGACGCGACCGCGGTTTCCGCCGGGGATGCGTACAGTCTGGCGCTTCAGTCTGGCGACGTCTGGGACTGGGGCTTCAACTACAATAGTCAACTCGACAATGGGTCGAGCATTAACGACGACACTCCCCTGCAAGTGGAAGGATCTGGCGGCATCGGCAACCTCACCGGGATAGTCGCGATATCGGGCGGAGGCGATGTGCCTTTTAGTTATCACAACCTTGCCCTGGATTCGAGCGGCCATGTCTGGGCCTGGGGCGACAACACCTATGGGGAACTCGGCATCAACTCCACGGCGCCCAGCAGTTTCCCTGTGGAGGTGGAAGGTCCCTCGGGAGTCGGCTATCTGTCCTCGATTACCGCGATTGCCGCAGGGGATCTTTACAGTCTGGCTCTGGATTCGAGCGGCCATGTCTGGGCGTGGGGAGACAACGATTACGGTCAACTCGGTAACAACTCAACCACCCAAAGCAATGTCCCCGTGGAAGCGGAAGGCCCAGACGGCGTCGGCAACCTCTCCTTGATCACTGCCATCGCCTGTGGAAACACGGGGACTTTTAATAACGTCGCACTGGATTCGAACGGCCATGTCTGGACCTGGGGCTCGAACTTCTATGGTGAACTGGGCAATGGGACAACGGTCCCGAACAGCGAGGTGCCGGTGGAAGTTCTCGGCGCCCTGGGTGTCGGCACCCTCAACAACGTAAGCGCAATTGCCGGCGGCGAGCACTGCCTCGCTATCGTCGGGTCCGGGCCAACCAGCACCGTCTGGACGTGGGGTTTCAACTATTACGGTGAACTTGGCAACGGGACGACGTCGGGGACGACACCGAACGATGTGCCCGTGGAAGTGGTAGGCGCGGGCGGCAGCGGCAACCTCACCGGAGCCACCGCGATCGCCGCTGGTTACTTCCACAGTCTGGCTATTGTCGGGTCCGGGTCAACCAGCACCGTCTGGGCCTGGGGCGACAACGTTGACGGCGAACTCGGCAACAACTCGCTTACGAACAGCGACTTCCCTGTGGAAGTGGAAGGCATCGGCGGCGCCGGCTACCTCACCGGGGCAACCACGATCGCCGGTGGAGATTTCCACAGTCTGGCTATCATTGGCGCCGCATCCACCGGTCCGACCGTTGCCACCGCGGCGGTCGCAACGCCGAACCCTGTCACCGGCACGACCACGAACCTCTCCGTCCTCGGCGCGGATGCCGCCGGCGAGTCGACGCTCACTTACACCTGGACATATACCGGCCCGGCCGGAGTGACGTTCAGCGCCAACGGCACGAATGCGGCCCAGGACTCGACGGCGACGTTTACTCAGGCCGGCACGTACACCTTTACCGTGACGATCACCGACCCATCCGCCCTGACGGTGACCAGCAGCGTCATTGTAACCGTCGACCAAACCCTGACTGGCATCGTGGTAACACCGCAGACGTCGGCGACGATGGGACTGAACTCGACCCAGCAAATGAATGCGGTGGCGAATGACCAGTTCGGCTCCCCACTCGCGACGCAGCCGTCCTTCACCTGGTCGAACACAGGCGTGGGCTCGATCGGATCGACGGGAATCTTCAGTTCGGGCCCGACAGCCGGAACGGCTCACCCGGAAGCGACCGCCTCCGGTGTGTCCGGCTCCACAACCATCACTGTTGTCGCCGCGGGTACACCGTTCGACTGGGGCTGGAATAGCTTCGGCCAGCTCGGCGACGGGAACTATGTCAGCAGCCCCGCTCCCGTGCAGGCGCTGGACATCACCAGCGTGACCGCCGTATCGAGCGGCGGCTACGACAGCATGGTCCTTCAATCCAGCGGCGCGATCTCAACCTGGGGTGATAACGCCTACGGGCAGCTCGGCAACGGCACTGACACCAACAGCGACATACCCGTGGCGGTGAGCCAGTCGACCGGCCTCACCGATGCCGCGGCGATCTCCGGCGGCGGCTATCACTCGATGGCTCTTCAGGCCGGCGACGTCTGGACGTGGGGCGATAACCTCTTCGGCCAGCTCGGAAACGGCTCGACAACGAACAGCGACGTGCCCGTGCAGGTGAGCGGCGTCTCCTCCGTAACCGCCATTTCCGGCGGCGGACTGCACAGCCTGGCTCTCGAGTCGAGCGGGCAGGTCTGGGCCTGGGGCAATAACCTCTACGGCCAAACCGGACTGCTGCCGCCCGCGAGCGGCGGACACCTCGACACAGATGTTCCCGTCCATGTCGCCGGCCTTCCCGCAGCCACCGCCGTCTCCGGCGGTTTGTATCACAGTCTCGCTGTCGGGTCGAGCGGAACCGTTTGGGCATGGGGCTACAACGTCTACGGACAACTCGGAAACAACTCGACAACAACCACTAACGTTCCCGTGCAGGTGAGCGGGCTCACGGGGATGACTGCAATTTCCGCCGGTGGATATCACAGCCTGGCTCTGCGCTCGGACGGCACGGTCTGGGCGTGGGGATACAACGGCTACGGCGAACTCGGCAACGGGACGACGACCAACAGCCTTGTCCCGGTCCAGGTGACCGGGCTAACCGGAATCACCGCCATTGCCACCGGCGTGTACTACAGCCTGGCTCTGAAGTCGGACGGTACCGAATGGGCTTGGGGCATCGGCACCAGCGGCCAGCTTGGTGACGGCCTTTTGAACAACAGCGACGTCCCCGTGCAGGTCGTGGGCCTCGACGGCGTCGGTTTCCTCACCCACGTCACCGCCATCGCCGGCAATGTCTTACACAGCCTGGCGCTGATTCAACTGATCCCGCCGACCGTGGCAACCGCGGCCGCCGCAAGCCCGTCCCCGGTAACCGGCACGACCACCAACCTCTCCGTCCTCGGGGCATCCGCTTCCTACCCCGAGTCGGATCTGACTTACACCTGGACCTGGACCGGCCCGTCCGGCGTAACCTTCAGCGCCAACGGCACCAACGCGGCCAAGGACTCCACGGCGACCTTCACTCAGGCCGGAACCTATACGTTCACGGTCACAGCAGGCAGGCAGCCTTCGGAGACGA
>JBKQWH010000243.1:0-6508 GCA_052139635.1 Capsulimonadaceae bacterium
TATGCATTCGCCGTCGCGTTCCTGCTCATCAAGCCGCTGATCGCCCAGCCGTATTACATACCCACCGGGTCCATGGAGCCGACACTGGAGGCGACCGGCACGACATGGATTGGGTTTGGGTCGATAAGATGGCCTACCGGCTGCACTCACCGACTCGCGGAGACGTCATCGTATTCAATCCACCCGCGAACGCCACCGCCGGGCAGCCAAGCACGGACGACAGCCCATGGATCAAGCGACTCATGGCGGAAGGCGGGGACCGCTTTGAGGTGCACGCCGGCTTCGTGATGGTGGACGGGCAGCGTTTTTCGCACATGGATATCCGCCGGGCCCTCGCCCTCAACGGATACTTCGGCCCGGGGGACCCCATGTCGGACATCCATGAGTTCATGGCCGTCCATCACGTGAAGTTCATTCCGAACGGCGCTCTGGCCGACGGCCGCTTGCTGACAACGTCCCAGCTTGGCCGCGTGCTGACCGGGGACTGTAATGCCCTGGTTGTTGTCAGCCCCGGAGCCGTGCTGCGCAACGGGAGAGTCCTGACCGAGTCCTACACCGCGGAAGATCCGGATTACGACCTGAAGATCTGGCACGGCAAGCCCCTCAAGGAGAACTTTGGCGAGGGCAATCGCTTCGAACTGGCGGGCATTCCCATCGATCCCCCGACCTACCGCGCCCTCTCCTGGCATGCGACGGGCCGCATTCCCCGCGGATGCTATTTCGTGATGGGCGACAACCGGAACGACAGCGACGACAGCACCGAATGGGGATGTCTTCCGCGCGGCCGCATCGTCGGCAAAGCCGAAGCCATCTTCTGGCCCCTCGGCCGTATGACCTGCTCCCTGTAGACCCCGCCCCTGTCAGTCTGACCTGTCCGACCGGGCGTATCGATCGTCCGGTGGCGCATGCGCTGCGTTCGCTTCAGTCCTTGGCCGGCGGTGGGGCGAGTTTGAGTTCGGCGAGCTTGTCGAGGTACGACGTGGTCGTGGTGATGAACTGGGCGTGAGACCAGGTGAGCGGGGCGACCGAGAGGGGCTGGAGGGTGAACGGGTGGACCTGTTCCGAGAGGACACCCGTGCGCAGGGCGCAGACCGACGCCCACTCGATCAGGTCGAGGGCGCAGCGCAGGTCGGATTCAGACTTGGCGGTTGCGATGTACCAGTCGGCGAGCCAGAGCGTGCAGATGACCCAGGGGTTGCCGGGCACCTTCTCGAAGTCCTCGGTCACATGGAAGTACCAGTCGCGCTCGTAGCGGGCGACACCTCCGGCGCCAACACGAACCCAGAGGCGGCGACCGATGGCCTGCATCGTGGCGACCACCTTGGGATCATCGGCCGCGAGAACGTCGAAGGCGAACAGGGCGTATGAGGAGGCGTCGACAGTCGAGTCGCGCACCAGCTCGCCCCGGCGATCGAAGTTGACCATTCGGGCGAAGTGGCCGGCCTTCTCGTCCCAGAAATACTCCAGCAACGCAGCCTGAATCTCGGCGGCCGCCGTTCTGAAACGCTCCGACGAGTGCTCCTTGTGAAAGGCGGCCGCGAGTGCGGAGGCCGCTTTCAGGGAGGCGATCACGGCAGCCGTTGTGAAGATGTGAATTCCGCGGCGCTCCTCCCAGATATCCCACGACGGAAGCGGAAGGCCGGAAACGGGCTCGCGAAACGAGGCGATGAAATCGGCGGCGGGCGCCACGAATGAATCGTAGAGGTGCTCGGTGAGCTCCCGGTCCTGATAGTGGACGAAATGGTGATAGATCGCCCACACGACCAGCGCGGTGCCGTCCTCCTGGAAGGGTATCTCGAAGGCGCCTTCTCCACTCGGCACGACCCACGGGTGCCACGATGCGCCCACGGTACCGTCGGGACCGTATTTGTGCAGCAAAGCCGCGCGGCCGGCCGGGAGCGCGTCGACGCAAAACTCGAAAAACGGCTCGGTGATCTCGCGGACTCCCAGGCGGTCGAGCGCGTAGCAGGCCAGGGCGCCGTCGCGCGGCCACATGTAGGAATAGTGCGCGCGGGCTGTCTCCATGATGTCGCTGTCGTTGGATGCAATAATCGCACCGCGCTTGTCGGCCTGGGTACGAATGATCAACAGGCTGCGGTTGAACAGCTCCGCGACGCGGTCCGGAAGCGGATCGAGATCACGGCGGCCCGAGACGAAGCTGCGCCAGTGGGACATCGTGTCGACAAACAGCTTGTCGAACTCGCCGTCGCGCAGCGGCGCGTGCATGTCAACAACGGCGTCGAGGGACGTCCCCGCTGCAAGCCAGACGCGCAGGCTCTCCGATCCCTTCGGCGCAACGTGCATGGTGAAGCCGACGACGCTGTCGACCGAGCCCTGGGCGATCGCGTTCATTGAGAGCTGCCCGTCCTCAGCGTCGCGCCACGTTCCCTCCGCGCCGCGGAAGCCCTTCTCGCCGCAGGCGTATTGCACGATCCGGTTGTTGACCGCCTCCGGATCTATGCCGACAATCCCCGTGAACAGGAAATAGCGATTTCGCTTGTAGTGGACCATCGCGGATTCGAACGGGTAGAAGAACGCCGTATCTCCGATATCGGACTCGTCGATCCGCAGGTCATGTGCGAAAAACAGGCGCACTTCGCGGGCGGTCTCCCGCATATTCTCGATCACAAATCGCTGCAGGAAGATGTTTCGGTCGTGCAGCACGGCGTGGGAAGCCTTCAGGCGCAGGCCCAGGCCGTGGTGACGGGCGGAGCAGGCCGTCGCGAGCGTGTTCGGCTCGTACTTGATCTGCCAGTCCCAGGAGTCGTCGAGCCAGCAAAAGCCGCCGTCGGCCACCCAGACACCCACACGGCACTTGTAGCCGCAGACATGGTTTGCCCAACCAACATAGGGATAGTAGATGTCGCGAATCGACAGATGCCGGTCAAGGTTGATCAGCATCTCTGCATTACCGAGGGCAATGTCACGAGGCATTGTACTTCTCTCTTCGTACCGGAGCGCCAAATCGCATCATAGTCGCATGATTCCGCCGCTGAAGGGCTGCCGGTAGCAGGGGGAGAGACGCCGCTGACGCGGGGCGCTTCCTTTCGCCGATTGGCAACGACGGAACACCGACAGTATACACCTGCCGTCGACCGTACGTCAACGAATGCGCGGCCGGGCTTTGCCTCAGAGCGCTACGATGTCAATTACAGGCGCAGTAGCCTCAAGGCGGCATCGGGCGATTTCACGGCGACGGTTGCGGCGTAGCCGTCGATGTCGGGTATGTCCAGCAGGGACCAGAGAATGGGGGAATCCGGGTCGAACGTGCAACTCAGGAGCCGCGACGGCTCCCCCGGGGGTGCTGCGACTTCGAAACTGCGCAGGTTCTGCCGAATGCCCAGCCCCCAGCCCTTCACGTACGCCTCCTTGCACGTCCACATGCGGAAGAAGGTCTCCATCTGTTGGTCCGGCGGCAGCTCGTTCAGGCTGTCAGCCTCGAGCGGGGTGAAAAAACGGCGGGCGAATCGGAGCACGTCGATCGGACGCCGGCGCTCGATGTCGACACCGACATCGACGCCACGGGCGACCGCGACAAGCAGGGCGCCGCCGGAATCCGACATGTTGAACCGGATATCCGTTCCGGGCAGATCCGGCTTCCCAAACGGCCCATAATGGTATTGCGCGCCGGCCGCGAACGACTCGGCATATCTCGATAGGACCTCGCGCAGGATGCCGTGAGCCCGCACGTAGCGAGCGACATCGGGCGCCCGGCTAAGGCGCTCGGCCCGGGCCAACTCACGCGAATCGAGCAACTCGCGATAGGAAGTGTCACGGGCCGAATTCCCGTCGAGGCCGGCGAACCACACGTCGACCGTATCCGTCTTTTCCACGCTCGTCTCCCAACCCAGCATAGCAGGAACTATCCAGGATTTAGCCACATAAAACACGGTGTGGTCAGAAACAGCGATACTCCGCATCCGGAACATCCTGCGAATCCTGTAAATCCTGTCTGAATCTCCTGACGCCGGCCAGCTTCAGAACTCAAGCCCGCCGGTGTGGTCCCCGCCGCAAACGGCCGGCGCACGAAGCATATTGACGCCGGCCCGATTTCTGGTATAAGAAATAGGCAGCGGCCAATTCTAGCCCGGAATGCCGCCGCGCCGAGCCAGTCGGGTTATGCCAGTCAGCGGCACTGCAGCCGCTAGAGACGAGAAGAACAATGACCCAAACTCGCCCCGCGGAGATCATGCTGGAACGTGGAGCTTCCCACTATGCGGCCGGACGCCTCACTCAAGCCGTCGAGGATTGGAGCGGCGGCCTGCGCGAGGAGCCTGAGCACCCGGAATTGCATTACAATCTGGGGCTTGCACTCATGTTGATGGGCGAGCGCGCCGACGCGCTCAACCACTGGCGCAAAGCGGCGTACCTGCGGCCGGGCTTCTTTGAGCCGAGTTACTGCATGGTACTTGCGGCCGTGGAACAACTCAAGCGGAACGACTGCCCGGAGGGATGGCGGTCGACTCGAGCGTTGTGCCGGCACGCGCTCAAGCTTCCCTCTCCCGACCCGGAGTATACGGCTTACCTGCTGCACGTCCTCGGAACCGTCGAATGGAAGCTCGGCCACCGCGCGGTCGCCATCGACCGCTTGAAGACGGCGGTGGAAACAGATCCGGACAACCAGGACGCCTGCGACCACCTTGCCAAAATGCTTGCCGAGACTGGCCGCTGGTACGACGGCTTCGATCTCACCGGTTCTTTCGTTCAGCCTCCCCTGTGCGACTACGCCCGGGGACGCGAGAATATCCGCCGCAGCCGGATGCTCGGCTTCGCCGCCCTCGCCCTGATGGCAGGCCTATTCTGCCTGACAACTTACCGCAGAGATTAGTCCGGGTTGTTCACGAACATCGTAACGGACTGGCAGGGACGCCCGTCCCACGCGATAGGAGCGCAGACTTCGTCCGGCGGGGCAAACCGTTCAGACGGGTCATGAACCGCGCTTGACGCGTGTTTCCGGCGGCTCGCCGCCGCTGATCTCGAACTGGAACTGGTCCCGCCAGCCGCGCAATGGGTGGTTGACGGCGTTGACCACCGAGCCAACCAGCAGGTAGCCGCACTTGGTGAGGACGCGCTGGCTGGCGTGGTTCTCGACGTCGGTATACGCCTCGACGGTGAACTCTCCGGGCTGAGCGAGCGCAAGGCCCGTGAGCAGACGGACCGATTCCGTCATCAAGCCGCGGCCCTTCCGGGTGACATCGATCCAGTAGCCGATCTCCGCTCGGTGGCGCTTCTGATCGATCTGCGACAGCCCTATCCGCCCGCAAAACCGGCCGTCCGGCTCAAGGATCGCATAGTGCCACTCCGTTCCGGCCATCATCGCCAGATGCGCCTCATTCAAGCTTTGCTGGACCGACGCAAACGACGTATCGTGCGCCCACGTGAACCAGAGCATGAACTCCTCACGACTGCGAGCGATAGATGCGTAAACGATTGCGGCGTCCTCCGGCTGAAGCGGCCTGAGCACGACTCGATCGGACCGGATCTCCGGGAGATCGATACTCCGCCTGGCTTTACGTCGTCCGAACAAACATTATCTCCATCCGCCTGCGGCGGCATATGCGCAGACAGCTTCACGCCTGCATGCTGACCGGCACGACGTTTGCATGTGACATCGCCTGTCGTACGCGGAGATTCGCACGAAACCGCTGGCGCTCCGCTCTCCTCAAGCATACCACACCTCTTTACGACAGTGACACAAATATGCTATACTTATCATCCCACAGATGAGCGTTTTGAGGATGTGCCCAGGCAAAACGATACGCCGAAACCCGGCGTTCCAGTTGTTCGTCGGTTTCGACGGCCCCTTGTGCACGTCTCCGCTGACGGCGACCGCAGAGGTGCAGACGGCCCGTGTTACGCAATATCCAGTCCGGGAAGGACTGCCCGGACTCGAGCGCGCGTCGGATCCTCCGACACCCGCTATGAAGTGCCCCGGCTGGAAACACAAACCATTCCGGTGCACGGACGAGCCGGGCGCAACCTCCGTAACGGCCTGAGCAGCCCGTAGCGCCAGACGCCTGATGGCTTGTACCACCGACCAGGACCGCGCTTACTTCCTGACTATTGTGCCCGGGCGAACGCGATACCGAAGGAGAATCTGCCACCGGGCCCCTGGAACCGGCCGCAGAACGGCCAGCGAAGCCCGTACGTCCGCGTCGGTTGATTGGGCGATAGTTGTGCGCTGGAGAGACCGCCGGCCGAGATGGGACGAAGGCGTGGGACTCAGGTCACCAGGCCACCGATAACGTTGCAATGAAAGGCTGTAATATGAGTGCTAATGGGGTTCCTGAGCGACAGGGCTTGTACGATCCGCAATTCGAGCATGATTCGTGCGGAGTTGGTTTTGTCGTTAATATCAAGGGCAAAGCCTCCCACGATATCGTACGAAACGCGCTGACCATCCTGACAAGTCTGGAACCGGTCAGACAAATTATGCATGGACAGTATCTGCAGGGGGCACTATCACCGCCGGGGGCGGAGCAGCCAATAATACGGTAACGGTAACGTG
>JBKQWH010000244.1:0-10681 GCA_052139635.1 Capsulimonadaceae bacterium
ACGATCCGGAGGGCAACGGGCCAGCCGCTCAAACGATCGCGAGGCTTAACCTACGAGATTCCTATCTCGTCGCGCATCGAAAAGCCGCGATCGAGGCGCTTCTGTTCGACGACACCGCGCCCCTGTCGCTCGCGCAGCTAAAGAGACTTCAGGGTGGTATTATGCGTAAGGACAACCACGGCAAATACATGGAGTTCTGTTTCGTGCTTAAGCAAGCTTGCGCCGAGTTGACGAGGAAGGCCAAGCGAGAGCACGCCAGACGCGAGGCAATTCATCGTCAACAGGCGTTGAAGAAATCGAAATAATAAATGTAGTCCAAGAAGCACTAATCTAAGCAGTTAATTAGCCCCAGTAGAATTACATTTTACACGTTAGCCCCTCCGTCTGAATATTGCTCCTTGAAGCAGGCAAGGAGTCAGCTACGCGAAATTGAGCGAGCCTCAGTGTCTCCAGAAACCAGTGGCACGACACCACTGCCGCAACGAATATGCGATCTCACTCCTCGACCTTAAATGGACGGACTACTTCGGTCTGGGGTTAGTCGGCGGCTTAGGCGGCAACTGCGGCGGACGAGGCGGCGTCGGACACGGCAAAGGTCTGTTCGCGCCTGACACGCTTAGCATTGGAGTGCCCGGTTCGTGTGGGGGGCGCGCTGGTGTTTGTCCGTCAGTAGCACCATATTTCTGCCGAGTATTATCTTTCATTCTTTAACTCCAATAACACTCAAGTGGCGCCAGTTGTGTTGCCTCCGACGGCAGGTGCCGATGGCGGTGGCTGCTGAGGCGTCTGGACGTTCGAGCTTGGCGAGCTTGGGCGGCTCGGCAGTTTTGGAGCAGGTGGCGGCGTTGTGGACCTCACCAGATGGGTTTCGTTGTCTGTGGTCTGCTGTTGTCTTGCCATGTTGCGACGAACCTCCTTTAAGTTTACTCCTGCAAATGACAGTATAAGGATCAAGCCGAGCACGAACGACGCTGACGAACAATTATTGATTCTCTCGGTGCTCTTCTTGGTTCGACTAACGTCGTCAAAGGCGTCTTTATGATTTTCAAAGAAATAAGAGCTAGATGCTTCGATATGCTCGTCAATGCTCCTTCGGCCAACCTGATATGACACAAGAGTCGAGATGACGGACGCGCCCAAAGCTGCCCACGCGGCAACCAGTAACTCAAGACTCCATACGTAGACATAAGGTACAATGTCCTTAATGAAGGTCGCTGAGAGCCCGAGAATCGCCGTCGATAGGGACAAAACCAGTTTGTCTGAGTCCGATTCGCTGTCTTGACGTTGTTGCCATAAATGGCTCGTGTATCGCGCGTATTCAGCCCGTATTGTCTTGTCGTATTCCGCAAGATCATCAAGATACTTTTTCTCAGCGTCCGAGAGTGTCGCGCCCGATACAGAAACCACATCATTGGCTTTCGGCGGGGAAGTTAGCCCTACTTGCACAACTGCGGGTGCTCGCGAAGTTTTTTGCGGACGTAGCCGTTGTTGTCCCATTGATCGGTCTGTTCTGAGTTACGCGTCCCGCTTGTTATTATACCTGTGGTGACGCACTTGTCAACGCACAACCTGTGTTGCCACCGGTTCAGCACGGGTGTTAGGCTGGTTCGGCGCCGATGCGCCCGCCTGAGAGTAATACGTTCGGTCCGTACACTCTCAATTGGAAGTTCGATTAGATCGAGGAAGGATTCGGCAAGCCGACTAGCGAATGTTAGTCAATCATTACTCGTGAAACCAGAGCCCCTGACCAAGAGCGCATAGATGATCCACACTGAAGAAGCCTTCGAGACCGTCACCGAGGCCACGTTGCTGGCTAACGGCTACATTGTCGTGCCCAAAGCCGGCTACGACATCGCGACAGCCATCTTTCCGGATGTCGTCATCGAGTTCATCCGGACGACTCAGCCCAAGGAGTGGGCGCGTCTGGAGGCGCTGCTTGGCGCGCAGACGGGCTCGCAAATTCTGACGGATCTTACCAAATGGATGGATGAATACGGCCCTTTGGCGACCTTCCGGCACGGGTTCAAATGCTATGGGCGCCTGCTGCGCGTGGCGTATTTCCGCGCGGCGCACGCGCTGAACACGGAGCTTGAGGAGCGCTACAGCGCCAACCGCGTTGGGGTGACGCGGCAGTTGCGATACAGCGAGCGCAACACGAACGAACTCGATCTTGTCATCAGCGTCAACGGGATTCCGGTCTCCACGATCGAGCTCAAGAATCCGATGACCGGGCAGGATGCCGCCGATGCGATCCGGCAGTACCAGAATGACCGCGACCCCAGGGAATTACTGTTCGAGTTCAAGCGCCGCACGCTCGTTCATTTCGCCGTCGATCCTGACGTTGTCTATATGACGACCCGATTGGCGGGAAAATCGACCCATTTTCTTCCCTTCAACAAGGGAAATAACCACGGCGCCGGCAATCCGCCCGACCCCGCCGGACGCGCATACCGCACGGCCTACCTCTGGGAAGAGGCCCTGCGGCGTGACAGCCTTCTCGACCTGCTTGCGCGGTTTCTGCATCTCCAGGTAGAGGAAATCCGGACCGACACTGGCCAGAAGGTGAAGAAGGAAACGCTGATCTTCCCGCGCTACCACCAGTTGCAGGCGGTTCGGTTCCTGGAGGCGAAGGCACGCGCCGAGGGCCCCGGGCACAACTACCTGATCGAGCACTCCGCGGGAAGCGGCAAGAGCAATACGATCGCATGGCTCACGCACCGGCTTGCGTCCCTCCATGACTCAGCCAACCAGCGCGTGTTTGACACAGTCGTCGTGGTCACCGACCGCCGCGTGCTGGACAGCCAGCTTCAGGACACGATCTATCAATTTGAACATCGCCAGGGAGTCGTTCAAAAGATCGATGAGGATTCCGCGCAGCTTGCGCAGGCGCTCAAGAGCGGCGTTCCGATTGTGATCACGACGCTGCAGAAGTTCCCTCATGTCACCAAGGCATTGATCAAGCTCGCCGAGGAACGAAATGAGGTCGCCACCGGCGTGCTTCCGTCGAGGCGTTATGCGGTGGTCATCGATGAAGCGCACAGCTCCCAGTCGGGCGAGGCGGCCACCGAACTCAAGGAAGTGCTCGGGGGCGAAGCCCTGCGCCAGAAGGCCCACGAGAGGGCAGCCGAGGAAGGCGAGGAGCAGTGGGAGCAGGCGTACCGGCAAATGGCGGGGCGCGGGCTACAGGAGAACGTCAGCTTCTTTGCGTTTACGGCAACACCAAAGCATAAGACGATTGCGGTATTCGGCCGCGAAGAGACGTCGCGGCACCGGTACACGATGCGCCAGGCGATCGAGGAGAAGTTCATCCTCGACGTCCTCAAGAACTACGTCACCTACGCTGTCTACTACCGCCTCCTGCATGAAGCGCAGGACGACCCCGAGGTGGAGCGCAAGAAGGCGGCCAAGGCGCTCGCACGTTTCATGAAGCTGCACCCGTACAACATCGCGCAAAAGACGGAAGTGATGGTGGAGCACTTTCAAGCGGTGACCCGGCACCGGATCGGCGGCCGCGCCAAGGCGATGGTGGTGACCGACTCCCGGCTCAGCGCGGTGCGCTACAAGGAGAGCTTCGACCGCTACATCAAGGAGAAGGGCTACCCGATCAAGACGCTCGTCGCATTCTCCGGTCAGGTCGAGGACGACAAGGCGCCGGACAAGGTTTATACTGAAGTCGGGATGAACAACGGTATCCGGGAGAGCGAGCTTCCCGAGCGGTTCAGCGGCCCGGAATACCAGGTGCTTCTCGTGGCCGAGAAGTACCAGACCGGATTCGATCAGCCGCTTTTGCACACGATGTACGTGGACAAGCGGCTTGCCGGGATTCAGGCGGTCCAGACGCTCTCGCGCCTCAACCGGATTCATACGCTCAAGGAAGACACCTTCGTGCTCGACTTCGTGAACGATCGGGAGGAGATCCGCCAGGCGTTCAAGGACTACTACGAGGGCGCGGAGATGGGCGAACACGCGGAGCCGGCCCACCTGTACAGACTCAAGACGGACCTCGAGCAAAAGGGCATCTACCTCGCCGAGGAAGTCGCACGCTTCGCCACGGTTTACTTCCGACCGAAGGAAAAGCAGAGCCTGAGCGACCACCAGCAGTTAAATGCAGCCCTGGACCCTGCCGTAGACCGATTTCGCGTTTGGCTCGGGGTACAAGAGGAGGAAGCGGAGGACTGGCGCGGCAAACTGAACGCCCTCCAGAATCTGTACGCGTTTCTGAGCCAGATTATCCCATACCAGGACAGCGAACTCGAGCGTCTTTATACGTTTCTTCGCTATCTGTCTCCCAAGCTCCCGCGGCATGCGCGCGGGCCGATCTACACGTTTGACGACGACGTTCGCTTGAAGTATTACCGCCTCCAACTGATCCGGGAAGGATCAATCGATCTCACGCAGGGCGCCGCCGTCCCGCTCGGCGGCCCGACCGACATCGGGACTGGCCTCGTGCGGGAAGTGCGCGTGCGACTGTCCAAGCTGATCACGATCATCAACGAACGCTTCGGCACGGAGTTCACGGAGGCCGACCAGCTCTTTTTCGACCAGATCGTTCAGGACGCCGCCGAAGACGAGGCACTGGGCCAGGTGGCGAACGCCAACCCAGTCGACAAGTTTCGTCTGCTGTTCGGCGGCCACATCGAGTCGCTGATGGTCGATCGCATGGATCAGAACCAGGAGATTTTCGCCCGCTACATGAACGACACGAGCTTCAAGAGAGTCGTCGACGAGTGGCTTGCGGCCGAAGTCTACGCGAAGCTGCAGCGGCCTCCTAGTAGGACGTCGGAGGAGAGGCCGAAGTACGGAAGTCGGTAGCACTTGTAGGGAAAGTGGACATGGATCAATGAGTGATATCAAACTGTTCAAGATGGGCGCCGGTGTGCGGGACCCGGTTTGTCGCCGGGTGCTGAACTTCGTGGTTCCGCTACTACTAGCCGTTTGTCGTTGCCGAGATCGAAATCGACGCCACGGGTTCGCTTCGGGCGGGGCGTGGGGGACGGTCGCGGTCTTGACTAAGCCCTTTGCGTATCATAAAGACAGACGGGCGGGCGTTTACCCCCGCTCAGCGGGGGTAAACGGGACTACTGCTTCGGCAGCACGACGTTCGTTGGCGACGCCACATCACCGCCCCGAATGGGGCTCTGGAGATACTTCGAGCCGATCTTCTCCGGCACAATGCGTTCGACGGCCTCTTCTCCTCTTGCCTGGCTGTTCATCTGGTCTTCCGGCTTGAGCCAGGACCGATACTGGTGGGTATCCGGGTCCATTACCTGCCGCTCATAACCCAGAGTCTGGATGTACGCCACAAGGGCGCGGCAATCCGATGTCGGCACGGGCGGCGCGTCGCCCTTCTGGGTGAACAGCCATGTGAAGGCCGGCATCACCGAATCCGGCACGAGCTGGCGCGGATAGTAGAAGTGCGAATAGTGCCAGTCGTCGCTGTACTTGCCGCCAACCCGGGATAGGTCGGGACCGATTCGGCGCGTGCCCAGGAAGTGGGGGACGTCGTAGACATATTCGCGCTCATCCGCCGGAATCGCCAGCGACGTTCCTACGGAGTAGCGCTTCATCTCCCCCTCGAGCGGGCGCACTTGCTGGGTGTGGCAGTACATGCAGCCTTCCCGCTGGTAGATCAGGCGCCCGCGCAACTCCTGTGTTGTATAGGGAAGGTGGTAGTGCGCCTCGTCCCTCGCTGTTGCGTATGACCAGTTCTCGTTGAACGACGGGATCAGCAGCGTAAAGATCAGCCCGACCGTGAACGTGCCCCAGATCCCGATCCCGGTCAGGATTGCGTTCTTCTCGTGCTTTCCCCAAACGGCACGGATCACTCCGATCGCAATGATCAGCAGCACGACGAAACCGATTAACATCCACATACGAGGTTCTCCAAACTTGGCCGATCAGCGCGGACACACATGGATTTCAGATCCACCATCATGCTGCCGCCTCGGCGCCCTTTGCCGGAAGCCGCGCGGCATCTCCGGCCGGCGCCGGGGAGGTCGCGGTCTTATAGATGTTGAAGGTGAACAGGAACATCCCCAGAAGCATCATCGATCCTCCGATGGCGCGGACGTGCCAGAACGGCTTCATGAAGCGGACCGTCTCGATGAACGGGATGTTCGGGTCGTTCCACTGCACACCCTGCATGAACCCGCCGACCCAGAGAGCAACACTGAAGAGCAGGAACCCGATGAACGACAGCCAGAAGTGCCACTCGGCAATGCCCTCGGAGTACAGCGGCCGCTTGTACACGCGAGGAATCGCGTAGTACACGCCCGCATACGCGAAGAACGTGAACGTGCCGAAGAGCGCCATATGCGCGTGGCCGATGACCCAGTCCGTAAAGTGGGTGATCGCATTGAGGGCGCGCAGAGCCTGCGTCGGCCCCTGGATGCAGACCAGAAGATAGAACACTGTCCCGGACATCAGGAACTTCAGCACGACATTGGTGCGCACCTGATGCCATTCGCCGCGGATCGTCCCGAAGAAATTCGTGATGACCGCAAAGACCGGGATGAAGAGCAGGAACGAGAAGATCGTCGCGACGGTCTGGAGCCAGTACGGGATGGGCCCGTAAATCATGTGGTGGGCGCCGTTCCAGATGTAGATGGCTCCCAGGGTCCAGAATCCGATCAGCGAGAGCTTGTGGCTGTACAGCGGCGCGTTGGCGGCCTTCGGCAGGAAATAATAGGCAACCGCAAGCCCGCCCGGCGTCGCGATGAGGCCGACGACACTGTGGCCGTAAAACCAGTTGATATTCGCATCGTTCATGCCGTGGAACGACCAGAACTCGTTGCCGGTGTAATGGGAGATGAGCTGGCCCGGCCAGTTGCCGATGATATAGACAAATGCGGTCCAGAGCAGGCAGCCCATGGCATACCAGAGCGCCGCGTACATTTGCTTGTAACGACGGCGTGCGAAGGTATTGAGCATGTTGTAGAGCAGAAGCACCCAGCCGACCAGGAGGAAGATGTTCGAGATCGGCGGATAGTCCTCATACTCCTTGCCCTTCGTCATGATCCAGAGGTTGGTGGTATCTGTCGGATCGAGGAGGCCCCAGGTTGCGATCAAGACCCCGCACGACCAGATCACCGTCGTCAGCATCCCGATCTTGTCGCTGAAGAGTTTGGTCCCGCACAGGCGAGGGATCATGTAGTAGAACAGCGACATATAGCAGGGCAGCAGCCATCCGAAGATCATTCCCTGCACGTGCGCCGGGCGGATACGCGGCCACGACATCCAGTTCACGCCCCAGAACAGGTCTGGGACGACAAACTTGATCGACGTGATAACCCCGAGGATACCGAAAAGGCAAAGGTATCCGAGTGCGGCCCAGATGGCCCACTTCACCGCGATATCGTCATGCTGCACCTTGTCCGGAGCTCCGGCGGGCTGCATGGCCTCGATTTGTGCTACTGCCATATTTCTTTCACCTCACTGCGCGGTCGCGCAGGTCACTGATCTCAAGCGAATCAGTGGGCCGTCCCTGTTCCCGCGGTTGGCTGGCCGGAAGCCGACGGCGGTGCTGTGATCGTGTGCTCCGCCGGGTTGCCGTTGATGGGCGGCGTGATCGGCTGCGGCGAGTTTTGCTCGCTCTGGCCGGTGTACTGGCTTTCGCCGCCGGGCGACGCGTTCGTGGTGATCGCCGGCGCGGTCGGCGAGGTCAGACTCAGGACGTATGCAATCACGTCCTTGATCTGCGTCTCGTCGAGCGAGTTCTCCCAGCGCGGCATCGCCGTTCCCGGCACGCCCTTGTGAACGGATGTCGAGATCCGCTGGTACGACATCGCCTGCATAAACGGAGCGTCGCGCAAGTTTCGCGGCTTGGGATTCAGTCCCGCCGCATTCACGCCGTTCCCATCCTGGTTCGGCCCGTGGCAGCCCTTGCAGTACTCGTCGAACACGTCCGACCCCGCGCTGACCGCCTGCACCAGGGTCTGTCCCGGCGGTAGGGGTATGCGGGAGATATCCAGCCGGTCCGCATTCTGGAACGTGTTCGCCAGCGACTGTTGATCGAGCTGCTCCTGGATTTCGGCGAGTTTGGCGGCGGATGCATCCGGCGGGCGGAACAGGCGGGTCTTGTCGTGCATGGGATAGAGCACGGTCCAGCAGCCGACACCGGCCAGAAAGACGACCAGCGCCAGATTGAACCAGAAGAGCACCGGCGGAACGCCCGTATTTGGCAGCTCCTTGATCTCGCCGCCCGAATAGTAATGTAGCGGGGCGTCTTCATCTTCCTCGGTTGCCGTGGCTTCGCCCTCCGGCTTGGTCGATTCCGTCGGTTTCATATCCTGTGCCATGCTCGTAATGTCCTTCGGTTAAAATCGAGGGAATAGTGGATAGTGGATAGTGAAGAGTGAAGAGTGGATAGTGTGAATAGTGGATAGTGTGAATAGGCCAACATCGCCACCCACTACTCACTCTCCACTCTCCACTCTCCACTACTCACTATTCACTCTCCACTCTCCACTACTCACTATTCACTCCCCACCACTACCGCACCATATAGCGGATGTCGGGCGTCTGCGCCCCGACATGGGCCAGGCCGGCCGCCGGCATGTCCTGATCGGGCGTCACCGGGCGTGCGGCCGGATTGTCCGGCATCAGAGTCTGATCGTAAAGCGACAGCGCCTCCCGTTGAGAGTCCGAGAACGGGAAGATTGGCATCACCGATCCGGGCACGAACGCCTGCGGATCTTTGTAGTGCTCGATCAGCCATTCCGTGGAATGGCGCGAGCCCTCCCAAGTGAGCTCCGGCCCGGTAATTCCACCCTGGCCGTGCGGGTCGTGGAACGGGAGACCCTTGTACTTCGGATCGCCGATATAATGACAGGCATAGCAGCCACTGCCCTCGAACAGCAGCTTGCCCTCCGCTGCGGTGGCGGGGACGGTCGGCGGTCCGGCGACATTGAACGCGGCGATCGTGGACATGCGGTCCGCCTGACCGCCGGCGTAGTTCTGGCCTGTCTGGGCGCTGACAAACGTCACGAGGGCGTCGACATCGGATTCGGCGTTGACATCGGGGATGTACCCATGTGCGAGAAGGGAATCGCGCGTGTCCTCGTCGGCGATATTCGCCGGCGAGATGTCCGGAGCGCGAGGGTCGACCGTTTCCTTCTCGAGATCCGCTACGAGCAACCGGCCGCGAGCGTCCGTGAGGGTCTCGCCCGCCCGGTCCGTATTGTACAGCCGGTATGAGAAGAAATACGGCATGACACAACTGTTGACCTTATAGCGCGGATCCCAAATCTGATGCGCAATGGTCGACGGCACCGCGAGACGGCCTTCATACGTGAGTTCGGGGCCGACATTGCCCTTCGAGAAGCCGTCGATCTTGTGGCAGCCGTAGCAGGCTTTCTCGTGGAAGAGCTGTTCACCCCGCGCGATCGTCGTCATCATCGGGATGTTGACGGGCGCCTCGCTGACCCGAATTTGCACCGGCCGGATGGCCGCATTCGTATATGCCGCCGTCTTGACCGCTCCTGGCGAGGTCAGCGTAACCGGCGATGCGGACAGGTCGGCAAGTTGCGTTGCGCCCGACGCGTAGCCGGAGGTCAAATCGCCGGAATATGTGACGGTTAAATTGTGCTCGCCGGCGGATACCGGTGGCGCGTAAGTGATCCTTGTCGTGCCGTTAACAAGGCCGCCCGAACCCAGGAGGTTGTTGCCGTCGTAAATCGAGACCGTACCTTGCGGGACCGGCTCGTCGCCGGTGACCGTAAACGTGGCGATTTGCAGCGAATTCAGATAACCGATATGGAATGTCTTCGAGTTGTACTGAATATGGCACTGAGCGCACGCCGCGTCCATGTATTTCGCCGGCAGCAGCGGCGCCAGCCAGTGCTCCGGTATTCCGTGCGCGTTGTCCTGGATCAACTCGCGTCCCGAGCCGTAGTGGCACGTTGTGCAGCCGAAGGTTGCGAACGGGTGCTGCGAGACGCTGTACTTCTGAACGGCGTAATCGAGCGTGTCGGCCGAATTGAGGCTCCGCTCGGTGGCAATGCCGTAAGTGAAGTTCGGCCCGTGGATCACGCCGAGATCGTGCTGGTCCGCGGGGCCGGCCCCCTCGATGTCGACACCGGGATGAGCTCCGAGCGTCTTGACGATTCGCAAGGTCGCCGGGTGGCTGTTGAGGTAATCGGCGACCTGTTCGGTGGGTATTGTCTTCTTGTCTACGATCCGAATGATGTTCTCGGCGGTCATCTGCGGGTTGGCCAGTCCGGCATGGCAACTCGTGCAGCGATCGACCCGCTGCTGGGTTGTCCCATCCTGCTCGATCAGCGGGAACTGAAGAACGGTCGCCTGCTTCACCTCGATGGCCGCATTCTGCGTCGCTTCCTTGACGGCCTCGGTGGCGGCGAGATGAAAGGCGATGTCTTTGTACTGATCCTGCCAGTAGACGTAATCGGGCGTGCTCGCGTTCTGATTGTTCCAGATAGCCATCACGCCGGTATAGCCGACAATCACGAGAAGCACGACGCTCCAGAGCGTGAACTTAACGACCATCGACAGACTCAGGAACGCATTAGCGAGCTTGCTCAACCCGGACATAGTTTACGGATACCGATCTGTTAGCATAAGGCGCGGCTCGGCCGGAGCCAAATCCACGATTCCTTGTTCGTCCGAAGGACGGTTTTGACGATGGTCCACGAAGTCATTCGTGGGGCGTTTCCGACCAGCCGGA
>JBKQWH010000245.1:0-3473 GCA_052139635.1 Capsulimonadaceae bacterium
TCCACGGGAACGCGGACGCTGTACGACCGTTCGTAGGGAGGAACGATGTCGCGCAGCAAGGCCGGGTTGAGCTCATGCAGGCGCTGGAGGGTCGTCCCGTGATTGAGGGCGACCCGGCTCAGTGGAGTGCCGCCACTAACCGGCAGCATCTCATAAGCCGGCGGATCGTCGAGCTTGATTGGCGTGATTCCGAAGCTATCGGCATGATGCGCTATATACGCGACGGCCATGAAACGTCCCAGCAGCCCGCGGGTTCGCCGCGGCAGCCGGTTGCCGAACTTTTCAATGTTAGGGCCGCGCAACGACCAATAACGGTTATCGCCTTGTCGCCGTTGTTCCACGCGACCACTGTCATCGGCCAATCGTCGCCGGCCTCGTCGTGCAGGGTGGCCAGGTACTCGGCCGCCGCCTTGGTGGACATTACGGGGTCGCGGCGCTCATCGACGTAGCGGTCGATATGGAGGCCGAAATGCTTGGCCGTGCCGGAATTGAATTGCCAAGGACCCTTGCCGCGCTTGGAAAATTCGCTTTCCGCGAAGGCCAGGTACACCAAGTCGTCCGGAAGGCCATAGCTTCTCAGTACCCGGACCATATCAGGCAGGTAGGGATGACTGCGGTCGAAGGTATCTTGCAGATGCTCGCCGGAATTCAGAAAATCCGACACATACCGGCGAACGGACCGACTAAGCAGAATCGGGAACGGCGGAACCACCTCAGGCAGCGGAAGCACGTATGGCGACGCAATCGGCTGGGCGCCGGCTTCCGCTGGAGTCTCGAGCTCAAAGCCGGTGTTTTGCCCGACCAGGCTCGGAGGCGAGGCGTACACCCCAGACGGAGCGTCGGGTCCGTCAATTTCGTCGGCGAGTGCACGAGTCGATGCCCATCCAGCGACAACCAAGGCCGCCATCAGGGCAACAAACATTCGATAGATAGACTTCGTTCTAAGCATTCTCCCCCGAAAAGATTGACTCCCACGGTACCGACCGATACGACCGAGATCAACCGATTGGCGGTGGATAAACTATTAAAAAGTCTAATAATTTAGAGTCGATTCTTTAATAATCCTTGGAAATGCTCACGAATTTTCGTACTCATTGGAAGGAATATTCGAAACGCCAACGTTTAGCCCATTAACTTCTTTGTGTTACCGTTGATTACCGAACCCGTCCGCATGACGACTGACCGGGAGTAAATGTGAGTCTCTGGCAGGACATTATCGATAGCCTGACCGATGCGATCATCGTGCTCTCGCCTGCGATGGAACCCCAAGCCATCAATCCGGCGGCTAAGACGATGCTCGGGGTTTCCCAGATGAGCGCCGCGACCGTGGCCGATCTCATGCGCCAGAACGACTGGTTGGGCCGCATGGTCGCCGCCTGCCTGGAAAAAGGTCAGGAACTTGGAGACATGGAGACAGTTCTGACGGTGGGGCCTCGGGAACTGGCGATTCGCGCCGAAGTATCGCCGCTGCTGAACGGTGAGGGACAGCCCGGGGGCGTTATTATCCTGCTTCACGACCTGTCTCACGAAAAAGGCGCCGCCGGCGCAGGCACCGCGGCCGACTTGAGCCTGCAGCTATCGCCGGCCGGGCTGGCCCATGAGGTCAGGAACCCGTTGACCGGCATCAAGGGAGCAGCCGAGCTGATGGCCGGGATGTTTCCCGATGACGGACGCGCGCAGCAGTACTGCAGCGTGATTCTCGATGGGGTCAATCGGATCGCTTCGCTCGTCGAGCAGGTACTGATGGTCAGTGGGCCGCAACGCCTGGAGCAGGAGCCGGTCAACATACACATAGTGCTGCATCAGGCGTTGAGGATGGCGGGGTTGTTCCCGCAGCCGCCCGACGGTGTCATCGTGCATCAGGATTTCGATCCCAGCCTGCCCGACGTCGTTGGCGACGCGGGCGCATTGGAACGAACGTTCCTGAATTTGATCAAGAACGCGGCCGAAGCGATCGGTTCGTCGGGCACGATTCGACTGCATACGCGAATCGAACGGGAGTTCACGATGACGGCTGAGGGGCGCCGCCGCCAGTTCCTGCGGGTCGAGGTCAGCGACAGCGGCGCCGGCATCCCCGAAGATCAGCTCGCGCAGCTGTTTACGCCGTTCTTCACCACCAAGCCGGCGGGAACCGGCCTGGGTCTCGTGCTATGCCATCGAATTATCGCCCTTCACGGCGGCAGGCTGTGGGCGCAGCGCGGGGGCGTCGAGGCCAGGGGCGCGGGCGCATCCAGGGACGGGATGACATTCAAGGTGACGCTCCCAATTGTGCCGGCGGAGAAACGCCCGCAATGAGAAATCGGGGAGCCCTCGCATCGTATCGGATTTACTCGCCTCCGACACAAAAAGACACTTTTTTCGGAAGCGCGGGGAACTGTCCAGGCCAGATACACTTAGGCAGCAGACCGTGGCCCGCGCGAGAATAGAGGCTCGCAAAACTTGCTCTGCGGGCGTACCGTGGCTATCGAATCCACGATCTGTAACTATCGGTTTACAATGCACTTCAAGTCGTTCACACGGTTAATCGGCGGTCTTGGTTTCTCGATGTTGTTTGTGCTGGCCGCGATTGCGCCCCCGGCGCTGGCGCAATCGCCGGATGACGACGCGTCACCCAACAGCAAGACGGCCGTGAGTAAGCTTTCTGTATCGCCCAAGGCGCTGAGCTACAGCGTCGATATCGACCAGGGCGTATTCTCCCAGACCAAGCATTTCACCATCGCGAACAAAGGTACGCTGCCGATGACCGTTACCGTCAGTGCGCCCAGCGGCACCGACGCCGCCAACTACAAGATTATATTCCCGCCCAAGATTTCTCCCGCGGGCGCAACGCTCACGCTTCCGGGCTCGATACGCCAAGAGGTTGACGTTGAGTTCATCCCCAACGGACCCGGCAAGAACCTAGACGCAACCATCAGCATCAACAATATCAGCAGTGGCGCGATCAGCGGGCCAATCTCGGCGACTGTCGAGCTGAAGGGCAAAGCCACGCAGAAGAAGCCGACCCCGACCGCAACTGCGACTGCGACCGCGACCGCAACCCAAACCCCGACCCTGACCCCGACCCCGACGTGCTGCTTTGTCACGCCGACGCCGATAGCAACGGCGACAGCGACCGCGACTGCAACCGCGACTGCAACCGCGACTGCGACGGCGACCGCTACGGCCACGGTAACGGCGACTCCGACTGCGACCGCCACTCCCCCGTTCAGCGTCACCGGCACGGCGATACAGAATGGGATGAATGGCGCCGCGATTAGCGCGGTTTCCGTCACTCCCGACGGTAGGGATGGTTCCACGCTAGGAACGGCGACGGCGGATAGCAGCGGCAACTTTTCAATGTCGATCGCCCCGCCGTCTAACGCCCCGGTGCGCATCCGGGCGAGCGGCGGCAGCTACGTGAGTGAGCAAGACGGAGCCACGATCAGTGCTCCAAGCCCGTTGTCCGCTCTGCTGCCGAGCCTTCAGAGCAATCT
>JBKQWH010000246.1:0-11623 GCA_052139635.1 Capsulimonadaceae bacterium
GGTATATCGACCAGCCGCGGACCAAATGGGATTTGGATACGAGCCTGTATCGTGCCAGTGACGGGCATCAGGGGATATTTCGTGGCTTGAATTTCAAGCTGCACTCCTCATCTGGCTCTTCGCGCGCCTTGGGTGAACTGTTTGAAGACCCGATTCCGTCAGAAAACGCCGCTGACGGCCGGTTGCCTCAAGCGTCCCAAACGGGCACCGCCGCCGCAACGCCTCACGAGGAACTTAACGCGCTTCTCAAGGGCGACGTTTTTCGTGCCGTTCTCCTTGAGTTGCGCGGAGTTTTGGGGCGCAACGCGGCGCTGGCGGGAGAACTTGAAGCTCTTTTGGTGACTGAAATCGCGGCGACTCTCGATGGCCTCATTGAATGCCTTGTGGAAACGCCCCCTGAGCAAACATTGGCGAACATTTACAAGTGGCTTCGCGGACGATCCGGTAATATTTACCTGGATGATATCCGGAAGATCGCGAATGCCGTTGCCGTTCTTGGTGTCCAGTGCGATTGGGTGCAGTCGGTGCGTCCGCTCAAGGGGAAGGGGACGATCGACGTACCGCAGATCGTTGAAGGCCGCACAGCGGAGTTGCTGGTCGGCGCGATCCTGGGCAGGCCGGCGCGATACACGAAGAGCGGCGGAAGATTTGTTGGTGATCGGCATCTCCCTCTCAGCTCGCAAGTACCCGCATCCGGGATAACGCCGGATGACCAGGCGCGATTTTACCGCGAACAGTTGATCAACTACTTCCGCCTGTCCGCGAACCACCCGCAGGTAGACGAACATCTCTATCGATCGTTGAAAGCTCTGTGGAGCATTGACGACCCGGTATACGTCCTCCTCGAGCCCGACAGTAAGCTTCCTGAATATCTCCGGCCGCTAACGCAATATCGATGGCAGGAAGTCTGGTTTACCCTGCGGCCTTCCGCAATGGGGCCGGAGGATGAGCAGTTTCATCGGCTTATAGAAGTCGTTCTCATTCTCGAACGAATCTACGGCCTCATCGACGACCTCAGCCAGACGCAAGGAAAGATGCAATGACCAGTACCGGCGCGATGAACTTCAATCCGCCCCTCGACGCTCCCATTTTGCTGCCCGCGACAGGATCGTGGCCGGCGACGCGGCACCAGTTTGACGAGGAGAGTGTCTGGGCGATCCGGGCGGCGCTGGCGGCGCGCCGGCCGCTCTTGATTCGCGGAGAACCCGGCATCGGGAAGAGCCAGTTGGCGCGGGCGGCGGCCGTGGTCATGCGGACGCCGCTGCTGTCGCATGTCATCAACGCGCGGGCGGAATCGGATGAGCTGCTCTACAGTTACGATGCCGTATCCAGGCTGGCGCGGGCGCAGTTGCTGGGAACACAGAAGTACGCCGCGGAACATCAGGACATCGAGGACCACCTGGCGGAGCGTCACTTTGTTCGGCCCGGGTGCCTCTGGTGGGCGTTCGACTGGACGTCGGCGGCCCTGCAGGCCCGTGCCTGCTACGGCGGAAGCCACATTCCGGAGATCCCCGCGGGATGGGAACCGGCGAAGGGCGGCTGCGTCATCCTCATCGACGAGATCGATAAGGCCGATACCGACGTCCCTAACAGCCTTCTCGAGAGCCTCGGCAACACCGGTTTCTACGTGCCCTACCTTCAGCAGAGCGTCGCGCTGCCGGAGGGAGTGCCGGGTCCGCTTGTTGTCATCACGACAAACGAAGAGCGGGAGCTGCCCGCGGCGTTTCTGCGCCGATGCATGGTTTACCAGATGGCCTTCCCGAACGACCGGGACAGGCAGATCGACTTTCTGATCTCGCGAGGCCGCGTCCATTTCAAGGTGGGCGTCATCGCGCCGTCGGTCTACACCGCCGCCGCCAGGCAGTTGCTGAGTGACCGCGACGATGCCCGCCGCAACGGCCTCGCCATCCCCGGATTTGCCGAGTATCGGGACCTCCTGACCGCGCTCGCGGACCTGTGTCCCGCAAACGAAACCAGGCAGAATGAAGTCCTGTCGATCATCGGGAAGTTCGCTCTGCGCAAGAATCCGGAGGGCGAGGGAGCGTGACAGGTCGCGCCATTGTCAACCGGGGCGACCTGTTGCGCCTGCTCCTCGACGCCGCCGGCGCCGATCGGAATCGACTGGCGGCGCTGTGCGGCTTCGAGCCGCGGGTGGACGAGTACATGCCGGAGCCGGTGAGCCTGCCCCGGCAGGTCCCTGACATCGGGCTCCCTCGGATGTCCGCTCCGCCGCCGCCGCCGCCGTCCTCGCCGAGGTTCACCTACTTGCGCGCGACCCGCTTCGAGTCGCTCCAGGCACCCACGCCGCAGCCGCCTGACCGCCCCTTCACCGCCCGGGACCTTGCGGTTGACTACACGGTCCCCGCTCCTGAGCTGCCGCCGTTGATGCCGTACCCGCGCCTGCTGCCCTATCTGCGGCGCGCATTCGGCTATACACGCACAGGGCGCCGCGCCGACGAACGGAGGTTGCTTGCGGCCGCTGCCCGCCTCGATCCCATCTGCCGAATCCCGCGTCGACGCGTCCCCGCCTGGCCCACGGCGATCCGGATTATCGCCGATGGTCGGGCAGGCACTTCGGGCTTCGCGGACGATGTGATCGCCCTTCGCCGGCGGTTGGAGATGTCGATCGGTCGTGACGCCTGCCCGGTCTATTACCTCTTCGACGGCTCCCCAACCCTCGACCACTCCGATCCGACTGCCGTCGACATGCTCATCCAGGGCTATGAGCATCGCACCCGGACCGGACGGGTTGACGCCGACCCCGGCGCGGGGCCAATCCGGCTCGATCGACAGTCCCGCACCGCCGGAGCCTGGATGAGGTCCCTTCCGCGCGCCGTTCCCGGCATTCCCGACCTGGTCCTCTCTGACCTCGGCTTCCTCGACGGCGACAGCAGGCTCATCGACGCGTGGAGGCAGTATCTCCGGCGACAGCGTACCCGTCTCGACTCCCTCACGCTGCTCATGCCATGCCCAAGGTCGAGATGGGACCAGGGCGCATTGGGCGCGGCGCGGGCTGTCTGCTGGGATCGATGTGAGCATCTCCCCGCGTCGCGTCGCGGTCAGCGGGCATCCGCGCCGCCTGGCCCGGGCGCCTCGCTGGCCGGCGTGACGGCCCTGCTCAATCGCATCGGCCCCGCGCTTCACGTCGAACCGGGGCTCTTACGGGAGGCCAGGCTCGCCGTGGGACCCGAACTGCTCGACGTCGGCGTCGAGCACGACGTGCGCTGCCACACGGATGTCGAAAAGGCCGGCGCGACAATCGCCATCACTCCCGCGAAGCGCGGCGACTATCGCCGGGCGTTTGGCGAGCTCCCGAACCGGACCAGGAACGCCGTTGCAGCCCGGATGCGCGCGTGGCATCTTGGCTATTCCATCGCCTATCGCCTTGAGGAGGCGCTGAACCTGGCCGAGGCCGGTGCGCTTGCCGGCGACTTCGGCACAAACACCGAGGGGGAGCCCCTCGGTGACCAGGCCGCACGGAACGCGCGTCGACGTCTGCGCGCTGCCCTGGAGCAGGCGGTCTTCGGCGGCGACCCGGCAGGCTTGAAGGAGCCACTGGCGGGCTGGCTCGCGAGGAGCGTCGATCGCGCCTCCAGTCAAGCTCGGGAGTCGCCGGAGGTCGCGGAGGCGTGGGTGCTCGCCGAATTCGTGAACACCGGAGCGGTACCGGTCGAATTACCGCCGGACATCCACCATCGATCCGCCGCGGACATGGTCGCACGCCTGTCCCGGCTCGTGCGCGAAGAAGCATTGGAAACGCCCATTCCACTCCAGATTCGTCACGGCGTTCACGGGATCGAAGTCACTCCGTGGTCGCCGGTCCGGATGGAATACCTACTCGCGGAATACATCCTCAAGCATATCGAAGTCACTCCGTGGTCGCCGGTCCGGAGCGCCTCGGGCAACGCGATGTGCGGTACGTTTCCCGCCGCGTTCCTGGAAGGCAGCCGAATCACGGCGTTGGAGATCGACGAGTCCGGTAACGCCTACCGCACTACGCATCCCCTGAAAGCGTCCCTCGTGACCGGTCCCACTCGCGAAGCTTCGCCGACAGGTCCCATTGTGACGGTTGGCCTCCACGGGACAACTCGCCTTTCCCTGGAGACCGAGACCGCGCGCGTCGACCTGGCGCCGTGGAGCATTCCCGCGTGGGCCTCCGCCGCGGGGTGCGACGAGTACGGGGACTACGTCGAGGTCATGGTCGGCGGCGTCACATTCCCGTTCCGCTGGATCCCTCCTGGGACATTTACGATGGGGTCTCCGGAGGACGAGCCGGGACTCTATTTCGTCGAAGGGCCGCTGCATCCGGTGACGATCTCGCGCGGCTTCTGGCTGGGATCCACGCCCTGTACGCAGGAACAATGGCACGCAGTCACCGGCGCCAACCCGAGCGGGTTTCCGGGGGAAGATCGTCCCGTGGAGACCGTGAGCTGGAAGGACTGCATGGAATTCTGCGCTCGACTCAGTTCCGAGGTCCCCGGCCTCAGCGTTCGTTTGCCCAGTGAGGCGGAATGGGAGTACGCGTGTCGCGCGGGCACGACGTCCGCCTTCAGCGACGGTGGGTCGTGCACGGCGCCGGTTGGGGCTGATCCGGCACTGGACCGGCTTGGGTGGTATACCGAAAACAGCGAACACGGAACGCACCCGGTCGGCCGGAAGAAGCCGAATGGCTGGGGCCTGTATGATATGCACGGCAACGTGTGGGAGTGGTGCCTGGATACCTCATATCGGCCTTACGATGTATCCCGCCAGGTCGATCCGCACTTCGAACGTGCGGACGGCGCCACCCGCGTGACACGCGGCGGCAGTTGGAAGAGCATCGCCCGGGGCTGCCGCTCGGCCTGCCGTGTCGGGAGCGGCCCGGGCTTCCGCGGCGACGGCATTGGCTTCCGCTTGCTCGCAGGTCAGGAAGCGGAGCACGAGTGGCAGAGGCGCGCCCTAGCAGGGAGTGCCGAGCACGTGCCGAGGGGGGCGGCCCCGAAGGGAGCGCCGAAGGCCACGAGGAGCGCCAGGAAAAAGCGATGACCTCCGGATTCTCCCGGATTCGGCCGCGTCTGCCGGCGGGAGCGCGGGCTCGCTCCGGGCGCGCAATCACAACATCGAAATCGTTAGCACCGCTTGCGCCCTGCTCGAGCCCCTGCGGATTCCGGCGCAGCAGAGCGACGACGCGGAGCGGAGAGGATATGCGTAGCACACCATGCTCGAATTGGTAACCTTACCCGATCAATATTCGCCTCCGGCAGAGTTTCCCCCGGCCTGGGCCAGTGGCTGGCGTTGGGACCGTTACGGGCTGGCCGCCGATCCGCGAATCCGCGGCGTCCCCTTCCCATTTCGATGGATTCCTCCGGGTTCATTTATGATGGGCTCTCCGGAGGACGAGCCGGGACGCTGGGGTGACGAAGGGCCGCTGCATTCAGTGACGATCTCGCGCGGTTTCTGGCTGGGATCGACGCCCTGTACGCAGGAACAATGGCACGCAGTGACCGGCAGTAACCCCAGCCGGTTTCCGGGGGAGGATCGTCCCGTGGAGACCGTGAGCTGGAACGACTGCATGGATTTCTGCGCTCGCGTCAATTCCCTGGCTCCCGGCCTCAGCGTACGTTTGCCCAGTGAGGCGGAATGGGAGTATGCCTGTCGTGCGGGCACGACGTCCGCCTTAAACGACGGTTCTTCGTGCACGGCGCCGGAAGGGGCTGATCCGGCCCTCGACCGGCTGGGGTGGTATACGAACAACAGTGGTCTGGAAACGCACCCTGTCGGCCGGAAGGCGCCGAACGGCTGGGGCCTGTACGATATGCACGGCAACGTACTGGAGTGGTGCCTTGACGCGTGGACCGATGGCTATGGCGCGTCTTCCCGGGGCGACCCGTGTCACCAAGGTACGGAGGGAGTCGACCGTGTGATGCGCGGCGGTAGTTGGTACAACCTCGCCGGGAGCTGCCGCTCAGCCTACCGCGACGGGGGCGACCCTGGCGGCCGCAACTACTTCGTGGGCGTCCGCTTGCTCGCAGGTCAGGAAGCGGAACAGGAGTGGCAGAGGCGCGCCATGGGGAGTGCGGAGCACGTGCCGAGGGACGAGGCCCCTGGTGCGCCGGTCGCCACGACGGTGACCGATTAGCGAACGCACATCGCCATCCGAATGGATCACCCGGAATTCGGAGCGACCGGCATGGCGCCTCCTGTCGAGGATAAACGCCCTCTCCGGTCAAGTGACCGGGGAGGGCGGGAGGCTGCGGCGGTGGGCCTAGATTAGAGCGTGCGATCCCAGCTATTCTGGGTGGTGCTGGTCCAGGTATCGGTCAGGAAGTGCCACTTGACATGCCCGTCGGCGTAGGCGATGTTCGCGCCGCCCTGGTGGCGGGCGACGAGTGCCGCCTGGGAGTTGCTGGCGGTAAAGCCGGAACCGGGGAAGGCGACCGCGTTGCCGGTCTCCAGATTAATGTACTGCGGGGTCAGGCTTCCGCGGCTGGCGACGTTGTCGGCCCGCTGGGTGTCCGCCCACAACAAAAGGTTCGACGGGCTGTTGATCTTGGAAAGGACAACCGTGTCGTTCACTCCGATATTGCGGCCTTCCGGGGTGTTGAAGTAGTTCCACGACGCCTGGGTTACGCCGTTCGTCGTGTATATCGCCGGGTCGAGATCGGGGCTGCCTTCGTTGATGTTGAACCCGTAATCCGACGTATACCAGGGGCCGGCGTTTGCAACGCCCGGGCCTTCCGGAACGGTCGAGTCCAGATCCCCATAGACAAGCAGGGTTCCGTCGGTGGTCAGCGTGTTCGGGGCGCCGATCGGAACATAGTTGGCGAGGCGGCCGCGAATGCTGTAGGGCTCGGCGGCGAGAGCGTCCGCGACGGCGCCTTTGCCCGCAATCCCCTGGCCCTCCCGCTCGGTAACGGTGGGGAAGAAGCGCTCGTCGAAGTCCTGCAGGTACTGCAGCGTACCCAGGGAGAGCTGCTTCAGGTTGCTCGCGCCGGCGATCGAGCGCGCCTTCTCCCGCGCGGAGGCAAAAACCGGGAAGAGAATCGCCGCGAGAATCGCTATAATGGCGATGACGACGAGTAGCTCAATAAGGGTAAAGCCACCGGTTCGGGGGCTGCGGTTGTTCCGTTCGGACATGGTTCGTGTTCTCCTTTTGCATAAACGTATTAGGGACGTGCACCTAATATACCACATTTGCAATTAAATATATGGACAATATAGCTTGAATGTCAAATTGCCGAAAATATTTTTCCCGGCCCGCAACCCACCCTCTTTCAACCGGATGACGGTCTCGATGGCAGCCGACGGATTCCTTCGTGGATCGCGCCGCCGACTCCGGACAAATGGACGCGATGGACGCGATGGACGGGACGGAGACCGCCGGAAGAACAACCGGGCGGTGCGACACTGGAGCCGCGAACAACGTTTGAAGGAATTGACTACACACGTAATCAAATGGTACAGCACAGTAACTACACGCGTAGTCATTTCGAGGAAGGAGATCGTCGCATGCAGACCCTGGTTCGGTATATCCTTGTCCTGGCGGCTGCCGCCGTTCTATTTGGGGCCGCTTCGGCGCGGGCGGATGATGAGGATCCGTTCGGCTTCGACACATCGCTCAACATCTACACGGAGAGCCCTTACAGCAAGCTGCCTCTCAAGTCCGTCCATAGCAGCACGCGGATCGAGGGTGCGATTGCGCAGACCCATATCGAGTATACGTTCATCGACGGCATGACGCAGACGATGGAGGTTGGCCTCAACTTCAAGCTGCCGGATGGGGCTATCCTGAACGGCTTTGGCTACTATTACGGCTCGCGCTACATCACGGGGAAGATCTACGACAACGATCAGGCGTGGCAGATCTACACCGCGGTCACGAGCCACGGCCGCGATCCCGGGATCATGGACCGGCCGTCGCAGCAGGATTACCATACGCAGATCTTCCCGGTCCTGCCAGGGCAGTACCTTCGAGTCGATGTCGACCTGACGCAGATCATGCCGACCGATGAGGCGGGCGCGCACTTCACGCTGCCGCTGCAGCAGTCGAGCGAAGTTACCCGCACGACCGACATCGACGCCCACGTTACCGTCGTTAACTGCCGCGGGAGCCTCCTGACCAGCAGCGATCCCGCCCATACGACAACCACGTCCGATGGCGCCAGCGCGTCGATGCGGCTTACCGGAAACTGGCTGCCGAGAACGGACTGGGTGGTCACGATCGCCCGGGCCCTGCCGGGGGTAAAGGTCTCCGCGTTCTCTCGTCTGCCTGCATCGGGAAAAGGCACGCCCGCTCATGGCAGCCGGCGTGGCGCCCTCGGGGCCTATGCGGCGACGATTAGCTGCCCGTGGGCACTGAACGACGTGCGCATCAAGTTGAGTGGGCGGCCGCGGACGAGCATGGCGAGCGCCACCCGCTTCGGCGATGTCGACCGGTACGGCACGATCGGCTTCTGCGGGCGCTACCGGCGGGCCGGCCGCGAGTACGTGACCGTACGCTCGTCGAACCATCGTCCCTTTACCGTGTCGTTCGAACTCGGCTCGGGTCGAACCGCCGATCCGGAGAACCCGGCCGCCCGAGTCTGGGCCGACAAGCGAATTTCCGCCCTGCAGGACAGCCCGCGGGACCGGCGGACGGAGTGTGTGGCGCTGAGCCGGCGCTACACCGTGGTCAGCAACTTCACGGCCCTGCTGGCGATCCCGAAGGAAGAGCTGGAAAACTACAAGCGCCACATGGCCGCGGACAACGCCGATACGAACACGCAGTACACGGGCGGCGGCGGGGGCGACCCATACATCTGGGTAAACGCTCCGTCGGATGCCAGGCAGGTGGTCGCGGTCTTCCCCGATGGCGATGCGCAAAACCTGACCTTCGACACGAACCGCAAAACCTGGAGCACCCGGTTCGACATCCCTCTCGGCATGCCGGCCGGAACGTTCGACGTCACTATTATCGTGGTGATGGCCGATGGCGCCCGCAGCCGCTTCGTGATCGAGTACGACAACCTGACCCGGTCTCCCAGCGCCGCAGTCGCCGGGGGTCCTCTGTCGGCCGTGCCCGGCGGAATGCTGACCGTTCGAGTTGACGCCGGCGGCGCCACCAGGGCGACTCTGGTTGCGCCATGGGCCGAGCGCGAGCCGATGACCGAGGGGGGGCCTGGTTCGGACGGCTCCTGGAGCGGCGCCCTGACGGTTCCGACGGACTGGCAGCCGGGAACGGTTCCAGTCACCGTCGTCCTGTACGACGGCGCGCACGATCGAAGCGAGGTAACCGTCGATGTCTCGATCCGATAAACCTCGCATGCGTGCAGCCGGCATATCGGGGCTGATTCTGGCGCTCGCTCTCTCGAGCTGCGCGGGCCTACCGCCCGCGCAGCTCCACGGGGCGCCGGCGAGGCCAGGCGCCCTCGCCGGCAACGACCTCGACCCGGCCGTCTACACGGCCTGCGGCGCCGTGCGCCAGCTTGCTTTCGATCCCGGAGACGGGGGCCTGTGGGCAGCCACGTCGGGCGGCGTCTTGCGATGGGATGCGGCCGGCGGCGTTGCCCGCAGGTGGACTTGCCGGGACGGACTGCCGTCGAACGACGTGCTGTCGATCTCGATCGCGCCGGGCGGAGTTGCGGTGCGAACGGCCGGGGCGGTCGATCCGTCGGGCACGTCCGCCGGTCGATGCATGATCGACTCCGGTGGGACGGTTTGCCCCGTCAAGGCGGACGATCCGGTGGATGGAAGCCCGTGGTCGCTCGACGGTCGAATGCTCCATGTGGCCGGATTGTCCGATCCGGTTCCTCTTCCGGCGGAGTGTCCCCTTCCGCTGACGGCTGTGAGTCTCGATGCGCCCGGCAGGGCGTGCGCCGCCGCTGACCGCGGGCTGATCGTGGCCTCGACGGGCGGCCTCTGGCAGCTCGGGCGCTCTCCGGGCCATCCGGCCTGGTCAAGCGTCGCGCTCCCGGCGAACTCGCCGGCCAGCCACGTGTCCGCGCTCGCCGGCATGCCGGGTACGACTTATGCCGGCCTGTACGGCGACGGCGTTTACGTTCTGCGCGGCAACGCCTGGACGAAGATCGCCGGCCCGGATTCGCTGCAATATGTCCGCAGCATTGCTGTTGCCGGCGGCCGGCTGGCGGTCGCCACGCGCGATGGCGGTGTTGAGGCTTGCGACGTTTCGTTTCTGCGCCCATCCGTGGCCACGACGGCCGGCTCGGCCGGAAAGAACTGGATCAATCTCGTGATGCCGGCGACGTCGCTGCCGAGCGCCGACATCCAGTCCCTGGCTCTGTGGCGCGGCTCCCTGTGGGCGGCCACATTCGACCGCGGGGTGGTCGAGCTCCGCGGGAAGTCGACCAGACAATACGGCGTCGTCGACGGCCTCGATTCGAACTCGCCGCGCGCCCTGCTGTCGACCGGCGGCGCTCTGTATGCACGCGACGCCGGCAGCCACGTCGACGTCTTCGACGGCAGCCGGTGGCATCGAGCCGACTGGGAGCGCCAACTGCCCCGCCGGGAGGTTTATTGTATGGCGCACGACTCCGCCCCGGAGGCGCGAATGTCCTTCCCATGCGCTAACGCTCCAGGCGACGACTCCGGCGGACTGCTCGTGGGAGGGTGGGGCGGATGGGCGCGCATCCGCATCGATAAGTCCGGCAGCGCCACTGTCGAGCCCCACTACACCGATCCTGCCCTCCACGCCCAGGTGGTCACGTGCCTGTGCGCAGACGGTAACGACGTCTGGATCGGCACCAGCGACAACGGGCTTCTGCGGTATTCGGGGGGACGGTACACCGAGTACCACGAAGCCGCGGGGCTTACCGACGACTGGATCACAACCATCGCCGCTTCGAACGGCCGGCTTCTCGCCGGCACCTACACCGGCGGACTGCTGGAGCGCGACGGCGACCACTTCAAGCGCGTCCTCGCCGCCTCGCGCTATGCCATCCGCAGCGTCGCCTTTGCCCCGAACGGCGACGCGTACGCGGCAACACCGCTCGGGGTCTATCTCGATGCGCCGGGAAAGGACCACTGGACCCTCCTCGATCCGCTCCCCTACGGCGGCCCCGAATCGCAGTGCCTCTGCGTCGACCAGGACGTCGTCTGGGTCGGCAGTCGGACGTCGCTCGGGGGAATTGCGACGAGGAGAGAATAGGGGACAGGTCCCCTCATCGATCCGAGCAGGACGGAAGTCGTCGTCCGCCCTGCTCGGTGCCGCAATGAAACAGTCCTCTCCTCCGAAACCGCGTTTTTTCATTGCGGGCTTGACACACCCACTCGTCTGTGATACTGGGATCATCTGTTCGTATACGGCTACAGAAAAGAACAACCTAGGCCAGGGCCGGCAACGACGCCCCCTGAGCCGCAGCCCATAGCACTTTCGTACGTCAGAGTGAGCGACAGAGTCCCACTCCCGTGCAACTGGCGGAGCCGCCCTCCGTCCGACCCGTCCGCCGTGTCCATCACTCTCTGTCCATCATAGTAAATCATTTCATCATCTGAATCACAGTTCAAGACAGATATGATGGCCGCTGGCCGCAAGCCACGCACGGTCCGGGCGATCGGCGGACGAGGCGCCGGGCACGGCGGTTTCATTGCTTGTGGCAGGTGGCTGCGCTCCGTGCCCTCTGTCTCGCCCCTACGATTCCTGTCGGCG
>JBKQWH010000247.1:0-10153 GCA_052139635.1 Capsulimonadaceae bacterium
CCGCGAGCTTGTTGGTCACCGGCGGGGCGTAGAAATACGACGGCGAGCGTTGCACCATCGTCACGTGCTCGGCCGTCTGGGCGATCGCCGGGATCAGCGTCGCGGCGGTGGCGCCGGAGCCGATCACCACGACGCGCTTGCCGGTCAGGTCGAGGTCGTCGGGCCTGGAGCCGATCCGGAAGTCGGCAGGTAGACACGTGAGAGGACGGAGAGCAGCGTGCTCTTGCCGGACCCGTTTCGACCGATAACGGCAATGCTCTCGCCCGGCCGCACCTTAAAGGAGACGTCGTCGAGGGCGCGGCGAAGATCATACCCACTATCACTTGATCCGCGGATCAAGGATCTGAGACGCTCCGCCGCGGCGGTTTTGAGCGTGACATGCGCCCGATGTCGCACCATGAAGTCTTTGGTGAGGTGCTCAACCTCGATGGAATACTCGGGATCACTCATGGCCGTTCCGCAAATCTCCACTTCGCCTTGTTGAACATCGAATATCCCACTCCGCAAATGACCAGCGAAATGCAGAGGTCGATCAGCATATACCGCCAGTCGAAGGTTGCGGTCATTCTCACATGGCCGCCGGGGATCGGGCGCACGCCGGCCATAGGGACCGGAACCGAATAGAAAAACATCTGCTTAAAGGCGCTTATCGACCACGCCTCGGGGTTCAGCAAGTAGAGATGATACAGAATCCAGCGCAGGTGTACCGGGATGCGGGGCGACCAGAAGACCATTTCGGCGAAGTACATGATGGGGCTCAGGTACATCAAGAACTGTAACAGGATTGTGACGATAAACTTCGTGTCCTCGTAGAAGACATTGACCGCCGACACGATAAACGATATACCGAGTGTCAGTGAGACGAGCACGAGCAGCACAATCGGCAAAAACACGATGGCGTGCGGCGGCAGTCCGGGCCATTTATGGAATGCAAGCGTGAGCAGGCACCATCGATAGAACACGAATACGCTGATCGATATGAGCAGATGGATGAGATTCGCTCCAACGGTGGCTATGATGACCACTTCACGCGGGAAATAGACCTTCTTGACCAGATTGATCTGACTCAAGACTGCCTGCGACGAATCCAGGATGGCCGAATTGAAGAACAGCCACGGAACGAGTGCGCAGAGGATGAAGGCGCTGTTGTTCTTCGGGCCGACATTCAGAATATAGCTCAAAACGATCGTAAGGATTGCTGCCTGTGCAAGCGGGTTGATCATCGACCAGAAAATTCCGAGCACGGAGTTCTTGTACCGCACCCGCAGGTCGCGCTCGATCATGCTCCAGATGAGGCTGCGGTAGCCCCACAACTCGCGGACTTCCTCGACGAACGATCGGTTCGCAAGGGCCTGGGAAATGACGATCGTTTCGCGGGTCGAAGGGGGCGGCCGATCCGGGCGGATTTCGCCACCGGTAAGAATGGACAATGATAACATCAGGGTTCTCCCGCGAGTTCGCCGCGTGGCGACATCGACCACGTCCGTTGCCAGACTTCGCGGAACAGCTTCACCTGGTCGCGTGCTCCGGGCCGCAGCAAGGCAATCGCACTCCAGCTTGCCAGCCGCAACCCCGCTCCGAGCAGCACCGTGGCCTTTACCACCAGGCCTTTCAGGCGGCCGTGGTAGCGCGTGAAGTAGTAGTAGCGGCTCTTATTGTATGCCGAAACCATGCGAGCGCGGACCTGCCAGCCCTTCTTGCTGCTTTCTCCGAGCAGATGCAAGATCCGGGCTTCCGGAACGAAGTAGATCGGCCATCCGGCCCGGCGGAGCCTAATGCAGAAGTCCGTGTCCTCGAAGTACATGAAGTACGCCGGGTCGAAGCCCTCTATTTGCCGATAGGCCTCGCGGCGGACGAACAGGCAGGCTCCGCAGACCTGCTCAACCTCGCGGCGGTCCTTGTAGTCCCAATTCGTCATCGTATAGGCGCCGGTGATACGATTGTTGGGAAGGAGCCTATCGAGGTAGGTCTGTTCCCAGAAGATTGCGAGAAGGCCCGGATCGCGGGCGCACGACGCCTGCGTACTGCCGTCGCGCAGGACGAGCTGCGCACCGACACAGCCCACGCGCGGGTTCTCATCCATAAAGTCGCGCATCACGCGCAGGGCGCCCGGCTGCACCACCGTGTCGGAGTTGAGGACGAAGAAATACCGCCCGGACGCCTGTGCCAGTCCCGCGTTGTTCGCGCGCCCGTAGCCGATGTTACCGCCGGTCTCGACGACCCGTACCCGGGGGAAATCTCGGACCACCATTTCCACGCTGCCGTCGGTGGAGGCATTGTCCGCGACGACAACCTCAAGGCTGACCTCTCCCTCGTCGCGGCGTTGTTCGAGTGCGTTGAGGCAGTCGCGGAGCGGCTCGCGAGTGTTGTAGGAGACGATCGAAACGGTGACGTCGGGTATTGCGGATTGATCGAGATGCGATGACGCCGTCGTCATTAGGGTGCTCACAGGTCAGGCGGATTTCCGGTCGCGCCGGGGGCATGTCGTAATGAATCCCGACCTTGCCAAGTATACCTGCTTCGGGGCCCCGTTCCGGCATAAGCCCTCAAATCCAGCGAAGCTCCGCCTCAAACCGCCGAGTCGCCTCTTTCCGGGTGCCATGCTCATAGCCCTGGATGAGCATGCCGACACCGTTCCGGCTGGCGCGAAGCAAAACCTGACCCATTCGTTAAGATGTTCGCTTATGAAGCGAAGCTAGATTCGTTGAGACTCCGAACCTGTTGTCCGTGAGTCAGGTTTTGCGCCGCTCCATCAGTTCATATCGTGGGACAGGCCTCCGTGCCTGTCTTCTTCCTTGTAGTTGTCCATAGCGTCCATGGCGTCCATCGCGTCCATGTGTCCATAAAGCTTGACGGTCTGAGGCAGAGCCTCGCTAGTCCTTGACCACGAGCAGGCGGAGCAACGACGCGATGGAGGTCTCGCGGTCGAGGCTCCAGCAGCGGGCGATGACCTCGTCGACGCGATTGCGGGGCAATACCGGGTCGGCGAGGGCGCGGAACTTCTCCTCGACCTCGATATCCTCCATTGGGTTCGCCGAATGGCCGCGCGGATAGGTGACTTCCTTTTCCAGCGTATCGCCTTCGATGGTGCGCACGCGAATGAGATTCGGGATCCCGGCCGGGTAGCGAGCGTCCATCTCCGAGTTTGCCATCACCTCAATCCGTTCGATCAGACCGAGGATCTGCTCGTCGCAGAGGTGGGACGCGTCGAACGAGTCCTGTGTCAGCTTTCCTTCGGTAAGAGCCACGGCGACACAGTAGGGGAGCGAATGGTCGGCCGTCTCCCGTGTGGTCGGGTGCCACTTCTCCGGCTCGCCGCCGATGATCTCCAGAGCAGCGTTGAAAGTCTCGATGCTGACCGCGACGATGTCGTCGATATTGGGGAGATACGCGTGCAGGTCCAGGGCGGCATCGATGGCGCTCTGCGAATGGTACTCGGCCGGATGTTTCTTGATATAGGTCTTGTTGATCATGAACGGAGTGCCGTCGCCGCCCATGTGCTCGATGTCGAAGGGCCCGGAGACCTGATTGAAGAAGCCCATCGGTCCCTCAAACACCTCCGAGGGCCCCGTCAGGCCGTGCTTCGCCAGGATCGCCGCGAACACGCCGTTCCGGCTCGTGTTGGCGAACGCACATCCTTTCCAGTGCGACAACATGCCGACACGCGTTTGGCGCAGGGCGACGTTCGGGGTCCCGGCCAGCGCCAGCGCCTGCACGATCTGTTTGGGTTTCAATCCGAGGAGCTTTGCCGCCGCGAGACTGGTGGAAAAGGCCCCGTAGGTCACGTGGTCCCATCCGTGCTTGCGGATGCTCGCGGCATCGCACAGCCGGCACTGGACCTCGTATGCGAGCACGGTGGCGGTGATGACTCCCCGCCCGTCGGCCCCGCTCGCCTCCGCGGCCGCCAGCACGGCGGCCAGGTTGTCGCTGGGGTGGGCCGGCTCCTTCGAGAGATACGTGTCGTTGTAGTCGAGGTATCGGAAGAGTATCCCATTGGCAAAAGCCGCCATCTCCGGCGACGTCTGTATGGTCGTGCCGATGACCGTGGCCGGATTTGTCCCGCGCACCGTCTGCGCGATAATTCGGGCGATGCGTGCCGGCTCGGCATGAAACGCCCCGAGCGCGCACCCGAGCGTATCGAGCAGCCGCCGCTTGACCTCGTGCACGGTATCCGTGGGCAGGTCCTCGTATTTCAGCTCGTATGCGTAGTCGGCAAACCGCTCAGCGAGCGTCGGCTCGTTCGCATCGCGCGGCGACTTGTTATACTCCGTCTGAGCGCTTCGCCGCTCGGTCTGGCGCAGGCCGGTCTCCCGGGCGGGCCGGTCCGATTCCATCACCCGCCGCTGCAACTCCGCCCCGGCTGTAAATCCGGGCCAGTCGTGATGGCAAATATATCGCCGGGCGTAGTCGACTTCGATCACCTGGCCCTTATCGCGTTCGATCTCGAAGGTCTCGCCGCACACAATACATGTCGTGCTTGCATAGTCGGCAAATCGCTCGGCGATCGCCGGCTCGTTCGTTTCGCGCGGCGACTTGTTGAACTCGGTTGACGCGCCTGTCTGTTCGCTCTGGCGCTGTGCAGAACGCTCCGCCTCCATCACACGACGCTGCAGATCCGCCCCGACATGAAAACCCGGCCAGTTGCGATGGCAGACATATCGTTGCACATAGTCTATCTCGATGACCTGGCCCTGATCGCGTTCGATCTCGAAGATCTCGCCACAGACTAAGCAATTTGATTTCACGAAATACCCTCGGAATGTATGTTGAGAATGGTGAGTAATAGCCGGTCCGAGGCTACTGGCCGTCTTCTGAGAACAGGCTTTGCGCCTCGGCGCGGATCTGGTCCCAGGACGGGTCGGGCGTTGCCGAAATATTGGCTGGTTGTCCGGATCGCTTGGCGGGTGCTGCCGATGGGCCAGTCGCGCCGGCTGCTCCTCCCAGCAATTGTTGAAGTGCTTGCGTATTCGGCATCCCGGACCCTCCCGGAGAACCGGAATCCTCCCGGTCCATCGCTGCCGCAAGCATCATTTCCAGCCCGCCGGTATCGATAGCCGAGTCGCCGCCCAGCATCATCAACGATTTCGGATCGGACAGCATATTGTCCAGTTCCGGGCTTCCCATCGCATCGGAATCGATCCCACCCATGGCTGTGGCCAGCATGCTCTGCAGTCCTCCGGAGTCGATGCCCCCGCCGCCGAGCATCTGCCGGACACCGGGGTCGGACAGAAGCCCCTGCAGGCCCGCGCCGCCGCCGGAGCCGAGCATTTTCTGCAGTTCAGCGGGATCGATCCCTCCACTGCCGCCAAGCATTTGACGGACAGCGGGGTCGGACAACATTGCCTCGAGATTCGGACCGCCTGCGGCGACAGGCGACACGGAGGCGCCCGGGCCTGTGGCGCCGCCGAACAACTGCTGTGCGAGTTTCGGGTTGGACAGCATGGCCTCGATGCCAGGGCCGCCGGCGATGTCGGGGGCCGAACCGGCGGTGCTGTTCGGGTGTGCCCGAAGTGCTTTGCCGCTCTCCTGGCCGCCCGCGGGAGGAGATGCCGGAGTATCCGGCGCTGTTGCAGGTGGTGAGGTCGATGGCGTCGCGGACGTCGCGGGGGAATAATCATCCGGGATGCGGAAGATATCGGCGGCCAGGGGCGTCCGATCGATGGTTGTCGGCGTCGATGTCACCGTAATCTCGCCGGCCGGAGTGTTGTGGTAGACCACGTTGTACGCGAGAGGGAGCCCTTTGACCTTATTCATGCCCGCTTCCAGGCCGGTCGCCATTTCTGTATTGTAGGCCGCGGCCGGGGGAACGGGCAGGCCGGGGGCCGCCCATATCTCCCCGTCGATGGTGCACGACGGCATCAGCGGCGTCGTCATGTCGAGCTTGTATCCGTCGACCGTCTGGCCGAGGATCTCACGGGTCTTCCCGATCGGCGTGATCGTGCACCGATACGTCCCGGGCGGAGCATGAAACGGCACGGTCACGCTCAAGGTGTAGCGGTGCGTGCTGTGATTCAAAGTGAACTCACGGCCGGACGCGCTGTCCTGGACAATGGTCGTCTCGCCGATATCGGTGCGCATCTTCTTGCCCTGCAGATAGAAGGTGGTAATCAGGGGCTTCCCGGTCGCGATGCCGCTATACTGTCCGAGCAGGGCCGAAACCTGGCTTTCAGGCAAGTCCTGCAGCATTTCTCGCACGCCGGGAGAATCGAAGGTCGTTTGCTGGGTGATGGTTACGTCCGCGTTAACCCTCATGGGCGTCGCCAGACACACAACTGCCGCGAAGAGTGCTGCTGCGAGTTTAGTCATAGTCACCTCCGACCGAGCGCGATCCTGATTATACTCGGAAGCATATCAGAAACAAGATCATCCACCGCAAACTGTCCCCTTGTACCTTATACCACTTTGCGGGCGAGAAAATCCCATGTCGTATCAGTGCGCGGAACGCATGCCGGCATCCGTCTGCCCACCACGCGGTCGCGGCCTGCCCAATATAATACCCATTCCCGGCGAATCCTGCCGTCGACTTTGGGACCGGCCTATAAGTATGAAATCATACAGATGGGATATGCGAACGAATGCTTGGCTTGATGGTTCAATCTTACGTCCGCCTGCCAAAGAATCTCACGAAATTTCTTCTGGAACGCTTGACAGCGGTTTCACGGAGGGGTACGCTATAGGGCGCAGCGCAAAACCGGTCCGTGAGGGAAGCTCGGGATGATATCGCCAGGATCTGCCCCTCCCAGAACGACTTCGGAGACGGCAGTCTTCGCGCTATGGCCTGCACGACCATGGACTCCCTCCTCCACGCCTCGGATCACTGCATCCGGCACGTCGACTCATTCCGTTCGCAGCGACAACTGAAATCGTCCGCGAGTTATCGCTGCGTCGTGGATGGTTGTGCCAACCATAAACTCAAGGAGCGGCAATGATGAGCGAAGAACATGTCAATCTGAGCGGTAGTCTTCGGGCCGCGAAGCCCGATGCTCGGCGTCTGCGCGACGCCGACCCTAACGCACGAGTCGAAGTAACACTCGACCTTCGCCACCCGGCACTTCCGGATCCGAGCAGGGTTTCCGGAAGGCGGATGACCTATCAAGAGCTTGCCAGCAATTTCTCAGCAAGTCGCGCCGACGCGGACACGGTGGCGCGCGTCCTCTCTCGTTACGGAATCCGGGTCGAGCAGGAGCAGCTTGACACCTGGAGCATCCGTGTTAGCGGTACAGTCGCACAGATGGAGGCCGCATTCCAGCCTCGCCTGGGCATTTACTATAACGCCGAGCAAGGTGAGTTCCGAGGCCGCGAGTCCACGCTGAGGATACCGGCGGAACTCGATGGAATTGTCAAGGCCGTTCTCGGATTTGACCAGCGACGGGTGGCGCGCCGCGCTGCCGCCCGAAAGGCGACGCCGGCCCCCCTGCCGCCACTGGCGCCGGCCGACATCGAGGCGCGCTATCAATTCCCGGCCGGCGATGGCTCCGGTCAGAACATTGCCATTGCCGAGTTCGGTGGTGGCTATTTCGCGAGCGACGTGGCCGCTTATTGCGGGAAATACGGCCGTCCCACACCTACCGTGAATGCGATCGCCGTGAACGCGCCGGCGCTTACTCTGGCGCAAATCGAGGCCCTGCCGCCCCAGCAGCAGCAGGTGGCCCTGGATGAGAGCGGCGAGGTCATGATGGACGTTGAACTGGTGGCCGGCCTCTGCCCGAGGGCCACCATCAACGTTTACTTTGCCACCTTCGACCAGCAGGGCTGGACCGCTCTGCTAAACCGGGTCATTCAGTCCAATCCCACGCCGGTAACCCTGTCCGTAAGCTGGGGTTCCGCCGAGGATGGGCCCGACTGGGCGGCCGGCGCTATCGCGGCCATCGACGGGCGAATGCAGGCGTTGGCAGCCATGGGGATTACGGTCTGCGTGGCCTCCGGGGATGACGGCTCGGGCGACGGGATGACCGACGGCCGCGCACATGTCGATTTTCCGAGTGTCAGCACGAACGTGCTCGCGGTCGGGGGCACCATGCTCACCGGAACCGCTCAGACGCCGGTCGAACAGGCCTGGTGGCAGTCGCCCGGCAGGCGCACCCCGCGCGGCACCGGTGCGACCGGCGGCGGAGTGAGTGTCATGTTCGCCCGTCCCACCTATCAGTCGGTCCAGATCAAATCCGTCAACACGGGCGCCATCGATGGACGGATTGTCCCGGATATCGCCGCGATCGCCGGACCGCCCATGTACGACCTGATCCTTATGGGAGAGGACCAGCCCAACGGCGGCACGAGCGCGTCGACGCCTCTCTGGGCTGCGCTTATCGCGCGAACCAATGCACTGCTTCCGGCCAGCAAGCAGCAGCGGTTCCTGACTCCTATGCTCTACCAGCCGGGGCCCGGCGGCACCGTCGGCCAAACCGTTTGCACCGACATCACCCAGGGCCAGAACGCCTCGCATCCGCAGCCCGGCATCGGCTATTCCGCCGGACTCGGTTACGATGCGGTTTCCGGATGGGGTGTTCCGAACGGGGCTAAGCTCCTCGACGCGCTTTCCTCGATCTAGCGATTGTCGAGTTACTCTCCTGATCTCCCAGCGGCCCCGGGGCATTTTCGATGTCCCCGGGGCTTTTTGCTTCGCCCGGAGGGTTCAAACGCCCGATCTGCGGATCAGTGTTACCGAACATCGAACTCGACCTTGAGGCGTTTGGTGTTCCACACGACGCTCATGCTGCTGATCAGCATCGCCGCGGCGGCGATGATCGGGGAGACGAAGCCGAAGACGGCGAGGGGGACGCAAACTCCATTGTAGATGCAGGCCCAGAAGAAGTTCTGGCGGATGATCGCTGCTGTGCGCCGTGATAGTTGGAACAGATCCGGGAGACGGCCGAGATCGTCGGTGACAAGGGTGATGTCGGCGGCGCGGCGTGCGATCTCGGCGCCGGAGCCGAACGCAATGCCGATGTCGGCCTGCGCGAGCGCGGGCGCGTCGTTGATGCCGTCGCCGACCATTGCCACAATAGGGCCCGGCCTGGTTAGCGCCTGCACGGCGCGGACACGGGCGATTTTCTCGGCCGGCGTCATCTGGCCGGTCGCCGTCTCGATTCCGGCGGCTGACGCGATTGCGGAAACCGTTGCACGTGCGTCGCCCGAGACCAACTCGACCGACATGCCCAGGTCCTTCAGGCGCCGGACGGCCTCCGTCGATCCGGGTCGAAGCGCGTCGCCAAGCACGAAGCAGCCGCGCGTGACCGCGTCGGACCCATAGAAGATCACCGTCATCCCCTCGGTCTCCGCGTCCACCGCAAGGGTCTCCAGATCCGGCGCGACCGCGGCCCCGCAGGCGTCAACATGGCTGCGGTTGCCGGCGAACCAGCGCGCCGAGCCAACCATCGCCGTCACGCCGGCGCCATCATGGCGCTGGAAATCCGTGGCGTCTACGATCACCGGCGAGTCGCCAGGTCTCCCATTCGCATAGGCCACCAGCGCGCGAGCCAGCGGATGCTCGGACATCGACTCGACTGCGACCACGGTGGGCAGATCGGCAGGGTCCCCGCGAAACTCGCGGACCGCGAATCTGCCCTCCGTGAGCGTGCCTGTCTTGTCCAGAAGAATCCGTGTTGCGCCGGGAAGCCGTTCCATGACCTCCGTGTTGACGACGAGAATTCCGCGCGTCGCCGCGGCCGCTACCGCGGTGGTAATCGCAAGCGGCGTCGCCAGCCCGAGCGCGCAGGGGCAGGCGATCACCAGGATGGCGACCACCCGGACGATGATATGAGCAAGAGGCGCGTGCAGCGCGAGCATGACACTCCCTGTTGCGAGCGCAAGTGCGATGATCGACGGCACGAAGATTCGCGATATCCTGTCGGCCCAGCGCTCGGCCGGCGAGCGTGCCGCGATGGCGTCCTCGACGAGGGAGATCATCCTGGCAAGCGTGCTCTCATTGCCGACACGTGTCACCTCCACCAGCAGTGGCGAGTCTGTTGCGACGGTCGCTCCGGTAACGTCGTCGCCAACTGTCTTGGTGACCGGGCGGGATTCACCCGAGAGCAGGCTTTCGTCGACCAGCGCCGTGCCCTCGATCACACGTCCATCGGCGGGCATCCTGTCCCCCGGCCGCACCACGACGCGGTCGCCCGGCTCGAGCTTGTCGACGGCCACGAGCCGGTCC
>JBKQWH010000248.1:0-22067 GCA_052139635.1 Capsulimonadaceae bacterium
GCGATCGGGTACGTAAACCACTATCAGCCGATCGTCAACTTGGGCGAGGTGCTGCGTGGAGAGGGCGACCGCGAAGGTGCTCGCTCCAAATTCCAGGATGGGTTGCGTATCCTTCGTCGAGTCGGAAATCGTTCCGGGATTGCCTCCGCGAACCTTTGGGGTCCTGGCGACCGGCCGGATCGGCCGTCCCGGCTGCGGGTACGCCACGATCACCGGGCAGGGCAACGGCCAGGGTGGGCGCGAGCACGGCCACAAGTGCGACCAGCTTCCCGGCAACCGCGACATCACCAATCCCGAGCATCGGAAGTACATCGCCGATGTCTGGGGCATCGCGGAGTCGGAGATGCCCGGAAAGGGAGTCACCGCGGAGGAGATCATCCAGCTCATGCACTCCGGCGAGATCAAGGGGCTGCTCTCGATCTGCTTCAACCCGGTCGTATCGCTCCCGGACGCGTCGTTCACCAAGGAAGCCTTCAACCGGCTCGAACACTACTCCGTGATCGACTTCTTCCTGAGCGAAACCGCCCGGCATGCGGACATTGTCCTGCCCGGATCACTTCAAGAAGAGGATGAAGGAACGACCACCAGCGCCGAGGGCCGTGTCATCCGGATCAACAAGGCGGTCGATCCTCCCGGGGACGCCCGCGTCGACTGGCACATCCTGCTCGATCTGGCGCGCCGGCTCGGCAAGGAGAAGTACTTCCGCTATAATACTGCCGAGGAGATATTCAACGAGCTACGCGTGGCGTCGAAAGGCGGCACGGCCGACTACTACGGGATCACATACGATAAGATCGAGGCCAACCAGGGGGTCTTCTGGCCCTGTCCTTCCCTCGACCATCCAGGGACGCCGCGGCTCTTCGAGGACCGCCGGTTTTCCACTCCCGACGGCAAGGCGCACTTTAACGCGGTCGAATACCGCCCGCCAGCCGAGGTGACCAACGATGCGTTCCCGATCGTGCTCACTACCGGGCGGGTCGTCAGCCAGTATCTGAGCGGCTCACAAACGCGCCGTATCGGCGCGCTTGTGGACCAGTATCCGGAGCCGCTGGTGGAGATCCACCCCGTCCATGCCGCGCGGATCGGCGTGAAAACCGGAGACAGGGTGACGGTCGAAAGCCGCCGCGGCGCCGTCACTCTCGCGGCCAACGTGGTGTCGACCATCCGTGAGGACACGGTCTTCGTGCCCTACCACTGGGCGGACGACAAATCCATCAACCTCCTCACGAACCCGGCCCTCGATCCGGTGTCGAAGATCCCGGAGTACAAAGTGTGCGCCTGCCGCGTGCGTAAGGCATAACGGACGTTTCTCGACAGCGACTTCTGCCTCACAGCAGGCGCATACCTCCTGGTCCGCCAGGCCCTACCGCGTTGCGGTTCCGAGCGCCTGCTGGGCCTGGGCGGAGCCCATGTCGGCCGCTTTCTTGAGGTAGGTGAGCGAGTTGGAGGAGTCGCCGGCCTTACCGTAGAGCATGCCGAGCATGTACGTGGCCTGCACATTCGCTTTGTCCCAGTGCAGGACATCCTGGAACTGGGTGATGGCGTCCTGGTAGCGGCCGAGGCCATAGTAGACGTTTCCCAGGTTTGAGTGCCCTTCCGGGAAGTTGTCGCGCAGATGAATCGACGTCTCCAGGTTCTGCCGCGCCTCGGTGATCATCGCCTGCGCCCCGGGAGCATTCTCATTCGCAAACCATTTCTTGGCAAGTCCCTGGCCGAGATTATTATGCGCCTGCTCGGATGCCGGATTCAGGGCGACCGCCTTGCGGTAGTATGCGATGGCCTCGTCGAGGTGGCCCTGATCGTCGAGCACTCGCCCGAGAGACATCCAGCAGACGGGGCTGTTCGGGTTCACCTTCATACCCTGTGAAAACAAGGAGTGCGTGCTGCGCCAGGCGGGGATCTGCCGCTCCGTGAGAAACGCGAGCGCGCAGATCAGGAGAACGCCAACCACCCACGCGGGCTTCTCGGGCAGCATCGACACAACCGAGGCGAACGCGAGCGCAACCCCGAGCATGGCCACGTACATGTAGCGGTCGGCTACGGTCGAAATGGCCTGGAAGTCGAATGGCGTGATGCCGGTAACGGGAAGCAGGGCAAGCACGAAGATGCCGAGCGACGCCAGCGGCCAGATCGCCCGCTTCCGGACCGCCCAGGCGGCCGCGAGCAGCACGACCGGCACCGCGACCATCGCATACGCCCACCCGTGGTGCATCAGCCAGGTGGGCGTGCGCCCGTAGTCCGGACCGAGGTTGACCGGCGCGACGGACTTTCCGAGGTAGAACGCGAGTGTATCGCCGGCCACAAAGGGGCGCTGCCAGATATGCACCATCGGAATGCGGATGCCTGCTGCGTCCTCTGCCTGCTTTGTCAGCAAGATAATGGGTATGGCGGCCAGAACCCAGCCCAGCATCAGGCCGAGCCGGGAAAGCGGGACAGCCGGAGCCTGCTTCGCGCCGTCCTCGACGTTCGCCGACGACTCTCCCAGCAGGTAGTCCAGCCAGACGAGGATAAGCGGCAACGTGACGGTCGACGATTTCGACAGCAGGCCGAGCGCATAAGACACCGTCGCCGCCGCGATCATCAGCATGCGTCGATTGTGAGCACTCGGGTCCTTCGGCGGTCCATTGCGAAGGGCGTGGATATAACACAGGTAAAGCCAGGCGGCCAGAAGGCTGAAAAAGCCAGACAGGACATCCTTCAATCCGGTGACCCACGAGACCGGCTCGACCTGCAGCGGGTGCAAAGCGAACACCAACGCGCCAAGGGCGGCGGCCCAATCCTTGCGGACGAAGAAGCGGAGGATAAGAAAGGCCAGCCCGGCATTCACCGCATGCAGCACGAGGTTGACGACATGAAAGGGGTGCGGATCGAAGGTCGCGGCCCCCCCACCCGTTCCCGGCGTCACCAGAGCGGCCCAGACCAGCCGCGTGATGGGGATATACGCCGCATAATACGGGACGGTCCACAACTCGAAGAGATGCACCGACGGCGACGGCTGGTAAAGGTAGTTCTCGGTGATGTTCTCGTTATCGTCCCACGCGACGAAGTCGAAGCTGTGAACCCTTGCAAAGGCGACCGCCGTCACGGCCACGATCGCCGCAAGCATCCACAGCACCGGAGACCCGGCACCGCCCGGTCTCCGATGTCCCAGGCCCCGGCTGTGCGCGACATGCCCCGCATCGCCCCGGCGCTCGACGACGCCGGTCGGAGATCCGCTCGGCCGCCTTTCGCCCTGTGCCTTCCTCTTTGCCAAGTTCCTGCCACCTGGAGTTTCGGCCACGCGTCACGTCGGTGCGACACTGGCCGTTGTGTGTACGCCCATTATACCATCGGCGCGATCGATGCGCCTGACTTTCGGCCTCCTCCCGTCGTCGCGAGGCTGCCTGCCCTGAGAACCTCATCGGCACGTGCGACTGATGTGCTATACTTCTTATCGTCGAGGGTTCGTCCGCGTCTATTGGCGAACCTTAACGTCCAATGTAGTCGTTCCGATGATTGTAAATGATCCGGAACCGGTGCAGGCCGCGGGATCGGGCCCCGGACGGCACGGGAGATCGGGTGAATTTGCCGATAACTCAGGCGGCGGGTACTCTGCAGGACGGCACGATTCAGGCTGTGGCGCGGGTGGACCGTCGTACGAAGAACCTTCTCAAGCGATTAAGGCCGGGCGAGATCGCGGTCATAGACCACGTCGACCTCGACGCCCTTGCGGCGCGCGGACTTGCGGATGGGAAGGCGGCGGCGGTGGTCAATGTCCAGCCGTTCGTCAGCGGTCGATACCCCAATCGAGGTCCCCATGTGCTGCTGGCGGCCGGCATTCCCCTCTACCAACTTGTCCCTACGGGCGCAATCGACAAGCTGCGCGACGGCGAGCGGGTCACCCTGAGTCCCGGGGGCCTGCGCAGCCGCGACGGGAAGATTGTCGGCGCGCTGGAATGCTGGGACGAGGAGCGAACCCGGAGTGAGACGACCGCCGCCCGAGCGAATCTCGGCTCGGAACTGGAGCGTTTTGCACGCAACACGCTCCAGTACATCGAGTCGGAGATGTACCTGCTGCTCGACCCGACCGACGTTCCTCCGGCCGGCAAGCTGAAGATTGCGGGACGCCATGCGCTGATCGTGGTGCGGGGTGAGAGCTACCGCGAGGATCTGCAGCTTCTGCGCTCGTACATTCACGATGTTCGCCCGGTCTTGATCGCGGTAGACGGCGGTGCGGACGCCCTCCTGGGAATGGGGCACCGCCCCGACATCATTATCGGCGACATGGACAGCGTCTCCGACGCGGCACTGCGATGTGGGGCGCGCATCATCGTTCACGCTTACGCCGGAACCGGCGATGCACCCGGCTTGCAGCGGATGCAGCAGCTCGGTCTGCGGTCCGAGACCTTTCCGGTGCCGGGCACGAGCGAGGATGCCGCGCTGCTGTTCGCTTACGAGCATCACGCGGACATCATCGTCGCGGTGGGAACGCACTCCAACCTGGAGGACTTCCTGGACAAGGGCCGCTCGGGAATGGCGAGCACCTTCCTGGTTCGCCTGAAGGTGGGAAACCGGTTGGTGGACGCGCGCGGCGTTTATAAACTTTACCGGCCAACGGCGCCGGTAATGGGAATTGTGGCGATTGTCTGCTCGGCCATGTTCCCGATCTTCCTGGTCGTTTCCGATTCGCCGCTATGGCGCAATCTGGGGGAGATGGCCCGAATCTGGCTGAAACTGCATATCCCCTGGCTCGGGCACCATCACCATCGATGAACTGCACGTATGTTAAATGTTAAATATTAGCTACCACATCGTCACGATCTGCGCCGTGTTTATTGCGCTGGCCGTGGGCATTTTGATCGGTGAGCGCATCGAGCCCGCGCAGGAAAAACAGCAGGAGCGCAGCCTTGCCGTGCTCCAAAAGCAGGTTGACGGCGCCGTCCAGGAGGGACGCGAGGCGAAGCGGCGCCTAACCCACGTCGAGGCTGCAGTCGACGGCCTGCGGCTGCAAACCGTGGCAGGCATGCTCGACGGCAAAAACGTGGAGGTCATTGATTGCGGCAACTACTCCCAGGCGAAGGATTCCGTGGAGGACGCGATCCGCGATGCCGGAGGTAAAGTCACGGCGGTTGTATCGGTCACGGACCGCTTCCTCGATCTCACGTCGAGCGATCGAGTCGATCTGTTGTCCAAGCTCTCGCCGAATGCATCTCCGCCTGCCGGAACCGATGTACCGACCGATTCTCTTCTCGCCCCTCTTGCGACCGTGCTCTGCTCCGGGACGGACACGGTGACGAACGTGGCAACGGACTCTACCACCGACACCAACACTGAGGCAGACCCCGCGAGTACGGCGCTGCTGAGCGTCTATAAGGACACGAGGTGCATTACCGTCGCCGGCGACGTGAGCCAGCCTTGCCGGCTATTCGTGATTATCGGCGGACATAGCGACGATGGCACGCCGGAAGTGTCCGCCGCACAGGATATCGAAGGCGCCGTCGGACGCGCGCTGCCGGCGGCCGGCGCGGACGTTTCGGTGGTGGGTTGTGAGCCGATCGACACGGTCACCTCGTCAATCCCCATATTCCAGAAGTGCCAGATCGCTACCGTGGACTGCGTGGACACGCCGCTCGGAAAGCTGGATCTTCCCTTTGCACTGCGTGGCGGCGCGGACAAGGCCGATTACGGCCTGAAGACGACCGCGACGCGCGAGCTGCCCGCTTCGATCGAGGAACAAAGTCACCCGTGACACACTCCAAAAGTCAGGTCTGCGCGCTCATTCCCGCGTATAACGAGGCAGCGCGAATTGGAGCAACCGTGGATGCGTTGAAGTCGATCGGCGTGGTCGACCGCGTTGTGGTCGTCGACGACGGCTCCACGGACGAGACAGCGAGCGTCGCGAAGTCGGCCGGAGCGGATACGGTGCTGTCGCAACCCAACGCCGGAAAGGGCGCGGCTCTGTCGGCCGCTTATCGCGCGGCGGCCGACTCTGAGGTGTTCCTGCTTCTCGATGCCGACCTGGGCGTGAGCGCCGCGGAGGCGATCAAGCTGGTCGAGCCGATCCGCGCAGGCCGGGCCGATATGACGATCGGCGTTCTGCCGCCGGACCCGAAGTTCGCGGCATCCGGCCGGTCGGGAGGCGCCGGACGTGTCGTTCGTCTCGCGAGCGAGGGTATTCACCGTCTTACGGGACAGTCACTGCGGCAACCGCTGAGTGGTCAGCGCTGCGTGCGCGGAGTCGTTCTGGAGGCGCTGCGTCCCGGACAGGACGCGGATTTGTTCGCAGCCGGCTTCGGAGTCGAGGTCGCGCTGACTGTCGGGGCGCTGAGGCTGGGATACCGGGTCGAAGAGGTCGATACGTGGTTCCGGCATAACGTGACGGCGTCTGACATGGCAGGAATCCTCCACCGCGCACGCCAATACGTCGATGTGGCCCGCGCGCTGCGCCGATTTCGGAATAAAATGACTTAAACGCAGGAACGGGTTCCGATCGGGATTATGACACAGCAGTTTAAGACAGCTCTGGCGGCCGCCTGCGGCATCGTGGCAGCGGTGGCGACCTGGGTCGCGATGGACATCTCCGGAACGACCGCGGATACGTTCGCACGCCACGGTGGACCGACCACACCGGCCGCGGAATCGTCGGTGTACCAGTATTGCGGGCTGTTCTCGTTCTTAATGTCCCTCCTGGCCGGAGCCGCGGAGTCCGTATTTCGGGATACCCGAGCTCAGCGCCGGCGAGCGCTCTTTACCGGCCTCGCCTGTGGAGCCGTCGCGGCATTCGCCGCCCCGGCACTCGGCATATTCCTCTACAATGTCCTCCCCTCGACGCAGCCGGATGGCGGTTCCGCGGGCTTCATCGCGGGAGTGCTGGTCCTGGCCGGGATCTGGGCGTCGGCGGGAGCCGTGGCGGGTGCGGTCGCCGGATTCGACCAGCGGTCGACAGTGATTGCGGCCCGCGGCGCTGCCGGCGGATTCCTTGGCGCACTGATCGGAGGAATCCTCTTTCAATTGTCGATTGAGGTCTTCAAGCCGGGCGACTTCATCGGGTACATCTGGCGGTTAGGAGCCCTAACCGTTGCGGGAATGCTCTCGGGCTTGATGGGCTCCCTGTTGCCCGATGTCCTGCGAGTGGCGTGGCTGCATAGAACAACCCGCCGCGGCATGATCCGCGAATACACCATTGGCCGATCCGTGTATCGAATTGGCTCGGACTCGGTGTGCGATATTGTCCTGACACATCACCAGGTAGCGCCCGTGCATGCAGTCCTCGAATTGATCCCCCGAACCGGCCGCTACCGGCTGCGGCATGCGGCGCGCTCGCCGATGGAACGGGACCGGTATCCGGCAACACTGCTCAACCAGGAAGAATTGACGTCGGAGAAGTGGTTGAAGGACGGGGACGTCATCGATGTGGGCGGCACGGTGTTTATGTTCCGTGACCTGGTCTCCCGTGCAGATCCCGTCGGTCCGCAGCCCGCTCCGGCTCTGCAGAGACCCGCAAAAACGTGGGCGATTGGAGAACGAACGACGGCGATTCCGTCCGCTCAGTTGGCCCGTCCCGAACAGGACTCCGCGCCGGCGGAGTCGCGCGGTACGGAGGCAGCGAGTTCCGCAACTCCCTCTCCGCTTGCGGGGAGGGCCGGGGAGGGGTCGAATTCGGCGCGAGCGGCTGTCCACATCCGGTCGGTTGCGCGCACACACCGTGCGCCTAACGGCAGGATCATTCCGGTTGACACAGCGGACAAGGTTTTGCCCCGAAACTCACGACCGGCGGCACATTCCGCGGACGAGGACGGGAGCCAGGCCCCGCAGGAATCCGGCGACGGCAAGACTATCGGGAAAGAGGACCTCTCCGGCGAAGCCGGGCCGCGGATCATCGGGACCCGGCTGGTCTGCATCGAGGGCCCGTATCTCGGGCAGGCCTTCGCGCTGACCCACGAAACCGCCGTCATTGGACGATCCCTCGATCACCCCATTGCCATCCCGGCCGACACATCGGTCTCCCGCACACACGCCCGGATCGAGTATGAGGCCGGCCGGCACCTGATCTCCGACTTCGGCTCGTCCAACGGCATCCTGGTCAATGGAAAGCCCGCCGAAGTCCGCCGGGAGCTCATCATCGGTGATGTGATTATGGTCGGCGCAACGCAACTGCGTTACGAGTAGCACACGGGCGGCTGCCGGCTACTCGTATCGAAACTCGATGGGTGCGTCGATATCGGGATGCAGGCTGGCGTGGACCGGACAGAGGTGGCCGACCCGCTCGAGGGTCTCCCGGAAGTCCGCCGGTATCGACTCGGGCAAGGTAACGGTAACCGGCAGGCTGCGGATGCGCCGCGGCGAAACGTTCATATCCTTTGACACGTGTGCGCGAATGCCGGTGAGATCCAGCCCATGCCGCTCAGCGAACATCGCCATCGTGGTCAGGATGCAGGAAGCCAGAGCCGCTGCAACCAGGTCGGTCGGGCTAAAGGCCGACGCGTCACCCCCGATGTCGCGCGGCGCGTCCGTGCCAATCCGGGCTCCTTCCGCGTGATCCAGCGTGCACTTCTTGCTCCCGTCGTAGCGTGCCTCAATTTCGACCATCTGATACATCTCCTCACATTGGTTATCGCCTACAGCAAGAAGCTTCCGTGCTTTCCGTGGTTAAGCCGTATCGCGACGGCGATCTACTGCCAGACGTCGAGCGGGAAATCGGCGTCCGCGGCCGGCTGGCCTGGTCTTTCGATATGCACGTCGACGGAGTACGTGGTCGCGATCACGCGAAGCGGCACCTCGTATTGGCCATTACCCTGAAAGCGGCCGCTGGCCGGGGCGCCGGGATTTCTGGGCGCGGTCATATCGGCTGACGCGACGACACTGGCATCGTCGACCGCGGCGCCCGTCGCGGCATCGCTGACCCCGACAATCCCCGTAATGTCACCCGAATGCGGCGGCCAGGGGGACGTTGTAAACGAGATAGTCAGGCCGCCGACGGTTTGAGTGGCAACGGCAGGCCCCTCCTTAGGATGTGAGCAGCCCGCAGTCATCCAAGCCGCCGCCAGGAGCACCACGGCAGCGCGAGAGGTTACCGGCAAACACAACAATCGTCTTTGCATGAGAGATCCCACTCGCATCCGGACTGAAAGCCATACCGACTTGATTTTCGATACGGACCTGGCGAAACGATTCCGGCAGGCACGCGTTAGTATACCTTGCGGTGCATGCGAGCAACCATTCGCACGCTGCCGTGTCCAAAGATGATATAATGGACAGGAAGGCTGGCAGCTCGATCGCGGATGAAAGCAGAGACCCATGGCACCCTGTATCCGCGTATCGAGTGCTCGGAAGAAGCAGTCGGGAGGGATGCATAATGAGACCGCAACGAAACCAGGCGCCTCTGTGTTATAATATTGCGAGCTTTCCGAATACAGACGGCGGCAGACGTAACGAACGTCTGATCCTTGACTCGCATTATTCATGAGCGCTTGACGTACAGACTTCCCGAGGCGGCGCTCTTCCGGCCGTTCGAATCCGTTCCGGCTTATTGAACGGCAGCCGGCAGCAAACGGGTGCGCTGACAAGAAATGAATATGACGCGCGGGTCAGGCTTCCTGAGCTACAACACCGACGCAGGAGTATAATACTTCCCAACATGGACACGAGTGACTTCCGAAACGGGATTTCGATCCTGATCGACAGCGATATCTATCAGATTGTCGACTTCCAGCATGTGAAGCCGGGCAAGGGCGGCGCGTTCGTGCGCTCGACCCTGCGCAACATACGCAACGGCCGGGTCGTCGACAAGACCTGGCGAGCGGGCGAACGGATGGACCAGGCGTTCCTCGAACGCAAGACCATGCAATACCTTTACAACGACGGGACCGATTACTACGTGATGGACCCGGAAACATACGATCAAGTCAGCGTCAGCAAGGAACAGATTGGCCCGGGCATCAAGTATTTGAAAGAAAACATGGAGTTGACCGTCCAATACCACAAGAGCGAGATCATCGGCATCGAAATCCCGAGCTTCGTCGAGCTTGTCGTGACCGAGACAGCGGGAAGCGAAAAGGGCGACACCGCGTCGGGAGGCGGCAAACCGGCGACCGTAGAGACCGGAGCGGTAGTAACCGTCCCGTTTTTCGTGAAGGTCGGCGACAAGATCAAGATCGATACGCGTAGTGACCAGTATCTGGAGCGTGTGAAATAACTGCATCCGGGCGGCTGGTCAATAAGGAGTCCGACGGAGGAGAGGCATGCCCGAAACATTTGATATTTCGCAACAACCGAACCAACCAGACTTGCCGTCCGGCGGATCGAGCGACAATCGTGGGCGCGGGACCGGGACGGCCGCGGATGATGTCGCTCGGATCGTGTTCTATGTCAGCGCGTTCGCGGCCGCATGTCTCTTCGGATATCTGATGTGGGGCCTGTTCGGAGGGGCGTGGGCCAACCCGGGATTCTCGAGAGCGGCGCAGGACGTGCAACATCGCTACATCGAGAATATCGGCATTATCGTCCAGTGGCTCCGAGTCGTGTCCGTTATCGGAGTATTAGCGCTGATCGTTTGCACATTTCGCGACGAGGGACTCGGATATGTGCTTGCGGGCATTGCGGCGGTGCTGTACCTAGGCCTGCCATTCGTGACAGAGAACCTCCTATTCAATTGGACGAGCCTGTCCGACAGCGCCGCCACAACGGTCCTTCTCACCGATTTGCAATCGCTCTGGTGGATCTTCGGCGTTCCGTCCGTCCTGTTCGTTATTTGGGATATCGGCAGGCGCATTGCGGCCGGCGCGGAAATGGCGGCGATCCAGCGGGCGAACCTCAAATACGGATCGTCGGCCGCGAAACAGCGGTCGTCCACCCAGAAACAGAAGTTTCTCGGACGGTGCTGGGAGCTACCCTATTGTCGCGACCAGATTCGTGTTAAGTGCCCGATCTACATACGCCGGCGCGGGCCGTGCTGGTGGTATAAAGAGGGCTGCATGTGCGAGGAGCGGATCGTACTGCAGGCGGTAATCGCGTCGGATTGGAAAGATCAGGCAAATGCCGCAAATCAAAAGCTGAACCTCACGGCAGCGGCTCCGAAGACGATGCTCACCGCGACCGCAAAGCGCGATCGCTGCAGAAAGTGTATTATCTATAACGAGCACCAGCGCCAGAAGTATAAACTGCTTTCCGGATTGGTCGCGGTTGGGGTAACCGGAGGATTCCTGCTGAACCTCGCCGCCGTTCAGGGTGTCATGCAGGACCTTCTTGGAAAGATCGAGGCCGCTACGTCGCGCTTCCAGATGGACCCGACATCCTCGAACCAAATTGCCGTGCTACACGGTTCGAGTGCCGTGATCATCGACAATGTCCTGATCTTCTGCCTCGGCCTGGTTATCGTCTCACAAGCACTGAGACTGGTCGAGTATGTGTGCTTTAGCCTGAAGCTGTAATATGGACATCGCTGTCATCCAGGATCTCGCGATACTGCTGCGAGACAACGATATATCGGAGATTAGCGTCGAGGAAGGCGGCTCGCGCATTCGACTGCGGAAAGGGGCCGTGCCTTTAACGGGTGTCGCGCCGGTCGCGTCGCCCGAGCACGATCTGGCGCCGCCTTCCATGGTCATTCCAGCGTCCATCACGGCCACGGCTGTCCCGAAGCCATCCGAAGCACAGAATTACATTGTTTCACGCATTGTAGGCCTGTTTCACCCGGCCAATCCGGCCGTTCGCCCGGGTGACCATGTGCGCAAGGGGCAAGTCGTCGGAGCGGTCGAGTCCCTCAAACTCATGAACGACGTCGTCGCGGACGTCGATGGAACTGTTGTCGAAGCATACGTCGAGGAAGGTACACCCGTGGAATACGGGTTCCGGCTTTTCCGGATAGCAGGCTCGGAGGAAATCGAACCCGTCTGACCTGTCGGACTTGTCGAACACTGTGGACTGGACTCGCCTTGAGCGCGGGCCTGGCATCGATGAATCGAAGGCGTTCTGTATGGTGCCGGATAGGACCCAACCATGATTAAGCGTTCCATTCGCTCCCGGCAGTATGGCAATTGGACCCTGATCGGTCTTCTGGTCACTCTGTGCATCATCGGCATCCTGGCGGCTATGTACATTCCACGCATCGCGGATCCACATTCCCAGCCGGGTCAGCCTGCCACACCGATGGAGCGGGCTTACGGCGCTGCATGCTCGGAGTACGAGGCGCAGATGAACGAGGCTGTGACGATGTATAAATCCGCCAACGATGACCGCGCACCGAGCTCGCTCAGCGACCTGAAGCCGTACGGAGTAACGGATGACATGATATTTGCCCCGGGCTGCCATTTCCAGATCGACCCGACTTCGGGAACGGTTGTCGAGACTGGCCATGGAAAGTACGAGGGCTCCGCTCAGCGAGGACCTTATCAGCACAACCCGGCCTGGACGCCGGCCGCTGGGCGCAGGCAGTCGCCCGATGCGGCAGCCACTACGGGAGAGGGCAACGGAACCGTTGGCCCGGGCGACATCAAAATTCCGAATATTCCCACAGCCGACCCCGGCTTATAGAAAGGCCCGACAAACCGGCCCGGCGGCACTCCGGCATTCAAGTCCACGCGTCAGAGTAATCGCTCATACTCTTCAACCATACTGGCTGAAGTTATTGTCGCAGCTATTCTTGCACGTCGCCTGTGGCGACGTGCAAGAATAAGTGCTTCATTCTCTTAAGGCCTCTCCTGAAGCATAACCAAGGTGAGGAGATATGGCCCCTCCGGCAAGGAGTTCATCTCGCCGAACCGTTCAGGGCCTGGTGAAGAGCCGCGGTTGTTTTTGCACGTCGCCTTTATGTCGTCGCGTGCCCGCCAATGGGCCTTGCGCATCCCATGTTCAAGAAAATACTGATTGCCAATCGCGGCGACATCGCCGTGCGCGTGATCCGCGCAGCCCGTGAGATGAAGATCGCCACCGTCGCCGTCTACTCCCAGCCCGACACCGATTCGCTCGCCGTCCGGCTGGCCGACGAGGCCGTGTGTATCGGCCCGGCGGAGGCAAGGGCCTCCTATCTTAACGCGCCGAATATCCTGAGCGCCGCGGTCATCACCGGGTGCGACGCGGTTCATCCCGGAATCGGATTCCTCGCGGAGGTCGCCTCGTTTGCCGGGATGTGCCAGGATCTGGGCCTCAAGTACATCGGCCCACCGGTCCGTGCCATCGAGATCATGGGCGACAAGATCCAGGCCAGGGCGACCATGGAGAGGGCGGGCGTGCCGATCGTTCCGGGCACGAATGTCGCCATGCGCAACGAGGCCGAGGCCGCTCGCATTGCCGCCAGGATCGGCTATCCGGTGATGATCAAGGCTTCGGGCGGAGGCGGCGGCCGCGGCATCCGCGTTGTTCCGCACGAGGACGAGTTTCCCAGAGCGCTCAAAACCGCCCAGGCGGAGGCCGAGTCGAGCTTCGGAAATGCGGATGTCTATATCGAGAAGCTGATCGAGAACTTCCGTCACATCGAAGTCCAGGTGCTGGCCGACGAGCACGGGAGTGTCATCCACCTGGGTGAGCGAGACTGCTCCCTGCAGACGGCGCGCTACCAGAAGATGGTCGAGGAAGCCCCTGCTCCCGGGCTCAATCCAACCGTGCGGCGCCGGCTCTGCGATGCGGCTGTGCGGGCCGCAAAGGCGGCCGGATACGCCAGCGCCGGGACAGTGGAGTTTATTGTCACTCCCGACAACAACTTCTACTTCATGGAGATGAACACACGCCTGCAGATCGAGCATCCGATCACGGAGGAGATTACCGGCATCGATCTGGTCAAGGCCCAACTCAGAATCGCCTGCGGCGAGCGGCTCAAGATCCCCCAGAGAAGCGTCGCGTGGGACGGCCACTCGATCGAGGTTCGAATCACGTCGCGCGATCCCGACCGAGACTTCTCACCCAGCGCCGGTCGAATCGAGACCCTCCGGCTTCCGGGTGGCCCGGGCGTTCGCGTGGACACTCACATCTTCGGCGGGTGCGAGGTGCCGCCATACTATGACGCCATGCTGGCGAAAATCATCGTCTGGGACCATGACCGTGCCGGCGCCATCACCCGCATGCAGCGCGCCCTCGACGAAGTTGAGATCACCGGGGTGAAGACGGATCTGGAGTACCACAAACGCATCATGGCCAACCCCTTCTTCCGCAAGGGCGAGGTCAGCACGCGCTTCCTGGCCAGGTACATGGCGAAACCATGAAGACACGCCGGCGGGTTCGTCTCCCGTGGCTGCAGTCGGGGCGCGGCTTTCGCGTTCTCCTCGGCGGAGTCGTGGCGCTGTCGACAGTCGGTTTTATACATTTCGGGTCCATCGCGACCTTCCGTCAGGAGCACCTGCCGCCCGGATATGAGCACCCATGGGACCTCTACGCGGATCTCTGCCTTACGGTAGCGCTGCTTGCCGGCGCCGCCATTCCGCTCAGTCTTAGAGAGCCGCGAGGCCCCAACTTTCAGCGTGTCGCCAGTCTTCCGCGGTGGCGGATAGCGCGACCGGACCACCATCCGGACCCGGGACCTCGCGCCAAGCTCCGCCGCCCGCCCCGGCCCCGTCGCCATCGCGGGAAATACCGCTGACAAAAAGCAGATGGGCTGCCGGCACATATCTCTCTGCGCGCCGGCCAATGAACACAAAAGAAGGCACTTATATGCGAAATCTCATGACCATTCGTCACTTCGTGGTTAGCTTGCTGCTCCTTGTCGCCGCGGTCTCCGTCCACGCGGCCCAGCAGTCGCCTCCGGACTGGAAAACGGGGTTCCTTACCACGGCTCGGAAGCAACTGGCCGGGGCCGTTGCGCACCCGACGTATGCCGCAAAACTCGCCGCCGCGCGCAATGACGGGCTGCCGACCAATCTGGCCGAGATATTCCCGAAGCCGTCGGCCGGGCCGAACGCCGCTGGGATGTTTGTGAAGATGGAATCGATGAAGCCCGATGACCTCGAGTACGCGGCCGTCAGCGCGATCTCCACGAAAGACCAACTGAGCGAAAGCGACTGGGACGCAATGCGCAGATTCCTGAAGCGCGACGCGCGACTGGTGAGCCTTGCGGAATCGGCCGCCCGCATGACAAACTGCGTTTTCACTCGCACCGACACGGGGCAGGACCCTGCCGCTATCACGTTTCCGGAATACACCCAGATACGCCGCGCAGCGCAGATTATCGAGATCAAGAGCGTCCTGATGGCGCATGACGGTCACGCGGTCGACGCGGTCCGCGAGCAGACGCTCGGATTTCAAACGGGTCGCGATGCCCACCGCGACGTCCTTCTCATTGGCTGGCTGGTGGGCCTTACCAATGACGCGATCACCCTGAAGGGGATGCAGAGAATCCTCATCCTCTCCCACGGCGGTCCGGCGGCGGAAGCCGTTGAAACGTCCGTTGCCAGGAATTGGGAACCGACACCCCTCACCGAACCGCTGAAGCAGGAGATGGCGAACTGGAGCTCGGAGATTGCGCACATCAAAACACACGGCCCCGGATCGATGACGGCCCTCGGAGTGACCGTTTCCAACCACCCGCTTCCGCTCACCGGGAAACTATGGAACGCATTCATCGATGCGAACGGTTCACACTACATCGACTTGATGCGCCGGAGCATCGACGCCAGCCGGCGCCCGTATCCCCAGTCCAAAACGGAATTCGATGCCATCAGCAAGGACCTGCTCGCCAGCGGATCATCGATCCAGTACTGGCTGGTCGACGTCATCTACCTGGATCCATCCAAGGGCGCAACCACGGGCGCGCTGATACAGTCCACGGCCGATATTACCCGGTGCGCCGCCGCCGTCCTCGTCTGGCGCGGGCAACACCCGGACTATCCCGCACGCCTTGAGCAGGCCATGCCGCAGGTCCCCACCGATCCTTTCGACGGCCGACCGATGAAGTACCGCCGGGTCGGCAGAGGCTTTGTCATTTACAGTGTCGGCGAGTCGGGGCACGATAACGGTGGCGCCCCTAGCGATGGAAACGGGGCACTATCGGTATTTCGATATCCGTAGACGATGCGGGGCCGCGCATTGACACGACAGGCAACTTCGGCGAAACCACTCGATGCATCCGCTCGTTATAGAGATATCCGTCCAGTAAAGGGGTATCCTGATGCTCACGTTCCGGCCCACTTGTCGCCGACTGCCGCTTCTCTTCGCGCTTTGCTCTGTCATTGCGGCTGCAGCCGGCTGCTCCGCGGTCCAGGAGGCGATTCAGAACGTCCAAATCACCGCCGATTCTCGCAAGGATCTGGTCGAGGCCATGCGGTACCCGACCTATGCGGCACGCGTCGCCGCGGCGCGTCAGAAAGGCCTTCCAACCACCCTCTCGGACATCTTTGCCGTGCCCACGTCCGGGCCGAACGCCGCGCCTCTGTTTCAGCAGATGGAGTCGATGCCGCCGGACAACCTCGAGAACAGCGTGAACTTCGCGATTTTCCGGCCGAAGCAACCAACCGCGTCGGAGTCCGACTGGGCGTCCGCAGAAACGTACCTCCATCGGGACGCATCCCTGGTGAGCCTGGCGGAGAAGGCGGCCAGCATCCCCAACTGCGTCTTCCCGCGGGTGGACACGGGTCAGGACCCCGCCACCGTTGTCTTCCCGGAATACGCCCAGATGCGCCGAGCAGCGCGTATTATCGCGTTAAAGAGCGTTCTCATGGCGCGTGACAGCCGGCCGGTCGAAGCGGTACGGGAGCAGGCGCTCGGATTTCAAACCAGCCGCGACGCCTATCGCGATGTTGGCTTGATCGGATGGCTGGGCGGTCTATCCGACGACGAGATCACCTTAAAAGGGATGCAGCAAATACTCATCGCATCGCATGGAGACCCGACCGCGGCGGCCGATGTGGAGGCCTCCATCGACAAGGATTGGACGCCGGCGCCGCTCTCGGATGGCCTCAAGCAGGAGTTGGCCTTCGGCAATTCTGAGATAATGTATATCGGGAAACACGGGCCTCCGGCACTGGCCGCGACTGAGAACAGCAGTATACTCAGTTGTCACAATGCCAGGTCTCTGCCGTATTCCGGAAGAATATGGCAGGCAATCATCGACGCCAACGGGTCCCGGTTCATCAACCTGATGCGACAGAACATCGATGCGTCCCGGCTCCCCTACCCGGTTTCACAGACAGCCATGGACGCAATCACGCAGGACTTCCTGACGCCGCACAAGTCGCTGGCTTACGTCATTGTAGACATACTCACGCCGGTCGCATCGAAATGTCCGACAAGAGCCGCCACGGTCCACGCCGAGGCCGACATCACACGCTGCGCTGCCGCCGTCTTCGTGTGGCGCGGCCGGCACCACACGTATCCGGTGACCCTCAGCGAGGCCATGCCGTCGGTTCCGGTCGATCCCTTCGACGGCAAGCCGATGAAGTACCGCCTCGAAGCCGGCGGCTTCGTCATCTACAGCGTCGGCGAGACCGGCAAGTACATGGGCGAGATTATCACCGATCGGCAACGTTACGAGGAAGCGTTTCGGTATCCGTAAGCGCCGACGGCGTCGACAGCTTGACATTCATCGTATCGCAGGCTATATTCTACATAAGTGTCCTGGATTGGCATAACGGATGTCTGAACCTGACAGGAATCAAGCCGAGTCTCAGTCTCAACCTGACGACGGCATTTGGCCGCCGCCGATACCTCACGACCAGCTCGAGCCTCCGGCAAAGGTAAGCATCATCTATGTGTTGTGCCAGGTTCTTGCGGGCCTTATCGCCGGCGTGGCCGTAACGTGCACCATGTTATACCTTCCAGCGCTTATCGGGTGGATTTTCCGTCCGCTCGTCGGGTGGATTTTCAATCCGCTCATGCATTTTCTCTGTCCCATTGGCAGCACTGGTATCGCTGTGTATCTCCTCTACAACAAGAGGACTCCGTTTACATGGGCCTATCTCACAGGGAACATCGCCGTACTGGGGTTTATCCTGATACTTGCAGCAGGGGGCTGCTGCTAACCGACCTCGCGGGCGGCTCCGGAACGACGGCAGGTCAGCGGCCAATATGACTCGCTGCGAGGAGGCGTTTCCGTATCCGCAGGCAAAGGGGCGGTTGAGGAACGGCGCGTACCTCCGCTACCCAATCCTGCGCCATAACTCCGGCTCGCCGGAGATGCGAAGCTGGAAGCGGATCTCGTGCTGCTGGGCAATCTCGAGGACGTTCTCCAGCGCTATGAGGTCGGCGATGACGTCGGCGGGACGCAGGTGAGGATCGTAGAGAACGCGGGCCACGCTGTCGGGGTCGCATTGGAGCGCCCGCGCGGCGTGATGGACGGCCGCGAGACCGGCGGTCGCCTCGTGCCACTCGAGCTGGCCGAAGTCGATGCCGGCGAGGTCCTCTTCCGCATCCTCCTCGCCCGGATAGATCATCCCGACCGCACGGGCTATGTCGATTGGATCATCGGCGCAGAAGTCGAGAAGCGGCTCGAGCTCCGGGTGGAAATCGAGAAGAGTCGCGAGCGCGGTTCCCGCGGACGGCGGATACGAATTCTCGACGGCCGGCGCACCGGTCGGTGCAGCCGGCGCATGCTCAAAGACGGGGTAAACTCGGCGTGCCACTCTGCTCACCATCCTCTCGCTCAACGTTTCCGGGCTCTTCTAACCACTAACCACTATCCACTATCCACTATCCACGCTCCTCAAATCAAAGATCGTGACTTGAGATCCATGTAATGATTGATCAGGTCCGCGCTCAGGTCCTCCGGCGGGCTGTCGATGGTCCAGACCCCACGGCGCTTGAGGGCGTTGATGGCCTGTTTGCGCTCCTGCAGCACCTGCATCGCAACGGCCTTGGCGTAGACCTCCGGCGTCGCCTCCGGCATCTTGCGCGCCGCGGCGAGGATGTTCGGGTCGCTGACCGTAACGCAGACCACGCGATGGCGCTCCTCGAGCATCGGGACGGCGTCGAGGATCTGGGCAGACGAGTCCGGGTCGACCAGGTCGCTGAACAGGACGATCAGCGAACGCCGGCGCCAACGGGTCGCCAGATGGCGAAAGGCCTCCGGATAGTCGGTCTCCACCAGCCGGGCTTCCAGATTATACAGGCTCTCCAGGATGCGGTAAACCTGCGCCTTGCTCTTGGCTGGCGGCAGGAAGGCCCGCACTTCAGCGTCGAACGCCATCAGACCGACCTTATCGTCGGAACTGGCCGCGACATAGGCCAGCATCAGCGCAGTATTGACCACGTAGTCTAGTTTTGCCATCTTCTGCACCGGCTGCAGCATGGTTCGGCCGGTGTCGAGGAGAAGGATGATGTTCTGGCTTCGCTCCGCCTCGTACTGGCGCGTGATGAGCTTGCCGCGCCGGGCGGTCGCGCTCCAGTCGATTTTCTTATACTCGTCGCCGGGCACGTAGTCCCGCAGGCTCTCAAACTCGGCGCCGCCACCCCGAAACTTCGCGGCGCGGATGCCGACCTGCATCAGCCGGCCGCGGCGCGCCAGCATCTCGTACTTCTGGGTTTCGAGCAGGTTCGGATAGACCTTCACCGCGCGGTTCGCGCCCACCTTCCCCAACCTCTCGACAAGCCCGAGAAATCCTGCATATCGAACGAAGATATCGCCGAAAACGAAGTCGCCCTTGGCCGGAGGCGTGACATGGTACGTGAACGACACCGGGCGATTCAGCGGCGGCACAGTCAGCCGCCGCTCCGTGTCGACGTCCACGTCGAACTGGTACGGCGGTTCGTCGCGCACCACAACGACCAGCGGCACGCGCATGAGGCTGCGCACATCGACATGCACCGGATTTGCGGCGCCAAGCGACAGCTTCTCGTCGACCCGGCGTTCCACCGACAAGATCCGGCCGAGCGGCGGCACGGAGAACAGGTCGACGATCGCGAGAACGACCAGAACAATATCGTAGCCGACGATCCCGTTGAGCAGCCAGGGCACGCGGTCGATCCATAAGAGCGGCACCGCGCCCAGCGCGACCAGCAACGCCAGCCGATAGGTAAGACGCATGCCAACAGTATACCTCCGTCGCAAACGCCGCCGGACTTGCGAAGACGGACGGCCGATGACGTCTCGGGCCGTTTCGACGCCGTGTGTATCCCCCGTCAATGCCGGGCGCGGGGGTTAATTGGGTTAATTGGTTTGCGCGCGGTGTTTTCGAACTGTCTCGCACCGAACGTGATTCAGCCTCGTTCTGGGTTGCGGCTCAGGGGGCGCCGCCGCCGAATCCCGCCTGAACGTGTCCCACGTGTCATCGATTATCGCCTAGGTTTGTGGTACGATTCGATTGAGAGGAAGTTCACCGCCATGGTACAACCGCAAGTCATTGAGGGGACGCTCAAGGAGATCACCGGGCGTCTCAATGAAGTTTTTGACGACAACGACAGACTTCGCGTGTTCGTTGAGGTCGACGTCGACCTCGCGGCCGGCATCACCCTGCCTGGATCTACAACGGAATTTCCCGACGCTGTTCCGTCAGATAACGCACAGTCGATGCTGGATACAGACGAGCGGATCACTCTGTCTGAGCGTGACTTTGCGAGGTTCGTCGCCTCGATTGAGAACCCGGAGCCGCCTACGCCGGAGTTGACCTCAGCGATGGCAGAGTATCGTCGCCTTAAAGCGGCAAATCCTCACGCAAACCTATGATCCTCGCCCCAATATTCGAAACTCTGCAGGCTAGCCACGACCGCCAAGGCTTCGATTGTGGCAAACCTGCCCTCAACGATTTTCTCCAGCGACAGGCTCGTCAAAACGCCGATCGTAATGTCGGGATAACTCACGTTGCGGTTCCGTCCCCCCGCAATCCTGTCCGGTCTACGAAAGGAAACGTTAATGAACCGAAACCTGAGGTTGATCTTGTGGATAGGGATCGGAAACTGCATGGTAGCGCCCCTGATGGCATACGATGCACGGGTCCCGCTCGCCGGGAACGTAGAACGCCAGGCGGCTAGCACGAGCCCTTCCGATGCTGCTATTAACGGCGCGAAGGAGGCTCTCGGCGCCTTGAGCGGCGCAAAGACGGCCCGAGATCTTGCAAACACACTCACTAATGATACGGCGGCAAAGTTCGGTTACGACATATTGATCGGTCCACTGGTTGGCCCCGTGATGATGGCAGGATTTGATCCAAAGGTCGCGAATTTCCTCGAGCAAGATCCGGCCCTCCTTTCGGACCTCACCAACTTGCTGAAAAACGTTAAGGCAAGCGGCGCCACCGACCCTGCCTCAGCGCTTGACGCAATCAAGCCGTACGGCCGCGAGTTCTTTATCACGGTCAATGGGATAAACGACCGGCTGAATCGAATCATCGTGGCAAACGGACATCCGTCCGACAATGGACCTAGCGTGACTTTTCCATCCGGCATGAAGTTCACTGTGACAAGCGCGCCTGCCTTCATCGCCCAGTACATCCCTGAGAATTTCGACGCATATACTGCGACGGTGGTAGCGCCGGACACCGTCTTACTCATTCCGAAGGTATCCACCAAGATAACCTCGAGCCATCGATATGAGGCCGTTCTCGATGGGGGTGTCTGGAGAATTCGCATGACCACTGTCGAAGGTTCCAATACCGAAAACCAGACGCAGGCGTCAAACTCATCGACCGAACAACCGGCACAGCCGGTCGCCGCGCCGCCGGTCGTCTCCGGTACTCCCGAGACAGGCGTATTGTTCGATGCCATCAACAACCTTCAGTTGTCGGAGGTCAAGCGGACACTCACGGCCCATCCGAATTGGGTCGACGCTCGCAACCATTTGAATGAGACCCCGCTCATCAAGGCTGTCTCCGACGGATCGGCTCCAATCGTGTCGTACCTTCTGACGCTGCGTCCGGACCTGACCGCCACGGACAATAATGGCGCCACGGCCGCGGATAAGGCAAAGTCACTGGGAAACCAGTCGATTATCAAGTTGCTCGCCAAGTATAACGCTCCGTAATACGCATTGAACCTGCGTCCGTTACGACGCATTCAGATTTTTGTCAATAATGCCGGCCATCCGGTCCCGATGCAACCTGGGACCAGCGTCGTGAACGGATTCGGTCGACTGCAGGCTCAGTGAAACGATAGCCCTCGAGGGATCGTAGAGGAGGGACTTATGGACGACCGAGTCGTTGCTGAAGTCCGTAGCGCGGCATAGCCGCAACCAAACT
>JBKQWH010000249.1:0-3879 GCA_052139635.1 Capsulimonadaceae bacterium
CGAGCTATAACGTCTACCGCGGGACCGCGAGCGGCAGTGAAGGCTCGACGGCCATCGGCACGGCCACCAGCACCGCCTACACGGACTCGAGTGTGACTAACGGCACCGAGTACTACTATAAGGTCGCCGCCGTCAACGGCGGCGGGACGTCGGCGCAGTCGAGTGAGGCTTCGGCTACGCCGGAGCCGCCGATCCCGGCCGCCCCGACCGGGCTTACCGCAACCGGCGGAAACACCCAGGTCTCGCTCTCGTGGACCGCAAGCTCCGGGGCAACGACCTACAACATCTACCGCGGCACTGCTTCTGGCGCCGAAGGCTCGACCGCAGCCGCTACCGGCATCACAACGCCCAGCTACACCGACACCGGCCTAGCCAACGGCGTGACCTACTTCTACAAGGTCGCCGCCGTCAACGGCGGCGGAACGTCGCCACAGTCGAGTGAGGCGTCAGGTACGCCTGAGCTGTCCATTCCGCCCGCGCCGACCGGCCTGACAGCAGCCGCGGGCAATGCGCAGATTGCGCTTTCGTGGACCGCGAGCACCGGAGCGACATCCTACAGTATCTACCGAGGAACGGCGAGCGGCGCCGAGGCATCGACTGCTGTTGGCACGGCGACGACTCCGGCTTACACCGACACCGGCTTGACCAATGGATTGACATACTTCTACACAGTTGCCGCCGTGAACGGGGTAGGAACATCCGCCCGGTCGACAGAGGCATTCGCCACGCCCCAATCGTCGCCGGGCGCTCCAACCGGCCTGTCGGCCACCTCCTCGAGCGGCGCGTTGATCCTGAGTTGGTCGGGCAGCAGTTCCGCAACATCGTACAACATCTATCAGGGTACGGCGGCCGGCGGAGAGGGCAGCACGCCGGTTCAGTCGACGACCGCTACTTCGATCATGATTACGGGCCTCACAAATCTCAAGTACTACTATTTCCAGGTCGCCGGTGTGAACGGCACAGGGTCGGGCCCGGTTTCGAATGAAGCGTCGAACAGGCCGATTCTCGAAACGATCCTGCACACCTTTGGCAATGGAACAGTGCCGAACGACGGGCTTCTTCCAAACGGCGTGATCGAGGCAAGTAATGGTATCTTCTACGGCACCACGGCTGAAGGAGGGTCTGCAAATCTGGGGACAGTGTTTGAGATCGACGCTTCCGGCAGCGAGACCATCTTGCACAGCTTCGGCGACGGGACGGTACCGGACGACGGGACAACGCCCGATGCGGGCCTGGTTCTGGCAAGCGATGGCAATTTGTACGGCACAACCCAGCTTGGTGGGTCGACCGCAATTTCGGGACAGCCCGGGAGCGGGTTGGGTACTGTGTTTCGCATCACGCCGGCGGGTGTCGTGACGATCCTTCACAGCTTCGGGGACGGCTCCGTATCACGTGACGGCTACAATCCGGAGGCCGCTCTCGTTCAGGGACTCGACGGCAACTTCTACGGCGTTACGGATGCGGGAGGATCAAACGGTTGCGGCACGGTGTTCCGGATCACGCCTGCGGGCGTCGAGACTACTCTGCATAACTTCGACGACGGAACGGTCGAGAACGACGGATACTACACAACCGCGCCACTGATTCAAGGACTCGACGGGAACTTCTATGGCACGACGAACTCGGGCGGAGTGAACTACAACGGCACGCTGTTCCGTATCACACCGTCGGGCGTGGAGAGTATCCTGCACTGGTTTGGCGACGGGACGGTGGCAAACGACGGAACCTGTCCGGAGGGTGTGCTCGTTCAGACAAGCGACGGCATGTTCTACGGTAACACCGCGCTAGGCGGGTCGGCGAATTGCGGCTCGGTGTTCCGCATGACTCCCGCGGGCGTTCTGACCATTCTGCACTCCTTCAACGACGGAACGGTGCCCTATGACGGGATCGGGCCGTACGCGGGTCTCATTCAGGCATCTGACGGCAACTTGTACGGCACGACGGAGAATGGCGGCTACGTTGGAAGCGGTACGGCCTACCGTACGGACCTTTCCGGCAACGTGTCCATTCTGCACGGGTTTGGCGATGGGTCCGTTGCCGGTGAGGGTGTTTTTCCGTTTAGCGGTGTCATCCAGGGGATCGACAACGCGTTGTACGGGACCACGTACGACGGTGCGACTTTCTACCGGATTGATGCCGATGCAGTGCCGCCGCTGCCGTCTGCGCCGACCGGTCTGACCGCGATACCGGGAGACGGGCAGGTATCGCTGGTCTGGACCGAGGGCACCTACTCAACAAGCTATAACGTCTACCGCGGCACAACAAGCGGCGGCGAAGGATCGACGCCGATCGGCGCGGCGACAACCCCTGCCTTCACCGATACCGGCGTGACCAACGGGATCAAGTACTTCTATAAAGTCTCCGCCGTCAACGCCACCGGAACGTCGCCGCAGTCGATTGAGGCCTCGGCCAAGCCGGAGCCGCCGGCACCGGCCGCTCCGACCGGTCTGGCGGCTACGGCCGGCAATTCGCAAGTCGCGCTGTCGTGGACCGCGAGCACCGGGGCAACGACTTACAACGTCTACCGCGGCACGGCCACCGGCGCCGAAGCGTCGACGGCGCTTGTCACCGGCATTACGGGCAGTGGCTACACGAATATGAGCGTCACTAACGGCACGACCTACTTCTACAAGGTCGCCGCCGTCAACGGCGGCGGGACATCGGCGGAGTCGAACGAGGCCTCGGCAACGCCGGAGCCGCCGACCCCGACCGTCCCGACCGGCGTGACCGCCACGGCCGGTAACACCCAGGTCTCGCTCTCGTGGACAGCGAGCAGCGGTGCAACGTCGTACAACGTCTACCGCGGCACCGCGTCCGGCGACGAAGCCTCGACCGCCGCCGCCACCGGCATCACCACGGCCAGCTACACCGACACGGGCTTGACCAACGGCGTCAAATACTTCTATAAAGTTGCTGCCGTAAACAGCGGCGGGACATCCGCGCAGTCGAGTGAGGCGTCCGCTACGCCCGAGCCGCCGATCCCGGCCGCCCCGACCGCGCTGACCGCAACCGGCGGCAACGCGCAGGTCTCGCTATCGTGGACGGCCAGCACCGGGGCGACGTCGTACAACGTCTATCGCAGCACGGCGAGCGGCGCCGAGACATCGACCGCCGTTGGTACCTCCACGAGCACGATGTACACCGACACCGGCTTGACGAACGGCGCCAGGTACTTCTATAAAGTCACCGCCGTCAATGCAGGCGGGACGTCGGCGCCGTCGGGCGAGGCATCGACAACGCTGGTCCCCAACGCTCCAGCGGGGGTGAGTGCGACGGCCGGCAACGCCCAGGTCGAGCTTTCGTGGACCTCGACCTATGCGGCGACATCGTATGCCATCTACCGCGGCACAGCCAGTGGTGGGGAAGGGGCGACGCCGGTTGCTTCGGCAAACGGCCTGTCCTACGACGACACGGGCCTCACGAACGGAGTAACGTACTTCTACAAGGTTGCCGCCCTCAACGCCGGCGGCACGTCCGCGCTCTCGACCGAGGTGTCCGCCACCCCGGAGCCGCCCGTTCCAGCAGCACCGGCCAGTCTGACGGCGACTGCCGGAAACGGTCAGGTCGCGCTCTCCTGGACCGCGAGCACGGGTGCGACGAGCTACAACGTCTACCGCGGCACAACGAGTGGCGGGGAAGCCTCGACAGCCATCGGCGCGTCTACGACCAGCTCATATACCGATTCCGCAGTCACGAACGGCGTCGAGTACTATTACAAGGTCGCTGCCGTTAACGGCGGGGGCATGTCTGCGCTGTCGAACGAGGCGTCCGCGACCCCGACGCCGCCGTTGAGCCCGACCCATGTCCTCTGGTCCAACTCGAACGGCTCGCTCTCACTCTGGAACTACAACCCGGCGACCGGAAGCTACACCCAGAACA
>JBKQWH010000250.1:0-9570 GCA_052139635.1 Capsulimonadaceae bacterium
AGAGGGCAACCTGTGCGTTCCCGGCCGTGGCCGCGAGGCCGGTCGGTGCGGCCGGAATACCCGGCTCAGGAGTGGCTGACGCCTCAGTCGACTGCGCCGAGGTCCCGCCACCGTTGACGGCGGCGACCTTGTAGAAGTATGCCGTGCCGTTGGTCAGGCCCGTGTTCGTAAAGGCGGCGCCGGTGACGGCGGTGGCAATCGCCGTCGTCGACTCTGCTCCCGTGGCTGTACCGCGGTAAACATTGTAGGTCGTTGCTCCGGTGCTCGCCGTCCAGGAGAGGGCAACCTGTGCGTTGCCGGCCGTGGCCGTCAGGCCGGTCGGAGCGGCCGGGATGGGCGGTTCCGGCGTCGCGGATGCCTCGGTCGATTGAGACGAGGTCCCGCCGCCGTTCACCGCGGCGACCTTGTAGAAGTATGACGTGCCGTTGGTCAGGCCCGTGTTCGTATAGCTAACGCCGGTGATGCCGGTCGCAATTGCCGTCGTCGACTCGCCGTCCGTTGCGGTGCCTCGGTAGACGTTGTAGGTCGTTGCACCGGTGCTCCCCGTCCAGGACAGCGCGACCTGGGTGTTGCCGGCCGTGGCCGCCAGGCTGGCCGGGGCGGACGGAATTGTCGGTTCAGGCGTCGCCGATGCCTCGGTTGACTGCGCCGACGTACCGTCGCCGATTACAGCAGCGACCTTGTAGAAGTACTTCGTGCCATTGGTCAAGCCGCTATCGGTGAAAGTTGTCTGCGTCACGAAACCAACCGCCGTCGAGCCTTCGCCGCCGCTCGCGGTGCCGCGGTAAATACTGTACGACGATGCTCCGGTGCTCGTCGTCCAGGACAAGGAGACCTGCGCGTTGCCGGCCGTCGCAGTCAGGTCGGTCGGCGGGGCAGGGACTGCGGGAGTCACTGCGGCGTCGATGCGGAAGAACGTTCCTCCGCCGGCGACTCCGCCGTAACTGCTGGTTCCGTAAAGCGTTCCATCGGATGCTTGGACCAGCCTGGTCGCAAGGTTGGTTCCGTCACCTGGCACGGACCCATCACTAAACCCGTGAAGGATCGAGACGTTGCCCGTAAGGCTCATCCGGAACGCCGTGCCGTTGTTACCGTAGCCGCCCTGCCAGGAGACCCCGTACAGGTTACCATCGGTCGCCTGGATTAAGCCGCCTCCGGGATAGTGTACGTCAAAGGGGACAGATCCATCGCTGAAGTCGTGCAGGACAGTCATAACGCCCGACAGGCTGATTCGCCACGCCGCGCCATAACCCGCCGATCCGCCGTTGTTCGACGTTCCGTAGAGGTTCCCGTCGCTGGCCTGAATGAGGCCGCCCTGCGGATAGGTGCCGTCGTTTGGCACCGTACCGTCGCCGAAGTTGTGCAGGATCGTCACAACGCTCGCCGGCGTGATCCGGAACACGGTGCCTCCGCCGGCCGATCCGCCGCTGTCGGTCGTGCCGTAGAAGTTGCCGTCGCCGCCCTGAACGAGCGCCGCGCGCGAGTTGGTCCCGTCGTTCGACACTGTGCCGTCATTGAAGTTGTGCAGGATGGTCACAACACCCGAAGGCGTGATACGGTATACGGCGCCGCCATTGGCAGACCCGCCATCATACGTGGTGCCGTAGAAGTTGCCGTCGCTCGCCTGGATGAGCGCAGCCTCAGGATTGGCGCCGTCATCACTCACCGAGCCATCACCAAAGCTGTGCAGAATGGTCACGACACCCGCCGATGTGATGCTGAACACCGTGCCAAGACCGGCCGATCCGCCGGAATTCGTGGTTCCGTAGAAGATTCCGTTGCTCCCGAGAACCAGGCCGGCATACGGGGAGGTCCCGTCGTCCGGAACTGAACCGTCGCCAAAGCTATGTAGAACGGTGACGTTGCCGGAGGTATCGATCTGGAACACCATCCCTTCGTTGCTTGACCCACCCTGATATGCGGTTCCGTAAAAATAACCGTTGCTGGCCTGAATCAACTCGAGAGGGTAATTCCCGTCATGCACCACGGACCCGTCGTTGAAGTTATGCAGGACCGTTTCCAGAATCGGCTCGTTGGAGGCCTCTGTGGACATCGAGCCCACCCCGTCTGCATTCACCGCCGCGACCTTGAAGTAGTAGGTATCCAGATCCGTCAGGTTCGGAATGATCGCCGTTGTGCCCGCCGTGAACGCAACCGGGATGGCGCCCTCTCCGCTGGCCGATGTGCCCATATAGACCTCGTAGGACGTCGCGGTGCCGACGGGCGACCAGTTCAGAATGAGCCGGCCGGTGGACGACGTGGCCGACAGGCTGAGCGGCGCTGCCGGAGGACCGGCAAGCGGAGTGGCGGACGCCTCGTTCGAGTAGCCGGAGGTGCCGCCGGCGTTGACGGCGGCGACCTTGTAAAAGTACGTCGTGCCGTTGGTCAGGCCCGTATTCGTGTAACTCGCGCCGGTGATGCCGGTCGCCATTGGTGTGGGGTTCTCGCCGCCACTCGATGTGCCCATATAAACCGAGTACGTGGTCGCCCCGGAGGCGGCAAGCCAGGTCAAGCCGACCTGCGCATTGCCTTCGGTCGCGGCCAGTCCGCTCGGGCTGTTTGGCGCTCCTGTCCACGGTACGGCCGAAGCCTCGTTGGATTTGCCGGACGTCCCGGAACTGTTGACGGCCGCGACAACATAGTAATACGCTGTCCCGTTGGTCAGGCCCGTGTTAAGGTATGTGGTGGTGGTTACTCCGGTGGCGATCGGCGTGCTGCTTTCGCCTGCGGCCGCCGTGCCGCTGTATATGTTGTAACTCGTCGCGCCGCTGGCCCCGGTCCACACAAGAGCGATTTGAGTATTGCCGGACGTTGCGGTCAGACCGGCCGGCGAGGCCGGGAGTGCGCTCGACGGCGTGGCAGAAGCTTCGTTCGACTGGCCGGACGTACCGACGGTATTGAGAGCGGCAACCTTGTAATAGTACTTAATGCCGTTAGTGAGACCAGTGTTTGTGAAGGTCGTCGTAGTAACACCGGTGGCAATGGCCGTGGCGCTCTCGGCCCCCGCCGCCGTGCCGCGGTAGACGTTGTAGCCCGTCGTCGGCTCCTGGCCAACTCCGGGGTTCCAGGTGAGGCTTACCTGAGCATTGCCGGCAATCGCAGTCAGGTCGGTCGGCGGCGCAGGCACCGCGGGAGTCACAATAGCGTCGATCCGGAAGAACGTTCCAGCCCCGGCCGAGCCACCGTTGTAGCTGGTACCGTAGAGCGTACCGTCGGAGCCCTGAATCAACTGGGGCCAGATATTGGCTCCGTCATTTCTCACGGACCCGTCACCGAATCCGTGCAAGACAGTCTCATTGCCGGAAAGTCCCATCCGGAACGCGGTGCCCTCGTTAGCATAGCCGCCTGCCCATGTAGTCCCGTACAGGTTCCCATCGGTCCCCTGGACAAGTACCTCGACGGGATAGGACCCGTCATATGCTACTGATCCGTCCTGGAAGCTGTGCAGGATCGTCGTCGCACCAGCGGGCGTGATTTGGTACACCACGCCGTCCCCTATCGACCCACCATAGTACGTTGTGCCGTAGAAATTGCCGTCGCTCGCCTGCATAACTCCAGAGTCCGGGTTGGCCCCGTCGTTTGCCACGGTCCTGTCCTGGAAGCTGTGCAGGATATCCACCGCGCCAACAGAAGTCATGCGGAACACCACGCCGTCCCCGGCCAACCCGCCGTTCCAGGTAGTCCCGTAGATGTTTCCGTCGGTCCCCTGGATTATCCCCTGCGGATTCGTTCCGTCGTTCGCCACAGTACCATCGCCGAAGTTATGCAGGATATTCAGGACCCCCGCAGGCGTGATCTGGTACACCGTCCCGGAATTGGCCGTTCCCCCTTGAGCCGTCACGCCGAAGTAATTACCGTCGCTCGCCTGAATGAGCCTACAGTCGGGATGCAGTCCGTCGTCAGTCACCGAACCGTCGCCGAAGTTGTGCAGAATCGTCACTACACCGGCTGATGTAATGCAAAAAACTACTCCAGAGCCAGATGATCCCCCATTGAAGGTGCTGCCGTACAAATTGCCGTCGCTCCCGAGTACCAGGCCGACGTTCGGATTGGCCCCGTCGTTTGTCACTGATCCGTCGCCGAAACTATGGAGAATTGTCTCGTTGCCGGAGGGGGTAATTTGGAATATCGTCCCTTCGCCAGCAGCGCCGCCATCTGTGGTAGTTCCGTAGAAACTGCCATTACTGGCCTCGATTAGGCTATGCGGGTTGTACCCGTCATTCGACACGGACCCGTCGTTGAAGTTATGCAGGACCGTTTCCAGAATCGGCTCGTTGGAGGCCTCGCTCGACATCGAGCTGACCCCGTCCGCATTCACGCCCGCGACCTGGAAGTAGTACGTATCCAGATTCGTCAGGTCCGGGATGATCGCCGTTGTGCTCGTCGTGGAAGCGACCGGTATGGCGCCCTCTCCGCCGGACGCCGTACCCATGTAGACGTTGTAGGATGTCGCGGTCGCAGACGGCGACCAGCTCAGGATCAGCCGGCCGGTGGACGACGTGACCGACAGGTTTGTTGGTGCTACGGGAGCAGGCCACGGCGTGGCCGACGCTTCGTTTGACTGTGCCGATGTCCCGCCGCTATCGAGAGCGGCGACCGTATAGAAGTAGGTGACGCCGTTGGTCAGGCCGGTATTCGTGTACGAGGTCGAGGTGATTCCCGTCGCAACTGCGGTGGCGCTTTCGCCCTCGGTTGCCGTGCCTCGGTAGACATTGTAACTCGTGGCTGCGGGACTGGCCGTCCAGGACAGGGCGACCTGCTGGCTCGCGGGGGTGGCGGTGAGGCTCGTTGGCGCCGAGGTCACAGGTCCGCCCTCGTCGACAATCGTAGCACCGACGTCGGTATCCCCATAGTCCCATTGACCACCCACCGCGAAGTCGATCGTATCGTTCAAATTCGCGTAAATGGCCATTGAGAATGGCGTTGTGGCACTTCCTACGCGGGTCGAGCTGAAGACCGCAGTCGAGTTGTGCAGGATGAAGACTGTATTGTTGGCGTTACTATCTCCAGGAGTAAATGAGCCGGATACGTTATAGACGCCGGTGTTAGGGGCCGTGAATCGGACGACCGCAAGTTGACCGGAGTTTCCGTCATGTAACTGCATGGCTCCCGGCGGGAACGTATCCGAGCCGCTGGTAATGGCGTACGTTTGCGGATTATAATCCACTTCGCCCAAGGCATCCCCCAGTGATGTGAGATCCGAAATCGGCCCGGTCCAGGTGTAAGTCAAGAGGTCATAGTTATAGGGGCTCCAGGTCCACCAGGAATCCACCTCAGACGCTGTTGAGACATAGAGTGAGAAGGGGCCACCGAGAGTTGGCGTGTCGCCATAGGACCAGACGCCGTTGGGGTTATTGGTTGGGGAAAAGCCTGATCCCGCAAGATAGGTCATCGGCGAGACCGGTGTTGCCGACGCCTCGCTCGACTGCGCGGAAGTCCCGCCCTCGTTGGCCGCGGCAACCTTGTAGAAATACGTGACTCCATTGGTCAAGCCCGAGTCGGTATATGCGGTGGTCGTGATACCGGTTGCGACGGCCGTCGTGCTCTCGACACCCCTGGCGGTGCCGCGATAGACGTTGTAGCTCGTTGCTTCCGGAGTGGCGGCCCACTGAAGCGAGACCTGCCCGAGCCCTGCCGCCGCGGTCAGGCTCGTCGGTGCAGGCGGCGGCGGCAGGAGGGAGGCTATCACATTGATACCGATAAGGGCAGGCCAGTCGCTGATGGTACCTCCCACTTCGCCGAACGTAACGATTACTTGTTGACTTGCGGTCAGAGCGACCGTGTAGTTATATCCCGCCTCCGCGCCGAAAGCGGAAATTGGCGCGCTGAATAGGGTTGTTCCCTCGGTGGCGATTTGCAGTTCCGCGCTGTCACCATATTCAACGCCGGTGAAGACCGCGTTTAGTGCATAGTTTCCGGATGCCGGAGCAGTGAAGATCAGATCGGCGTACTGGTTGAGACCCGGGGCGCCGCCGCAGCCATATAGAGTGTTTGCCGCAACGTCGATATTGCCGTTATTGATCGCTTGCAGGCTGTAAGCGAAGGCCGGACCCAAAGTGGCGCTATTTGCCGCATCGTACAGCTCCTCCGCAGCCCCTCCCGTGTTAGGTGCAGGCGCGTAGCCCGTCAGGAGGCTGAATGGTCCGGTGGCCGTGTCGCTTGCGTCATATGACCACGCTCCGTTCGGATTCGTTTCGGTCGTGTAGCCGGATGCGAAATCGAAGGCGGCATTGTAAACCGGTTCAGGGGTTGCGCCCGCCTCGTTCGATAGGCCCAGCGTCCCGGCAGCGTCGACCGCGGCAACGTCGTAGTAATAGGCCACGCCGTTGGTCAGGCCGGTATCGGTGTACGGGGCCGTCACGCCCGTGGCAATCGGCGTCGATCCCTCGCCTCCGGAAGCCGTCCCGCGGTAGATGTTATAGCCGGTCGCTTGTTGCCCCGCCATCCATGCGAGGGTGACCTGTGTGCTGCCGCTCTCTGCTGTCAAGTTCGACCACGGCTGCGGCTCATACGCGCCCATGGTGGGCGGAGTCGGCCGTGGAACATTATCGAGCGTGTATTCCGGCGCCCCGGCTGACGTTCCCATCTCGTAGCACGGCGAAGCGGGAGCCGGATGCAGATCGGCGGGGAAGTTGACAAAGAGCGGGCTGGCGTTGATGTTGCCGGTTCCCGTATAGCTCCCCTGCACGTCGGAGTAAGTGGCGGCCGTCGAGCCGGGGCCGGCGAGTTCACTGCCGGTTGGAGCGCTATCGCCGTAAAGTACGGAGTTTGTGACCGTGGACGTCGCGCCGTTGTCGGTGTAGACTCCACCGCCGCTTACGGTGGTGCCGTTTGACGTTAACGTACAGTTCACGACTGTCAGTACACCGCCATACCAACCGTTTCCAGAGCGAGAGTTGCCGTTGTTAATGGCGCCGCCGCCATCCAGGGCAGGGTTGCCAGTGTATGTAGAGTTGCTAAAGGATGAATTGCCGGCGAAAGCGCAGTTCGTGACGGTGATTGAGCCGCCGCCCCCGCCATTATTAATGCCGCCGCCGATGGAAGCGGAGTTACCGGTGAAGGTAGAGCCGGTGACCGTCAATGAGTTTCCGTTGCTCAGGCCACCGCCGATACTGCTGGAGTTGTCGCTAAACGTGCACGCCGTGATTGTTACCGTGCCGTCCTCGTTATCGAAACCGCCGCCGAATCCACTCGCGAGATTGCTCGACATGGTGCAATTAGTTACGGTTGCCGAGCCGCTCACAATTCTGGCCCCACCACCGCACGCTCCAGGTCCGTCGCTGACGGTGTTTCCGGACAACGTGCAATTCGTCATTGCAAAGGTGTCGGCGCCCGGTATGTTGACAACTATTCCGCCTCCGGCCGTCGAGTTGGAGGTGTTTTGCGTCACCGTGCAGCCCGTGAGCGTAGCGCCTGTTCCGTTGAGGCTTATTCCGCCGCCGTCACCGGTGGCGGCGTTTCCCGTCACAGTGCAGTCCGTCAGGGTCAAAACGCCCGACGACTGGAGAATACCGCCTCCGCCGGCGCTGTCGGCCTGGTCGCTGCCGTGCTGAACAGTCAGGCCGAAGATCGTAACGGCTCCCGAAGTGCTGATATTGAATGGGCGGTACTTTCCGGCTCCGTCGACCGCAATCACCGAGGCCCCCGGCCCCTGAATGGTCACGCTGGCTGTAATGTTGGGAAGCGCGCTTGTGAGGGTGATGGTTCCCCATAGCCCGCCCTGGAACGCGATCGTCGAGCCCGGGTTTGCGTTTGCGTCATTGATGGCCGCGCGCAATTCTCCCACGCCGCCATCGTCAGCCAGGCTGGTCACGGTGTATGTCGACTGTGCACATGCAGGTGTAACGGCCAGCAGGACACTTAGCAAACAGAGCAGAACAAGGTGGTTGAGTGTTTTCAATTCGCCACGACTCCTTCGTTGGGTTACGACCCTGAACTTCAGCAAAACAGGGGAGATGGGATCTACGGGTAGTCGGGCTCGACAAGGATAAGAGGGTAGCGCCCGTATCGGCAACGGTGTCGTCTTTGTAACACGCTTGCCTGCCAGCAATATTCCCGTGCCATTATATTGATATTTCAAAATATTGGCATCCCCTAAATGGCCGATACTACGACCCCCTGCCAGGAGATTTCCGGGCTGAGTGTGGTAAACGAGAGCGTGGCGACGCCGGCACGGCTCACGCCAAGACGAATCGGCCGAATTGGACTCGGGATTACGCGGACATGGCGGGCAGGACACCCGTGCCACGGCAGGAGTTGTCGATGGGGCTTATCTACGGGCCGGCGCGCTTGTCGGACGCGGGGCGGTATCGCCATGCTTCTCAAAGCGGAAGCATGGCACGCCGGAGTCCTGGCCGGGATCGGTCACATGGCGGCGTGCGGGGACGCGCTTGCGGGGCGCATATGGCCGCGCGACATGGAGAGCGACCCGATGGACATTTCGGCCGGGGGCCTGGCAGCCGGCGACTGCCGAGCGGTTGTCGACACGACCTCGTGAAGGGAACGCCGAGCGCGCGCGGTCTTTTCCTCGCGCAGCCGCTGGCTTTGCGCCTCGATCAGGGATAACAGATGATATGACGTGGGCGACTCCGACTCGACCAGGTCGTCTTTCGGGGACCACACGACGTGTGTCATGCCCGCTGTGAACTCGGAGAGCGTCATCCGGACGGATCTTTCCTGATACGGAAGGCGGGCGAAGAATCCGGGATCGAGCTGCGCGGCCACGAGAAACGCCACGTCGGTATCGATCGGCAGGCTGCAGGCAGCGTCAATGGGCAGGCCGTTCGCGAAACTCTGGCACCACGCCCCTTCGCGGGTCTTGAGTGCAAAGTGGAACGCGGTGGCAAAGCTCGCAGGTTGGAGTGCGTGCACAAAGCTTGGACCGTCGGCACTCGCGAGCCATCGAGCCCATCTTTCATTCACGAGTTCGCCGCGCCGCAACCGAACGGCCAGCTCCTCGAAGACAAGTGGAAGCACCCGGTTGGACTGCCAGTCGAGTGCATCGTCTAGCCCGGGAACAAGGTGGTCCGCATAGAACGACCAGACATACTGGTGCGGCGAAGCACACAGCAGGCACTCCTTAAGTCCGCTCAATACTCCTGCCCGTGTCACAAGCTCGAGCGGACCGCGAATGGCCGCGCAATGCGCGGTTGGTAAGTGATTGAAGACCGTTGCCGGCTCCGATCGGGCGGCATCGACCCGCAATTCCCAGGCCCGGCGCCACTCTCCCTGATTACCCATGATTTCGCTCCTGCCGTCTCCGGACACAGCCTGAACTCGCTCAACCCAGCCGGAACCGACGTTGGTCCCCACGGCCGAATTGTTCTTCCCTCTCTATTTTACAGCAATAACCCGGTGTTGCTTGAGAATTCATGAGTATTTAGCGCAGAAGATTGACGGCGCCATCCGCCAGCCGTGCATGCTCCCAATATGGAGCCGCGGGCCAACTTCTCGCGCTCCCTTCTCAGAGAATAGGACGTTTCACACCGATTCAACGTCGACCCACGAATGAATTCGTGGGCTGCCAGGGAGGATGTCCTTCGGACAACCCGCGATTTTCATCCATACGCG
>JBKQWH010000251.1:0-15196 GCA_052139635.1 Capsulimonadaceae bacterium
ACGATACCGTGCAGCGTATCGTCGAGCCCGGCCGGAGGAGCTATTGGTTATGCAGGTAAACGTAGATCGCCTTGATGTCCTTGGTCGCGAGTTTGCCGGCCATTGGCAGGGAGAGCTTCTTGCCGTTGTAAGCGACGTCCGTGTTCATCAGGGTCGTGAACGACGCTGAGGTGTAGTGCTTCATGGATCCACTCGGCAGAAGGCTGGGAGCGGCCCCCTGGCCCGCAAGGGTCGCACCGTGGCAGCCGTTGCAGTGGTTCTGGGCGACGAGTGCTTTGCCGGCAGCGTACTGAGCTTTATCCGCCGCACTCATATGCTTTCCGGGCGCTGCGGCCGTTATGCCGGCCAGGGCGATCGTGGCGGCGAAAACCGCTGAACAGGTCAAGATCGGAACAAGTTTCATATTTCCTCCAGTTAAGATGCCGTAATGACGATGTGTTGTTAGTTGCTCTCTTGCAGCACCGACGATTCGGCTGGCGTGGTGTCAATCAGCTTGAGAGATTACTGATTGCTCAGGTATACGTAAAGTGCCTTAATGTCATCGACCGCCAGCTTGCCGGCCATCGGCAGGGACATTTTCTTGCCGTCGTATCCGACGTTAGTGGTCATGAGCGTGGTGAAGGTCGTGCTATTGTAGTTCTTCATGGGGCCGTCCGGCATGAGGCTCGGTGCGACGTCCTTCTGCCCCTTGAGGTCCGCGCCGTGGCACGAATCGCAGTGGTTCGCGGAGACGACGCCTTTGCCGGTGTTGTAGAGCGCCTGATCCTTGTCGCTGAGCTGCTTCGAAGGCGCGCCGGCTGTCACGCCGGCCAGAGCGACGGTGGCGGCGAAAACCGCCGCGCATGTTAAAACGGGATTGAGTTTCATGGTTTCTCCTATCGAGATGTTGTGATGTTTTGTTTGTATTTGCCTTTCCGCGCCAAGAATCTCGCGGAATGTGCATCTGGCCAATCAGCACCTTAACGAGTACTGAATCTCTTGTCTTCCGAGTCCGTTGAGGTGAGTATACGCACCGGACCGAGCCGTCAAGCTTTGGCGCGGACCGGTGCGGAGTCACGTCACTTCAACAGATCGATAATGCCCTTGGTAAGCGTCTCAATGTCGGTCTGATTTGTTTTCGGTCCCTTGACATAGAGTCCGAATCGCCCCACGGAGACATCAAGATGATGATAACCTTGATCCGAGTCGTCGGCGTACGCCGGAAGCTGATCAAACTGGACTTGATCCTCTCCAATGTGATCGAGTGCGAGGAACTTACCCGTAATCGCTGCTTTCTGGTAGTCCACGAGCTTGACTTCAATGAACTTGCCATCAGCCAGGTTATACTGCGTCTCGATAGTGTCGTGGAAGTGCTTGCTGTAATTGATCGTTCCCACCTTAATTGCGCCGACATCCGTTAGCAACGCGCTCATTTCCGTTTCGCCGTAAGTGGGCACCTCATTCATGTATTTCGGCGCAGCGCCGGGATTGGCGTTCGCTGCCGTACTCGCGGTCGCGGTGGTACTTGTTGTCTCCGCGGACGCAGTCTCGGTTGTGCCGGCAGAGGAACCGGCATTGGTTGCGGCCGGTGCGGCCGGCGCCGGCGGTGTGGTTATGCCGGCCAGGATCATCGGTTTTGCCGCGACCATCTCGTCCGCCATCGAGGCTGCGGCTTTTTCACAGAGCTTTGAGATGGAGGCCACCCGGCCGATATCGAAGATCTTTACGTCCTCATCGCCGGTTTTGCTGATAGATGCCGCCCAAAGGATCTCCGAGGATTGTGTATCAATGAGTCGAGTGCTGAAGGAAACAGACGGGTACGTTTCCTCTCCGACCCGCACTTCGCCGTAATCCTCGACAAGACCGACCACCAGCGCGTCCACCTTCAAGCGTGCCCGTAACTTCTGATACGCTTCGGAACTCATATTCTCACCCGGGCGAATACCTTCCGCATTGAGGGCATCGTTCAGTACACCCGGATCAACGACATCAAAGGACTTCGTGGAGAGCAGGTATGTCAAGACGGTGTTCGTGACAATCTCTCCGGCGTCCGGGTTCTTACTGACATCGTCAAACGGCATTACGGCAATCCGAAGACGCTGCTCAGTGCCTCCCCGAACGTAAACGCCGGACGATGCCGAGCTGCCCTTACCGCACCCGGATAGCATCGGCATCACGATACTGAGCGCGCAAATGGTCAAAAAGAAGACATTAGTCTGTTTCATGTGTTTATCTCTAGCCTAAGAATTCCGACTGTCCGGTCGGGCTTATCGTTCACCCGTAAACTCCGAGTTACTTCCGTCGATTTCCGTAATCAATCCGCCAGCTAAAACCACTATCCAATTATATTATGCTCCAGACAAGTTGGTTTGACATCCCCCTAACGGCGTGTTTTTCTAAGCCTTTCAGTATCGCATTGTGTATTGTACCTGGAACTGCTTTTGCCATTCCGAGGAACCGGCAGTTTCATTGAGATAGTTATACAGAATGTTCAAGCGGGAGCCGTCCAGGAACGTGTGTGTGAGGTTCACCGACGCGGTATTGTTCTGCTGCTGCTCGAACGTGGAATTGCCGATCGTGTTTTGCACGTTGCTCGATGTAAGGTTATAGTCTGCTGCCAGGTCCGTGTGCGAACCGATGCGCCACCGGAAGTTGACGCCGGGTTCGAGCGACGAGGAGTCCAGGGAGCCCATGTCGGTGAACCATCCCAATTGAAGATTAATGCTCGTCCCTGCCGCCGGCTGCCAGAGCGCATCGAGGCTGAATTGATTCAACTGCTGCGATATCTCAGGATCGGGAGACGTTTGCGATTGGCTTCCGTCCCACCGGTAGGTGGCGCCCAGGGATAGCCGGGTGGTGGTTCTGTCGCGGAGGGAAATGTTCGCCTGTGTGTCCTTGTTCCAGTCTTGCGCATCGGACACGAGCCTGTCATTTCCGATATTGAGGCTGAGGTCCGTAGTCGGCCGTAAGCGTGTGAGCAGCCCGCATTGCAGCGATGACTGCGGCTGAGATTGCGGCGCCGATCCGCTTTCCGTGAGTCCGGCTTGAAAGATCGTTGCGTTGGTCAAACGGGCGCTGAGTTCCGTCAGGCTGTTCCACGTAGAGTAATCGCTCGCAACCCCGTCGCTGAGCAGATGTTGATCCTGGACCTGGTCCGTGTATTCGATCCCGACACGGGGAAGAAACTGTGTGCGGACGTCCAGGGACAACGTGCGGCTATTTGCCGAATTCGGTCCCAAAACGGTTGGCTCCGTGTTGACTTGATCCTGAAGGGCCACAGTCGCGGAGACAGCGCTTGTCGGCTGGGCGGTGAGACGGACCTGGCCGGCGTTCGTATTGGTCGTGCCCCAATTCTGAGATCCGGTATCGGTCCGGCTGAGCTGGGCGTTAAGGTCTAAGTTCGAGAGTAGCGAATAATCGAACGCAACGGCCGACCGCTGGATCGTGGTTTGCGAGGTCTGCACGCCACCGGACGACGTGGTCTGGTTCTGCCCGTCGTAGGTGAATTGGAGCGGCCGCAAGTAGTACTGGCTGCTAAGTTGCCAGGCGTTTGTGGAATACGTCGAACTGGCACTTCCGGCGTTACTGGTGTTATCCTCTCCCTGGTATTGGATGCTCACCAGGGGGTAAGCGGGCATGCGCAGCAGTACCCCGGTCGAGTAAGTGCTTGTGCGTCCGGTCGTTAGCGTCGGGATGGGCTCGCTGAAGTCGGTTGTGTAACGGTCGGTGTTAATTCGACTCATGAACGTATATTCCGGCTGATTCCAGAACAGATTGAAGATTACCCCTTGAGCCGTCTGCTGGCCGGTCTGATAATCACCCGTCTGAGACGCAATGAGGGTCAGGTCGGTCCACATGCTCATCCCCGGAGTGATGGGACGGTGAAATGACAGGTTGTAATTGAAAGACGCATACGAGTCGGTCGACACGCCCCCCCCTGACAATTTGCTTTGCAGGTAATCGTATTCCAATTGCAGATCCGGCTTAAGCGAGTTCAAAAACTGGGCGCGTGCCGATCGCGCAAACGACAGCAGCACAGCCATCGTCAGAATAATCCGGATCAAATTGATGGATATCTTTCTCATGGCAGTGGATCGACAGGATCGGCGTTCTGATGGCTGTGACAGCTTGTCTTACAGTTACTTTCCTGGTATTTTCCGTTATTGTTGGGTTCGTAGGCGAGGATGCCGCCCACTTCCTGCTCGTTATCGGCAGGACTGTCGAAAGGCAGTGGCCTCCCCTCGACCGGCAGTTTTCCGAGCCGAGGAGCGGGGCTCGATATGGCCGGAGCGCCGGTGACACCCGCGTAGTAAGGGGCGCCGTCGCTCGTATAGACGATCATGTGCAGCCGCTTGAACCCGTGCGGCACCGCGGCATGGCAGGAGACGCACCCGTACCTGGCATGGGAACTCAATGTGTGCAGGTTCAGGCTCGCATCGCGGAAATTGGTCGCCGTCCCGTCCTGGTTATAGCCATAGCTGTTCCAATCGTGGCAGTTGAAGCACAAGTCGTTCTCGGTGCCGCTTGCCATCGTATTATCGGAAGCGCCCGCTTCCGCCTTAAACCGCAGCTTGAGCATGTAGTTGTAGATGGAACCATGCGGGGCGGGGTCGGCTCCCTGGCTGCCGTCGCCGGCATGGCAATCCGTGCAGGCCATGGCCGATTTCGGCCCCCATCCGTTCACGTACCCCAGGGGCGCCGACGTGTTGTAAACGGTGGAGGCGGCCGGCACCTCGGCGGCCGGCTGGCCGGTCACGTTATGGTAGGAGGGATTTCGCGGGTTAAACTCGAGCGCCTGGTTGGTCTCCTGGAGTCCGCTCTGGGTGAATGGCGCATCGCTGCCCCAGGCCCAGTTTGAATGGCACTTTACGCAAAGAGTGTACTCATACCGGGTGGTGTCTGTGAACGGCTGGACCGTGTAGCGTGTCGGCTCGGTCCATGCGGCGCCCGGGAACTCCGGAACAACTCCCCAGGAACCGATCTGCGCCTGGCCGATATTCGAGCTAAATGCCGGGCGTGGGGCAGCGCCCGCCATGTGCGGATTATGACAGTCATCGCATTCCACATGGCGTCCGGCGCCGGAGAACAGCGGGTTCGGGTCCACCACGGTCCCTGTGCGCTCGTTCCAGTCGTCGTGCAGCCGACCCGAACCGGTGACCGGATGGGCATACTCCTTGGTCACCTGCGACTCAACATTCGCCGCGCCGACGGGGCGTGAGCCAGTGCCGTGGCAGACGTAGCATGTCTGCTCCTCCAACTGCGAGGTGAGATGGGAGTACGGGCCGCTGGCATCGCCGTTTCCATGAGGATTGTGGCACTGCACGCAGAGGCCGACCGGGCGCCCGTCCTGATTCGATGAGGACATGGCGTGTCCGCTTTCGGAGTACGCTGATCCGGGATACGTTTTCTCCGGATCGGCATGGCACGTGAAGCACAGACTATTATCGTCCGCTGTCCACAGACCGAAATCGTTGGCTGCTGCTCCGTGTGTTGTGTGGCACTGGACGCAGTTCCCTGTTGGGAGGGACGGATCACGCTGTGCTCCGGTCGTCGGGTCGCCATGGGCGGTGTGCGTGAACAGCCCGCCGTCGCACAGTCCCGCGTACGCGGCGATGACCGTCAGCGCGGCGCCGAGCAGGGTCCCCTGGACGCGGCGCGCCCAAACCGGACGAGACACAGAATTATTCATTACCGTATGCATTATTTGTAATGGCATTGCTGGCATCCTGACAGCATATCGGCGCCGCCCTCGAAATAGGGCCAGACGAGGTCATACTTGTACTTGCTCCCGTGGGCCTTATGGCATGTGAGGCACTGAATCGTATCGCCGTTGCTCGGATTCTGATTGTCGTGGGTGGGGCTGCCGTAACGCAGGCGCGGTATTCCCGGCAGCGTGTCGCCGACAGCCGTGCCGAACCCGGTGTCGCCGTTACCGCTCGGGTTAAGCCAGTTGTCCTGATCCGTGTGCAGCCCGTCTCCCGTGATATTCACGCAGCTTGGATGACCTTTGAAGTGGGCCGGTACGCTTCCCGTGGCGTTGGTGGCGAGTTGGTCGTGACACTCGATACACCAGGCGCTGATGCTTGTGTTCGCTGAGAACGAGATGTTTTCAGTGTCGTAAGCGACTTGGGCGTTCGGCTTCAACAGGTCGACGGGTGCTTTCTCGAACACGTCCGTATTCAGCAGAACCGACACCGAATTCGAGCGGTTCGGATTGGGGTTCGACAGCAGATTGCGATAGTTCGGCGTCCCATGTGGGTCGTGGCAATCCGAGCAGACCAGCCCACCGCTCTTTGTGTATGTATTCGAAAGCGGGGCCGATATCCGTGCCTGCGTGCTCAGTCCGTGGCCGTACAGGTTATCGGTTTGAGTGGAGTCAACCTGGAAGCAGCCGGCGCTGGACCCGTACTTGCTGGTGTAAGGAGTCGATACAGTGTCCGTCGGACTGGCTGCGGTCCCGGTGGCGACAATATCGGGCGCTTGCGGATCTTCGCCGCCGTGACAACTCAGGCATACTCCGAGTTCACCGCTGCCGCTCTTGAGCAAGAACGGAGAGGATTCGACCCGTTTCCCCGACTCGCTGGAGTGCATCGAGTGGCAATCCGAGCAAATGCTCTGCGCCATCGCATGGTATTCGCCGGCCTGCGCCCTGTTCAGCGCGATAAAGCTGAGCAGCGCCGCAAGCAGCACGCCCCAAAGATATCTCCCCAACAACTTACTTGACATTACGGACCATTCGCTAACTGACCGAGCCTGACAACGTCATCCGCCTCGGCCTGCGATAAAGCGCTTCAAACAAGAAACTCAACGCCCGTTCGCGGTTGTTTCGGCGATTACAACTGCCGGTTGGCTGGTCCAAACACCAACCGGACTCACAAACCCTCCGCGGGAGTGGACTGGTAACAATTGTCCTTGCCGCACTCACTATAGAGCGGACATATCAAACGGCTCGAACGGCCTGCTCAATGTAAAGGCCTGGACGCGCTGCGCGCCGATCTCGGCCACGTACACCCGCCCGAAACTGTCGCAAGCGACGTCGACCGGGTGAAAGAACGAGCCCTCCTGCTGGCCATAGCTGCCAAACGTTCGTAGAAGTGTTCCTGTACGGTCAAACACTTTCAGGCAGTCCAGTCCTCGGTCTACCACCCATATCTGGCTGTTGCGGTCAACGAAAACGGCCGTCGGGTAGGTCAGATACTGGTCATCCGCTTCCGCATCGCCGAAACTGTTCATATAACTCCCGTTTCGGTCAAACACCTGTATCGGGACGCTCGCCGAATCCACTACGTAGATCCGGCCCTGCCAGTCCACGGCAACGTCTTGCGGGTCTTTGAACATGCCGTGCTGGTTCCCGATGCCTCCAAAGGTTAGCTTGAGTTTTTGCTGTTTGTCAAAGACATCGATTTGTCCGGTCGCGCGATCGATCACGTACAGGTTGCCTTCGCGGTCAAAGGTCATTCGCCCGGGTTTTGCCGGCGTATCTCCCTGGGAGGGGAAATTGAGCTTACTCACATCCCCGTGCGGGGTGATGATACTCACCGAGCCAGTGTCGTCGTCGGAGACATAAACATCTCCGTTCTCGCTCACCGCCAGCCCGATAGGCCGCACCAGACCCTGCTCCGCGCCATACTGAAACCGTTCGTTTCCCACCCGGTTGAACGCAGTGACCGTGCCGGCTTTCTGGTCGGCGACATATACCAGACCGGCGCGTTCATCGAGCTGAACAGCACATGGCTCTTCAAATCTGTTGGCGCCGGAAGCGCGGGTCACGACATAAGCCAGGGTGAACTCCCCGGTTGTTGTCCCGGTTGGACCGTTCAAGGGGCCGGCGTGAACTGGCAGACCGGCCAGACACACGACCAGGGGGATCAGGGCGCATCGTCGCCGGATTACGGAAACGAGGCCTGTCGCCAGGTTACGCCGATCATCGTGGCACACGGGTGGAATCTCCTGTTGCAAGGTTGAGCACGCCGATACGCTCCACGCCGCCGGTCAGGTCCACGTAGGCCAGCTTATCTCCCGCCGGCGCGAGCGCCGGAAATGCCGCCGGCGCCGGGACGATCTGGCGCAGGTCCTTTCCGTCGAGCGTGACGGAAGCAATCGAGGGCATACGGTTCGCGAGAGACGTGAACACAACCCGCTGGCCATCCGGCGTAATGACCGGAGGGGTTGTGCACGCAAGATAGTAGTAACCGTATTCGGTATCCACGGCCTCGGAATAGATCATTTTGTCTGTGTTGGGAGTCGTTCCCGAGATCCATAACTCCATCGCCATCGTACCGGCTTCATTGTTCATCGAGAGGAACAGAAGCGAGTCGCCCCGCGGTGTCCAGACAGGGTATGTCACCAGGCGTTTGTCCACGTCCGTTGCCTCGAACGAAGTGAGCTTTCGCTCGTTCGTGCCGTCGCTGTCGACGAGCCATATCTGGCCCAATCTCGCAAACGCCACGTCTTTTCCGTCCGGAGACACGGATGGAGTCGCATCGACCTGTGGCGGCGTCTGGTCCGCCGGATCGACCACGGATGGGGTCGGCGACATCAGGCCCAATCCCAGATGCGCCTTGCCTGTCGACTCCGTGTCTTTTGGCGGATCGGCGGCAGGATCAGGCGAAGCGGCCGGCGGCGGTGCCGGTTTTGTCACCAATCGTTTGGCCGATCCATCGAGCTTTGCTTCAGTGATATGCGCGTTCGCACCCTGCCATTCCGTGTAATAAACATCGTCGCCGTGCAATTGGATGTTCTGGGCGGGAGCATCGAGCAATGACAGTACGGTTGTTGTGTTTTTTCGGGCCGACGTATCGATGATGATCAACTTGCCGACATCCTGTAAGAGAATCCGCCGGTTGTCATTCACCCAGTCCATCTCGCTCTGGCCCTTGCCGGTCGTGTACGACACGGCTCTCGCCCTCGATCCGTCGTCCCGGCTCACAAATATCTGCGTATCATGTTTGATGTCGGATTGGTACGCAATACGAGTGCCGTCCGGAGACCAGACGGGAGACCAGTAAGACGCCTCCGATGTGGTGAGCTTCGTAATGTGTTTGCCTTGAGTGTCCGAAATGAATAGATCGCTTGAATAGGTTGATTTATCGGTCGCGGAATAGGCGATCTGCTGCCCGTCCGGAGAGAGCGACAGACCGCTCGCCTTGGTCCCCGCGGGTGTGACACGAGTCAGGCCGCTGCCATCAACGCCGATGCTCCAGATTGCCGGCTCGTGCTTGCGCCCCGAGGCGAAATAGAGTCGATCTCCGGCAGGAGACCATACGAGCTTTTGCCCATCGTACGACTGCACGGCGAGACGCTTGATTGCTTCGGTTGCGAGGTCGACGATGCTAATAGTGAATCCGGTGTTGACATCCGGAACGGCGATTGCGATCCGTTTTCCATCCGGCGAATATGCGGGTGAGCTGCAGTATCCGTTATAGATCAGTACCATTTCCTTGCTCTGGATATCCATCGTCCAGAGACTCGACCCGATCGCCTTACCGACAATAAATGCTAACTTCGAGTTGTCGGGCGACCATGCCCATTCACGGATCCAGAAGTTCCTCGTCAGGCCTGTCGTGCCCCCGCCGGCCGTCCGCCCGAAACAGAGCTTGCGAGCCTTCCCATGGTTCTCGGGGACAGCATAGGCAAAAAGTGCGCCGTCGGCCGTCCAGACCGGATCTTGCGCCTTGGCAGGTATGTTGGCCGCCGGCTGCTCACTGTCGGCGGCGCTGTCGGCGTCGATAGTCATGTACGTGGGGATACCCGTACGAAGCGTTCCAAAGACGATCGTGTGGCTACCCGGTATCCACATCGGCGTGTTCGCGCCGCGGGTCGTGAGCTGCCGATACGTTCTACTACCACGCGTATTGGTCACCCACAGGTTTGGAATTCCATGCGGTGTCCCGGATGTGAAGGCGATCATTGTGCCGTCCGTCGACCAGGCGGCATCCCATCCGCCATTGGGCAAGGGCGTTGAGGCGAACACAGGCGATGAGGCCCGGAATAAGAGCAAGAGTAATAATGAGAGTGTTGTCAACAACGCGTTTTTCACGATATAACCTTTCGCCTACGAAGCACCGCTTGCCGGCAGAGGAACCTGCGGCCCCCCGGGCCAGGACGTTGCGCACCGTGTCCTGGCCAGGGGATATGCAATTACCGCATTGAACGGATTAACCTAGTCGTCGTTGCCGTTAGCATTGCCCTCGACATGGCACTGCTTGCACAGTGTCCGCGCCGGCTGGCCGTCGGTGCCCTGTTCGGTCACGGTGCCGGTCTGGGCCTCGTTGATCAGCGCGAAGGCATTCTGGTTGCCGTGCGCCTTGTGGCAGGTAATACACGTCGGGACGTAGCCGCCGTTGGCGGCGGTGGTGGCCGTGCTGTACGCCCACTGTCCGGCGGGGTCCATGACCTTCACCCAGTTCGTCTTGTTGGCGATATTCCACTGGGTGATGGAGGAGTTACCGCCCCCAAGCGCGCCGATGATGACGGTAGCGGCCGGGTGGCGAAGGAAGCCTCCAGTAGTAGTGCTGCCGCCAATGGTTGTCGGATCGCCGACGGCGCCATGGAAGTACGTATGGCATCCCTTGCACCATTCCGCGATGGCTGAGTCGGTCAGATTCGGCTCGTTGAAGTCCACGTTGCTGATGTCGTAATGAACCTGCGGCTGCCCAAGGGTAGCGTTGCGCTCAAAGACATCCGTAGTCAGGTCGTCCGTTCCGATCGAGTACTTGACCGGGGTCGCAGTCGTCGATCCACCCGGTTCATTCTTCAGATTGCGCCACTGGCCGAGGGTGTAAGTGGAGGGAGCTCCCGGAGTAGTTGCGCCATGCTGATTGTGACAGTCAATGCACTGGAGTCCAACCGAGCTGCTAACCAACGTGAAGGTTCCGTTATTGCCGGGTGGGGCTTCCTGGGTTCCCAGGTCATGGCCCTTCCAGTTCTCGTACGGTGTAGTGCCGGTCGGAAGGGCGCCGGCCTCTCGGATGTTGGAGACCGTGTTCGCGCCAATGACATCCGGTACAGTTGTCAGGCCTTGATGGCAGAGCAGGCACAACTGGTAGCCGGGCGCCTTGAGCAGATCGACAAACGGTCCGCCGGCTGCCGGCGGGATGAAGTTCTGAGTGCCGTCGTAGCCATGCGACAGGCTATAGTGCATTGTATGGCAGTCGGAGCAGATCAGCGTCTGCCCAAAGTGGTAGTCACCGGCCATTGCGGCGCTGCCGAAGAGCGGGAGTGCAACCACTATCGCCGGCAGAATTACCTTTCCAATTAGTGTTCTCATTTTCTCCTCCATAACGTTAATGGATGTGTATCTATTGACTTTCATGTTCGAAATACGTCATATGATTGCGCGTAAGTCGAACGTCGATGTTCGGACAAAGATAGTTTTGTTGCTCACTTCCTTTCGTATTCAAATGCCTGAAGTCGGGCTCCGGTTTTTTCAAGGACGAAGACTTTCGTCACTCCATCTCCCGCAATGGCCGACGGAAAGGCCATTTCACCAGGGCCGTCTCCAAATCCGCCGATCATATCGATATATGCCGGCTGAGTTTTCGGATCCTGTTTGAAAATCGTAACGACGCTCCGCAAGGTGTCGACGATCCATATGTGATTGTCGACGTCGGTCACAAGGCCGTCCGGAAGGGAGAAGTTGTTCGGACCCGCGTCATGTTCTCCGAAACTGGTGTGCAGTGTTCCGTCCGGAGACCAAATGCGCACGCACGTGTTCTGCAAGTAGGTTGCATAGATCAACCCCTGCGCGTCCACCCACAACCCGGTGATCTCATTCATAGCACCGACGTCCGTCTGCTTGTCAATCACCAGTTTCAACTTCAAATCCGGCGACAATACCAGAATCGCGGTAACAGCACCGGTCACGCTAATGTAAATATCTTCATTAGCATCGATCGCAAGACAGCGCGCTTTCACACTATCCTTCGGCAAACCGAGCAGGTCTCCCGGCCAGATCTTTTCGACCGGGCGGCCCTGGAAATCCAGAATGTCGACGTACGAGCACAGGTTGTCCGCCACATAAATGTCGCCGTTTTTCCGCACCACGATCGACCGCGGCTGTGCCGGGTGGTGGTCTCCGGTAGCAGGATCAACCAGGTAATGCGGATACGCCGCTTCTGGCATTCCCTTGCTGTCGAAGATGTCGATCTGGCCATTGCCGGTGTCGGCGACGTATATTTCATGGCGCACCGGATCATAAAAAACACCGGCGGGCGTCATGAAGCGCTGCGATACCGAATAGCCGGTCACGCTGAAGAGGTACCTGAGCCTGATCGCAGTAGAGGCGGACGGCCCCTGGCCGTCGGTGGAATCTGCGCGCGCCGGCTCGACTGCCGCCACAACCACGAGAATTGCGAGTACACCAAGAGCTAATCTGTTCCGTCTCATTGATAGCCTCACTTCGTGTCCAAATGATCCTGTGCATGGCACATCAGGCAGAGGTCCCGGTTCTGGTCGGCCTTTGTAATGTCCGAGAATGGTCCGCCATGAATGTCGTGACAACTGGCGCAGGTGAGGATGTTTTTCGTGCCAGGGACGTAAACCGGGTCGCCGTTGTCTTTCTTAAACACCGGGTGCGAGTGGCTGGGTTTATGGCACTGGGAGCACAGGGTCTGCTGGTCGGTGACTAGCAAGCTCTTGTTCGGCGAGCTGTGTGGCGAGTGGCACAACATGCAATCCATCGTGCTTTCAAGGATCGGATGCTTGAACGGCGAGAGCGTGTCCTGTTCGGTCTGCTTGTGGCAGGTGAAACAGACATTGGCGACGCGGCCGCGGAGCAGGTTGTTTTGAGTGGAGGCGTGCGGGTTGTGGCACGTCACGCACATTCCCGCCTGCACCGGCGGATGGGCGGTATCGCCGTCCGGCATCATTGTCGAGGCTGGATGACAGGAGAAGCACAACTCCGTTTCCGGTTTAATAAACCCGATTTCGGCGCCGGGCGTTGTGGGCTTGGTATGGCACGTCTCGCACAGGCGGGACTGGAACGGCATATGCTGGTTTGCCGGCATAAGCGCCTTGTCTTTGTCGTGAGAATGCGGATCATGGCACTCGGAGCAGTCGGAGTTTTCGGCGGGCTGTCCGTAGTGCGCCGCCGAGAAGCTCTTGTCGGACGTGTCGTGACAGGTCTTGCAGACGGCGCCTATGTTGTCCACCACCATCGAGCTGTTTGAGCCTCCGTGCGCATCATGACACTTGAGACACAGTCCACTCGCGACCGGCATGTGTGTGTACGCGGCCTTTTTTCCGGGAGACGATTCCAGCACGGACCCATGGCAATCCAGACACAGGTCCGGAGCAGGCTTGATGAGCGCCGCCGTATTGCCGTTCGGATGGCCGGTATGGCAAGACAGGCAGGACATTCCGTTACGTCCATGCTGGCTGTGCAGATAATCCGCCTGCGGGATATTCTGCCACGACGCGGGGGCCTGCGACGTCGACTGCTGCAGATGACAGGCTCCGCAGATCTTGATGACATTGGCCGGGTCGTCGCTGGAGGGAATCGGGAGTTTGTTGGCCGATCCGAGGCTGGTGTGAGCGCTGCCCGGTCCATGGCATGACTCGCAGCCCTTCAAGCTGTCCGGAAGGCCCTTTGTCTCGGCTATCTGGCCGTGCGGAGAAGCACTCCAGGGCTGATATACGTCCGGGTGGCAGGTTTTGCATGCGTCCACCCCGACATACGTCGCACTGGGTGCGGTTTGCGGTGACGCGCTGGATGGGGAGGCATTGGACGTACTGTCGGCACCGGCCTGCGCCGAATTCGGCGTCGCGGAAGCCGGGGCGTTTGCGGTGTCGTCCGCCCGAATAGCGACCATGCCACCCAGCAGCACGCTTGCGGCGATACAAGCAATAGTAACCAGGTTATTGTTTCGTGCCATTTCCGGCTCTTTCGATGATTGACAGGGTTTGTGAAAAACTTCACAAACTAAGGCTTTGCTCTCTCGTCGGAGTCAACCACTCCAGGTTCTCGCGGTTTGAGTTGCACCGGTCTTTGTGAAAAACTTCACAATCCATGGCCAACTTGCGTTCCGTGGTCGACCGGATCTAACCGCTGTGTGCTCCGTCTACATTCCCGGCACGGAGTGTATGCTCGCCTTCTGATGGCAGTCTCCGCAAACCTTTGCCGACGGGATCCGTGTAATCTTGGCCTTGTTTCCCATATGAGTGGCGCCTGGACCATGGCACGCCTCGCATGTTGTGCCCTCCAGGTTTGGCGTCGTCGCGTCGTCGACAAATCCGCCTTTGCCGTATCCCGTCGTGTGACACGGCAGGCATTTCTCGTCCTTGTCCTCTCCGACATTCACCAATAACTGGAACCCCTGGGAATGTTTGGACTTTGACCAATCTTTGAAGACGTCCGGATGGCACATCTTACACACCTGGGTGCCACCGTACGCTTCGCCTTGCTGCCCCGGGGGCAGCGCCTCGGGCGATGCCGCATCTGACGGCGCAGTCATCGCCGACGCAGCGGGCGCTGCGGGCGCTGCCGGCGCTGCCGCCGGGGCGGCGAAGGCGGTCCGCGAGAAACAGATCGTGCTTGATAACACGATAACAGCGACCCCAGCAACTACGAGTGAGCCTGTTCGCCACATCTTAATAACCTTTCCGAACCGTTGCGCCGAATCTCTTTCATCCGCGGAACGGTCGCTACGCCTGATCCACTTGCTCTTCGGCCTGTTGGCACAGGCGATATCTTGATGCCCGTCTACCTTGTCACTTCCGATGAGTGAGACCGTCTCTCGCCTGGAATCCACGGTTGTAACCACTTTTTTCTCCTCTGTGGGCAGTGTGAATTGTGAATGGAGAACTTCTGCGCGGGGCTTGCGGTTCCACGGCTTCGCGTCTTGTCGCGATGCTTTTCTTCAGGTTTGCAGCAGGGCCTGCAGAGCCGACACTATTTTGGATGCTGACAGCGGGCAAAATCTGCGAGGCAGCCGTAGTCGCGACAAATAACGAGCAGTTGTGCAGCAGTGGCGGCGTGCCATGTAATTAGCGCATTTTACGGAACGGCGGATCATCCTCCCGAGCAGCGAGGCATTGCACTAACCAGATACTGATCTCGGTGAGAGCCTTTAAGATTTCATCTGCGCTCCGAACCGTAAGGGTCCCGATCGAAAGAATTGCTGGCTGAGGCATGCCTACCCCAACGGTACCGGGAAGCTACGGCCGACGCGCTTGTCGTTTGCTTTGGAGATTCGGAGAAGTGCCGGTTGTCCGCCGG
>JBKQWH010000252.1:0-33366 GCA_052139635.1 Capsulimonadaceae bacterium
CTTGTGATGTAGTCTTCGCCCATCGCCCAGAACGCCTCGCCGATGCCCTGGGAGTCCGCGGGAGTGGACTCGCCAAATATCTCGACGTCCGCCTGGACCTCGCCGTAGGGGCCAAAATAATGCAGCCCCTGGGTGGAGAGATGCCCGTCCGTGTAGGCGCCGGCGTTATCTTGCGCCTGGAGTACCAGGTGGTTGTTACCGTCCAAATAGACATTCGACGTACTCGTCGTGCCGGTGTCGAGTTCGCCGTTGCCCCAGTTGTTGCCGGTCTGGTAGACCCAGTTCGCCGAGTTCGGCGCGGAACCGGAGGCCCCTGGGAAGTTATCTTCCCAGACCTGCGAGTATTGTGCGTGCGCGGGGCCGGCCAGCGCAAAGAGGCCGGTGACGAGACAAGTGATCAGTGCCGCTTGACCAAGCAGGCGCGCACTCATCGATTGGCTTGGTGTACTCGTTCGATGGTCCATACCAAATTCCTTTCATGTGCTTGTTTTGAGAGATTACGCCGATGTCGAGATCATCGCGGCAAGGCGTTTGAGCCGTATCGCCGGGCTCCTAGCGGAGGGCATAATGTCCGCCCCCGTCGCTTCGCTCCGGCGCGCGCACCATCCGCAGAAGCGTCGCAACTGTGCTACTGAATAGCATTTATTGCATTGATAACGTCATTTGTCTGCCAATTACATCGCTGCCGTCATGGAAACTGCATGTCGGGTGCCTTGAGGCTATCCGACCCGACGTATATCCTCATAGACGCTCGGGATTGCCTTACCCGGACCATTATAGCACGTTTTACATAGCTGTCAAGTACCGATAAATCAGACCAACCGGTACACCTTAACTCCTAAAGTTACGCATACATATGCTCATAAGACGCAACTTACCGATGAATGTGTACAATCGCCGAAAACTGCTACTAGGGGCTAGAGATTACAATTGAGGATTGGGTTCATCGCTCGATGCCCGCAACGAGAAACTCCGCCATTCGACCCGCGATGGCCGCCGCTACGCTCGGCTGACTTCTGCGGCGACTGCGTTGATCCAGAGCCGGCGGAGCTTCAGATATCGGGTGCTGTCCTGGCTGGAATGGATCACGCGGTTTGTGAGCAGGACGATAGATGCGTCGTATTCCGGATCAATGAGCGCAAGGACTCCGGTGAACCCGGTGTGACCAAACGCACGGTTCGAGAAGAGATCGCCTGCCGGGAGGTAATCGTTACCGTGGCAAAACCAGCCAATCGAATTGCCGCCAACACTCACCGGAATCTGGCTCACCACCATCCGAGCCACCGACGCGGGCGAAAGAAGCGGTGGGCCGCCTGTTCGGATGGCCTCGAGCATACGAAGCACGTCGCCTGCCGCTCCGAACAGACCGGCGTGCCCGGCGACTCCCCCCAGATCCCGCGCGCGGGGATCATGCACGATCCCCGCCGGCAAACCAGTCGACGTGGGTGCGATTCTGGCCTGCCAGGCTTCCGGGGGACAGTACCGCAGGGTCGACAGGCCCATCGGGGACGCAATCCGGTCCTGAAAGAGAGTATCGAGCGGCTGGCCAAGGGTGCGAGCCAGAACCTCGCCAAGAAGCATGTAGCCGGTATCAGAGTAGCGATGGCGTTCTCCGGGAGGGTTTTCCGGCACGATGCCGAGGAGAGTGCGGATGACGTGGACGCGTTCCAGGCCCGCGGGCCAGGCGGGAACGGCCGGGAGGCCCGCAGTATGGGTAGCAAGGTGGCGCAGTTCGATCCCGTCGAGATGGGGGGTGTCTTCATCGGCGAAGATCGACTCGATCGTCTCCCCCAGATGCACTTCGCCGCGTTCGACCGATTGCAGCAGCAAGACCGCCGTCGACAGGGGCTTGGTCAGCGAGGCGAGGTCGAAGACGGTCTCGAGAGTGGCGTCGCCGAACGCCGCGGTCGCAACGGTTTCGCCCCTCACGGCCACTGCGTACACCGCATGCGTAAAAACTTCGTCGAGGCCGGACCGCAGCAGCGCATCCGCCCGGGCCCAATTGGAGTGAGGTGAGTGGTTCATGGTGATGCCCGCGAATCGCACGGTCAAACGGATAAGAGCCCGCGGTTCGCGCGGGCTCCCGTTCCATCTGTTCTAGCCGGCCTTAGATCAGGTTCTTCTTGACGACGGTTCCGGCCGGCGAGTCGCCGACGGTATAGCCCATCGACTCGATTTGAGCCCGAAGGGCATCGGAGGCGGCCCAGTTGCGGGCCTTACGGGCGGCGTCGCGCTCCGCGCGCAGCGCGGCGACTTCATCCGGCAGATCGTCGGCAGCCCCGGCGGGCACGGCGTCGCGCGACCGTGTCTCGATGTCGAGGCCGAGAATCCCGTCGAACTCGGCCCACAGCCGGTATGAGCGGGCATCCTGCAGCGCGGCAACCGCGCGTGGCAGATTGAGATCGTCGTTGAGGGCCTCGATAATTGTGTTCCTCGCCGATTCGTAGTCCGTGTCGGAGAGTCCGTCGCCACCGGCCTGGCGCCCCTTCAACTCCCATACTTTGGCGAGAGATCGCGTTGCCGCCTGCAGGGAATCCCAGGAAAAGGCCAGTTCCGAACGATAATGGGCCATCAAGCAGAGGAAGCGGTACGCGATGGGATCGTAACCACGGTCGATCAGCGTCTGCACCGTAATGAAGTTCTCCCCGCTCTTCGCCATCTTGACGCCTTCGTTAGCCATCTTGTCGGCCGTACGCCCGGTCACCGTCTGGCTGCCAACATTCAAGAAGGCGCCGTGGAGCCAGAACCGCGCGAAGGTATGCCCGGTGGCGCATTCACTCTGCGCGATCTCGTTGGTATTGTGAACGGGGATGTGGTCGATTCCGCCGCAGTGGATGTCGAGCGTTTCCCCCAGGTAGTGCATGCTCATCGCCGAGCACTCGATGTGCCAGCCCGGATAGCCGACGCCCCACGGGGAATCCCACTGCATAATGTGATTCGGCTTGTTCGTGAACCAGAGGATAAAGTCGGCCGGATGGCGCTTGCCGGGGTCGACATTGACGTCCTCCCGCGCCCCTTCCTTTTGGGCAGCCAGGTTCAGGCCGGCCAGCTTTCCGTAATCCGCGTCGCGTGCCGTGTCGAAGTAGATGCCTTCGGGTGTCTCGTACGTGTAACCCTGCTCCTGCAGCTTGAGAACGAGCGCGATCATCTGGTCCACATGCTCGGTCGCGCGCGGCGCGACATCCGGGCGAATGACATTCAGCCGCTGGCTGTCACGAAAGAAGTAGTCCTCGTAGGTGCGGGCGATCTCCCACGGAGATTTGTTCTCGCGCTGCGCGGCCTTCGCCATCTTGTCCTCGCCGCTGTCGGCATCCGACGTCATATGGCCGACATCGGTGATGTTCATCACGTGCGTCACCGTCCAGCCATGGAAGTTGAGCACGCGATGCAGCAGATCTTCGAATATGTAAGTACGAAGGTTGCCGATATGGGCAAAGTTGTATACGGTTGGGCCGCAGCAGTAAAGCCGGACAGTGTTTCCGTCGATGGGCAGGAACTCTTCCTTGCGCCGGGTCAGAGTGTTATGAAGATACAGGGATGCCATGGGGCTATTATAGCATACTCATCGGCCGGCTACTTCGCAGGAACAACGCCGTTGAGGACTTTGCGTTCGTGACACTCGCGGTAGACGACGCCCGTTCGGCGAACCATTTCCATGTCGCAGAAGGCGGGATAGACGCTGTCGAAGGTGCGCGCGGCAAAACACGCCCTGAGCCCGGGATCGTCGACAAGCTGTACGCATCGACGGGCCAGGGTCTCGACATCGTGAGCGTCCGCCAGGAAGCCCGTCTTGCCTTCCTGAACGACTTCCGGAGTGCCGTCGACGTTTGTAGCGACGGTCGGCAAGTTCGCGCACATCGCCTGTGGAATCACAAGCGGCAACCCCTCCCAAAGGGAAGTCAACAGGAAAACGTCGAAGGTGCGCAGCAACTGCGGCACGTCGTTGCGGTAGCCAAGCGCATGGACGCGATTTGACAGGCCCAGCTTCTCGATGTCGCGCCGAAACTCGCGCTCCCGCGGCCCTCCTCCCACAAACACAAAGTGGACTTCGGGCCGAATCGAGCAAACCTTCCTGGCAACTTTGAGGAAGTCCTCGGGCGCTTTTTGCGGCGCGACGCGGCTGACTGTTCCGATCACAGTTGCCGACGCGGGGATACCGAGATCCTGTCGCAGGGCGTCACGATCCACGGTGACAGCTCGAAACTTGTTGATGTCGATGGCGTTGTAAATCACGGAATACTGATCAGGCACGCCGATCCGGTCGGCAAGTCCCTTGAGCCGGTTCGCATCCGAGACCGTGATGATCCTGTCGGTAACCCGGGCCGCCCGGCGCTCGAGCGCCACAAACATCCGGCGCATAGCAGCCGGCATGTGGTCGTGATGCCCCCACCCAAACACCGTGTGGACGATTACCGGCACGCCCGCCTTGGCAGCCGCAAGCCGGCCGATAATCCCGGCCTTGCTGCCGTTCGTGTGAACGATGTCCCATCGATTTGCCCGAAACCACTTTACCAGGTCTTTGTACGCACGGACCTCGTGAACCGGCGACATCGCACGCCGAAGGGAGGGCACAACATGCACCGGGACCCCGCTCGCAACGGCCTCGTCGAGCAGACTTTGTTCGTCGCCGGCAGTCTTGCCGCACAGGATTGCCGTCTCGAACTGGGCAGAATCGGCGATGCGGCAGTTTGTCAGAACTACCTCCGTGGCGCCCCCCAGGGCAAAATGCGTAATAACGTTCAGAATTCGTATTCGGGTCATGGTCTTCACAATCCGTTAATGCAGTCGAGGAGGAGCCGGCGTGTCTCTTGCGCGGCGGCATCCCATCGAAACTGTCGGACGCGGTCGATGCCGGCCAACCGTAGTGACGCACGCAAGCCGTCGTCAGCAATCAGCCGGCGCATGCCACTCGCGATGTCGGCCGTGTTGAGCGGATCGACAAATATCGCCGCTTCACCTGCCACTTCCGGAAGCGACGTCACGTTCGATGTCAGTACGGGCGCGCCGGTCGCCATGGCCTCGAGGATCGGCAGCCCAAAGCCCTCGTACAGGGATGGATACAGAAACGCGATCGCGCCCGAAAACAGCTTTACGAGAAGCTCGTCCCCCACCCCGGTCAGATGACGGGTCCGGGGCGGCAGCGATCCGATCGACGCGTTGCCGGAGAACAGTAGCCCCGTCTCACCCACAACGATCAACTCCACATCCGGAAAGTCCATGCAGATTGTCTGCCAGGCCTCCAGCAGACGCCGAAAGTTCTTGCGCGGCGAGACGGCTCCCAACGCCAGGAGATACCGTTGCCCGATCCCGACCCGATCGAGAGCTGCCCGCACCTCGGCCGGGTCCTGCGGCTTAAACGCCGCATCCAGCCCCTCGTAGATCACAACGATCCTGTCCGCCGGGATGTTCAGGGTCTCGATCAGCCGCCGCTTTGTGAACTCGGAAACGCTGATGATCTTGCGCGCTCGCCGCACGACAGGAGGCTGAAGCGCGCGGTACAGGCGAGCGTAGGCATTCCCGTACCACTCCGGGTGTTCGAGCGACGCAATATCGTGGACCGTTACAACGTGGTTTGGGGCGCTCCAGGGGCCAATCGACGTTGGCGACCAGACAACGTCCCCTTTCCTGACATTTCGTGGGACGATGATCTGCTCCCACAGGTGCGACTTAAGCGCGCTTGGCCGGACACACACGCGTTGGGTCGCAATTTCGCCGTAAACGGACTGTGCCGGTGCCGGAGTCAGAAAAGCAAGCTCCCCGATGCGCTGTCCGAGGTTGTAAGCGTACCGCTGGACGCCGGTCATCGATTGCGTTAGAAAGCGCGCATTGACCCAAATTCTCGCTGATGCCATGAGCTTTGCTCAAACCTAACCCGGCGGAGCCGAAACCAACAACCGCAAGGCGGTACCGTTAATCCGCCAGCGGGCTGCAAACATCATTCGTTCACCGGAGAAGCCAAAGCGACCGGAGCCGAGCCGCGTGGCGGGCCGAACCCGACAATCCGCAAGCGCAGGAATACCGCCTGCGCCAGCATCAGCGGGGCAAACAGAGCCAGCGTGGTCGCATACGCATATATCGGCAGTATGCCGAGGTGAATCGCACATGTGAACGCAAAGAAGCTGTCCTTATGGCGGAGATAATACTCGTACGCAGTTCGTCGCAGGACGCCTGCCGACAGGCCTGCCACGAACACGCCCGCCATGCCAAAGTCCAGGTATGCTGTGGACCAACTGAGGTTCGCCGGCGTCAGTCCCTGCTCGGCGAGCCCCGGATACAGCACCTGGTTGATCAACAGATAGCCCCAGTAATAGGGCTTATCCGGGTAAATAGCACGCGGTACAAGGAACCAGAGATAAGACAGAGCGGCACCGCCGTACCGAAATCCAAACTCGTCAAAGCGGGACAAAAACCACGCAGTCGAGTCGAAGTAGTCCTGGAAGTAGAGCACGCTCATCGCCAGGGTGGCCGATGTCCCCTGGGCAACGATCAACAGGAGGATCAGCGCAACCATCACGGGAATCGCAAGCAACTGGATCCAGAGGGGAACGGATTTGACTCGATAGTTGTAGTAAATGACGGCTACAACCAGATTCAGTACGATTAGCCCCTTTGATCCGGTCAGAACCGAAGCCGCCGTAAACGCCAGGACCACGCGGACGAACTTCCAGCCGGTCGGTCGCTTCGACCACAAATAGTAGAGCATTCCAAACAGCAGGCACCATTGGAACGCCGCATAGATCGGGATTGACCCCGATTTACTCTCCACATATGCGGTTCGCGGGTCGGTGAGCCACTTCAAGCCGCCTCCGCCGGCGACCGCGAGGAGGAACAGACAGCCAACTGCCGCGATCATGAGAAACACGAACTTGCGGCGATCGAACGTCGTGGCATAGTGGACGGACGTAAGCTGCAGGAGGCGCATACAGCGTCCATAGATTCCGGCGAGCGGGTCCCAGCGAATGAGGTAGGGAATGGACCCGCCGATCAGGAATGTCACGCTCAGCATTGCCGTGTCGACGGTAAACTCCGGACTGTATTTCGGAGCCTGCTGAGTGAACACTCGCATCAGGTAGGTAGCGACAATGCCGGAGAAGAACATGAACACGCCAACGTCGACCCCGGCGAAGACCGTTAGCGAGTTGAGCGGCGTTTTGTAGCGCAGTATCCCGGCGACCGCCGCGATCAAAATCGTGAGACCAAGGATGATAAAGGCGAGTTCCGGGGAAATAATACCCGGCGTGTTCAGGTCCATCGCGTGGCCGAAGCCGCTCCCATGCGCGAGTGCCGGAAATCGGCGCAAGCGTTCCATATCGCGCGCAGATGATCGCGCCTGCCGCTTAACAGACACAAACCGATATAGACCATCCGAGTCAGCCAGAAGTACAACAGGAAAGATCGAAGCTGCCCACGGCTCTGTACATGCTTATGCATGAAATACAGCCTGTTTCGGGTGCCATAGTAGACGAACAGCGGCGAATCGCGCCCGCCGCTGGAACTGCTCTCCTTGTGATAAACCACGGAACCTGCCACATACAGGAATCGATAGCCTTGTTTGGCCGCCCGAACCAGATAGTCGGTATCGTCGAAATACAGGAAGATCGCTTCGTCCATGTATCCAACCCGGTCGACGGCGCCCCGCGGAATCAAGAGGGCACAGGCATTGACCATCGGCACGAAGCGGTTCTCACGACTGATCGCCGAGTCCTGCTGGCCGTGTAACAGCTCATTCAGACGTCCGCGCCGATAGTCGAACTCGCCGATCCGGCTATTGAGGATATCGCGCCGGTCGAAGAAGTATATTCTCGGGACCAAAAACCGGTCGGGGTCCGCGTGCCGCATTAACTCGGTCAAGAAACCCGGCTCGACCACGGTATCGTTGTTCAACAGCAAGACATAATCACAGTCGTGTGCCAGACACCAGCGAATACCCGCGTTGTGGCCGCCCGTAATCCCGGTATTTGCAGAAAGCCGCACCAGGTCGACCTCCGGGTGATTCGCGGCGACCCACTCCGAGGACCCGTCGGCGGAGGCATTGTCGATCACGACAATCCGCTTGTTCTCATAGTCACACTTCGCAAGGGAATCCAGACATTCCGGGATGAACCGACCACCGTTGAAGTTTACCAGCACAATCCCAACTCGCTCACCGAAGTGCGACATCGAATCTTCCATACCTCAGATAATAAAACGACTACATCCGGGCGAACCGGTCATGCAGCATGCTGACCGATGCCGGGCGTTTGCGGGACATGCCGTAAACACGCGAGACAATCGAATACCCCAACCGCGGCCACAGTACCAGAAACCGGTACAAGAAGCGCTTCAACGCATGGACCGGGCTTGGTTCAAGCGAATACAGGCGATTCATGATCTGGTCGTAATAGAAAAGCGCCGTGCGGCCGTCGTTATCCTTTTGCACCTGCAGTAGGAGTTGCATCACCAACTGCTCAATGGGCGGAAACGTTGCCAGCAGCTTGGCGGACAGCGAGCGCCGCACCGGATGTGGAAACGGAAGGTCGAGGATGGTCCCCGCTCCCAGAAAATGGGCAATCAGAGACCAGTACTGCTCCGCGGAGTCCGGCGATGTCTGCGAGACTATTGTCTCTCGTGAGTAGCAGCACACCGTTTCGTCGTGAATCGACATCAGCGCCGTGACGATGTGCGACGCCCCGGTATATGCGTGATGATGTCCCACCCGGAGGGAGCGCCGAACGATGCCGGCATTGAAAAGACAGGTCGACAAGAACAGGACGTTGGAGAAGGATGGCATTTTATCGACAAACTCCGCCAGCCCCTTCGTGAGAATCGTCTCCGGGATGGGAAAGTTCTTTGTGGAGAAGTTGAAGTACGCGGCCTCCGGGTGAGCATCGATTGCATCAAGCGCCGTCGACACGCCTCCTGGCACGGGCTCGTCGTCGTCCCCCAATATCCACACCCAATCGGTCGTCGACGTCTCCAGGCAGCGCAAAATGTTTGCGTTCGCGCCGACGTTAGCGGGGTTTCGAATGACTTCCGCACGGACCAGCGGGTAGGAATCGAGAAGCGGACGGACGGCTGTGGAGACCACGACCTCCGAGCAATTGTCGATGATCCTCAAGCACGTATCGGGCGTCATTTGCGGAAGAAGCGCATTCAGGTTGGCGATCAACTGTTCGATACGGTTGTAGGTAGGGATCGCAATTGTGAGCTTCAAATCCATTCCTCAGGCGAAATCCGGTGCCACGCGGATTCTTCGTACAGTGCGTGTGTCCCGATCGTCGTAAATAATACCCAGGTTTCCGGACGGCAGGTGACTTTGAAGGACTTTACCGGCATCGAGACGAGTCCGATGGGCTAATCCGCCGCCTTGAACTGCATGGCATACTTCGATGGCGCGCTTCGAACACCATTGTACCTGAAAGCCACTCCGATGCGTCGCTGGAGGTTCCTCCCCAAAACAGAAGCGGGCACTTCGACTAGGGCGTCGGCCGGGCCATCAGGTCGTCGACAGGTGGCGGAGGCCAGACGTCATCGTCGAATGCGTCGGCCGCCGGCGTCGCGTGCCACTGACGGCGCTTACTGACAAAGACCGATGTGCCGTAGCAGACACCGACGATTAACACCGCCGCGAGGTACCCGGCGATCATTCCCGTGGCGCCGAACGGACGGCAGAGCACGCAGTCCAGAATCCCGACGGACACGCCAAGAAGGACGGACAGAACCAGAAACGGCTCCTGCTTATGTGCTCGCAGATACAGGGCCTCGGCAGTGACAATATGATTCCCGAGCGCCGCGGCGACGAGCAGTCCGAGCGGCACAAGGCCAACCAGCTTGTTGGCCACCGTAAGATGAAGGTGCACGAGCAGGGCCGCGCCGCTCCAATAGGCAAGTCCGCTCACCACAAGCACCGCAAACGACTGCCAGAGACACGGAAAGAAAAGCCGGTCGAGTGCGTTAAACTCGCGTCGCGCTACCAGGTCCCCGAACCGCGGCGACTTGGTGTTGAGCCAGGATGTCGCGATGTTGGCAAGGCTCATCATAATACTGAGGCTCAAACCGACCCTCCCCGCCGCAGCCGGACCGTGAAAGGCAAACATAACGGGGGTAAAGAGCTGGTACACGCAGTATCCGCTCAGCCAGGAGAGGCCGATTCGCCATTGAAACGGCCACACGTCGTGCCGCCACGATATAGTGTGTTTCCCCTGAAAGTGAAACAGGTCGGCAAGTGCCCGTCTTTTTTGGGTCCAAAGCCAGGAAAAGGCGTATGCAACACCGCCGGTCGTGGCAATCGGCGCCGCAAAGAGCCCCCCGTGCGCGCTCATCGCCGCTAACAACAGAATACTGGTGACGAACGCCTGCACCGCACGAACCGATGCCACTTCCGCGACCAGTCCGCAGCCTTCCAGAGTCGCGAAGATCGGGCTCATCGCCAGCGTGACCGCGCTCGAAGCCACAAGCCATACCCACGGGACAAGCCAATTCACGTGGATGTGTGCGGCGGCGTTCGGACCGAAGTACGTGAAGAAGATGTATCCGGCCGGCAGTACGGTCAGCAGCAGCAGTGCGGCCAGCGCGGAATACCACCGAATTCCCAGGCGCAGAAGCGAGCCCAATCGTGACTTGGCGACCGAATCCCCCTCAAGGAGTCCGCTCGACCATTGGAGTCGAGATTTTTCATGACTGGCGAACTGCAGGATCACGAACGTCAGGCCGAGTTCGATGACCACCTGCAAGGCGATTATGCTGTTGAATGTGAAGTAGTAGCCGCGTTCCGACGGCGACAGAAAGTGGGCAACAGCAACGATCACAACGAGGCCGCTGACAGCCTGCCAGCCGCGCGCCAAGACCGTAAAGCCGACCGCTCGATCGATCCCAATGCGCCGGCACAGTGCGGCAACCGGGTTGGGAGGTCGCACGACGTCAGGATTCCCGTCGGGATTACGGGCATGACCCTGGCCCGCGTTGCCCACTACGTCCCCTCCATCTCGAGCGGTTTGGCCAGCGGTTCCATCTCCGTAATGGGCAGCCCGAATGCAAGCTTGGGATACGCGTTCGCGTAAGTGTCGACCATGACCTGCAGCAGGGCAGGTTCGAGCGGGTCTGCCCAGAGCCGGCGAAGCGCGGCGTCGACATCGCCCGGCTCGGCAACGGTCGCCCCGGACAGCCCGTACGCCGCGGCGATGTGCTCGAAGTCGGGTGCGCTGTAACCCCAGAGTGTGCTCTGGTACCGCTCATGGAAGTAGCTCTGCTGAAACTGGCGCACCATCCCATGGCACCGGTTGTTAACGATGACAGTTTTGATCGGCAGCCGGTTGCGCACAACGGTTTGCAGCTCCTGGATATTCGCCTGGAAACCGCCGTCCCCCGCAATCACGACGGCCGGCCGGTTGTCGGCGGCAGCGACACCCACCGCAGCCGGAAGCGCGAAGCCCATCGATCCCATCCCGCCCGAGGTCAGGAAGCGCTGCGCCGGCCCGAGGTCGAGCGATTGGGCGGCCCACATCTGGTGCTGCCCGACATCGACGACGAACGCCGACGCAACCCCGGAGTAGCTCGACAGGGCATGCATCAACGCATTGGGGTTAATGCCGGGCACTTCGGCCAGTTCGCCGGTATCGGGCCATTCGGAGCGCAGTGCATGGATGTCGTCGAGCCACGCGGACCGGTCCGGAAGGCTGCGCTGACCGGCGATGTCGACCGCGCCGGCGAGGAATGCCGGCAAGTCGGCAACCACGGCGCGGCAGTCCGTAATCCGGTTATTAATCTCTCCCGGCTCGCAGTCCACGTGGAAAATCGTCTTGTCCCCGCGGAACGCCTGCGTCTCGGAGCCGGTCTGGCGCACGTCGAGGCGGCTGCCCAAAACCAACAGAAAGTCCGCCCTCCCAAGCGCGTGGTTGGCCCAGCGGTTGCCATACGAGCCGATCAGCCCGATTCGGAGGGGATCAGTCGCAGGAAGCGCGTCGACCGCCATCAAAGAGTGGACGACCGGAGCCCCAAGCCGCGCTGTCAACGCGCGGGCGAGGTCGACACAGCGGGCGGAGCGCACACCGCCACCCAGAAGGATCAGCGGACGAAACGACTGCTCGAACGCTTCGAACAACTCGCGGTACGTCTCTGCCGGCAGCATTGTACCGGTCCTGTCGTGGGAAAGGCGCCCCTGCCGGTTCTCCAGTGCCCCTGGCGGCTCGACATTACAGCGCTGGACATCCATCGGAATGTCGAGCAGAACCGGGCCCGGCCGGCCGGCGACCGCCAGCGCAAAGGCATCGTCGAGCATCTTCGGCAGCGCGGCCGGATCGTCCACCACCCGGGCGGCTTTTGTGATCGGCCGGGCCATGCTGACGATGTCCGTTTCCTGGAAGCCGAGCTGGCGGATTGCCCGATCGCCCTTCATCTCGTGACGGTTGACCTGGCCCGTAATGAAGACGGCTGGAGTCGAATCGAAATAACAGCTTCCTATCCCGGTCAGGAGATTGGTGGCTCCGGGCCCGCTGGTTGCCATAGCCACGCCCGGCACCCCGGTCATCCTGGCCCATCCGTCGACCGCGAACGCCGCAGCCTGTTCATGATGGACGCTGACGATCCGGATTTTGCGTGCCTGATGCAGCGAATCGAGCAGATGTGTGATCATCCCGCCCGACATCTCGAAGACGGAAGTGACCCCTCGGTCGAAAAGGTATGACGCAATAAAGTCGGATGCTTTCATAGGTGAGTGGTCGTGGCGGCTCCGTAATGCTAAGCGGCATTATACCCGCAACCTGGCCGCCAAGCGCCGGCGTCTGCGACCGGCACAAAGCGTGTCGATGCTCGTTATACAAACCTGCGGGCAGGGCTTCCTCGGATTCGGGGCATATTGACGGGTTCCCATGCCGAGAATTGCAACTTTGCTTTGCCTCCGAGGTCATAGATATCGTCCTAACGAAATCCGCACGTTGATCCAGCGGGAGGCTGTACTCATGTCAAATCCATCCAGACTTGTATCCTCGTCGCCCAAGCGCATAGAAATACGCGACAGCGATTCCGTTCCTCGAGAGTTATGGCTCGCGTTTTTGTATGTTCCGTTGATTGTGATCGGCATCGCGCTCATTATCAGCGGAGTTTCCGACATGGTGCACCTGGGCGGGGGCTTAGCCGTGGGTGGGGCCGCAGTCGTGGGCTTGATAATCCTCGCCTGCACTATCGCGGCCATCGTGAGCACCACTCGTGCGCAGCACCTCTACGGATTTGTCATCACGCCGTTCGGAATCGAGACGATCCACCGCACGACATTCGGGCGCACCTCAACACTCGATGCGGTAGAGTCCCTCAGCGGAGTGTATCTCGACCTCCTGGGAACCGATATCGTAACCGTATACGTCCAGCGCTCAGGGCAGCGATGCGACCTCTTTCGCGGACACGCCTCGGGAAGCGAGGCGGTTGCGGAGGCGATCGCCAGGATGTACCAATGGACGGTCTACCTCTCGACCATGGATTGGAGCAACCATCCGGAAGGGATGGTCCCACTCCCAACGTCGGTCCTCGCAAACGTCTCAACCGGAGCGGTTATGCCCGTTTTAGAGGCGGTGCCACAGCATCCCGATCCGCCCCTCTATGCCTGTTTTGCGCGCGGTTCGCGCGAGTTCCTCCTGAAGCGCCGCGGCGGCTCGTACCGCATGCCGATCACCGACGTCGCCCAGTTCCGAGTCGTTCCAGACGAGGTGGGAACACCGGTGACCTTTGAGCACAGTGGAAGGGGCGGCACATATACAGTCACACGATATCGCTACGCGACCCGCGTGGAGATGCTCACTTCGAGCGATGGCCCCCTTGTTGTCGCACGTATCCATCACCTCGAGGATGAACCGACGGATCACCCCGCGGCCACTCGGGACTGCCAGTGGATCGCCAAGTATTTCGCCAAGTGGACGAACCGCCCGTTCGTCGACGTCGGTGGTGCGTCCACGGCGTACAGAACGAGTGGCTGGCAGGCCTGATACACGAACCGCGCCACGGAGGCCGCGCAACGCACAGGTTCCGACTGCTGCACATTCGGGTATAAATGTCTTGTATTACGGGGCGTAGCTGTCATCACGGGTGGCTCTGCATTGACATATCGTCAGGAGGGTCCGGACAATGAGATCGAACGTGCTCGTTTTGGTCGTGCCCGTTGCCGCCTTCTGCATAAGCGCGTTCGCGCCGCAGGTCGCGCTGGCGGCCGACGAGATCGTTCCCGGCCTGGAAGGCCCGAGTTCTCTCCCGAGTTCCCTATCGATCGGCGACGTCTTTACGTTGGATCGCGAGCAGCACAGGGCGGTGGGTGGACCGGCATCACTCTCGATCGGCCCGTTCTGGCCGAGTGCTGGCGAGGCCAGGTATCGAGGGGGCGCCAGCCAGTTCTCCGCCGGCTTCCGCTACTACCTCCCGGCTTCGACATCCGCATCGTCTGATTCATCGGGATGCCCGGCGCGCACTGTCATTGATACCGGCGTGGAGATCGGCGCGGAGGTTGGCGCCAACCACAACAGCCATGAATCGATCATACCGATTACGATCGGAGAGGAGTTTGGATTCAACCATCAATCTCCCCTCGCCTCAGCAACCGCTTACATGGGCGCCGGTATCGGCGCGTACATCATGAACCAGAGCGGCCTCTCCGCCGCGACACGCTTCGGCGGCTTCGTGAATGTGGGATATAATTTCGCAAGGCCGGTCTTTGTGGAAGCCAGGTACCAGTTCGTCGAGAATGCCGACGGTGCGACGCTGAATGTCGGCTACCGGTTTTAGTAGCCGCATCCTCCGGCCGGCGAGTGTATTGATCGCATAAAGGCCGGCGCTCGGCTTCCGTACCATACGCCGGCCTCTCTCTGAGACACGACTCTCGTCGAGAAGTTGCACGGCGCCTATTCGGGAAATCGGCCGCCGAGGACGTCGTCGCGGAAGGCTCGCACGGCGCGGGAGATCTCGTCGCCGACGTGGGCGTATTGACGCACATGCTTCAAGGCCCGGGCGCCCGTGCGAAGGCCGATCATGTCGCTCGTAACAAGAACCTGTCCATCGCAGTGCGGGCCCGCGCCGATGCCGATCGTAGGAATTCCGACGGACTGCGTGATTCGCGCCGCAACATCGTCCGGCACCAGTTCCAGGACAACGGCAAACGCGCCGGCGGCCTCGAGCGCACGGGCGTCGGCGAGGACGCGGGCGGCTCCCTCGTCGTCCTTTCCCTGCCGCGCCACTCCGGTCAAATTGACGCTCTGCGGCTTGAATCCGACATGGCCCATGACCGGAATGCCGGCATCGACAATTCGGCGGATGGTGGGTGCGAACGCGGCCCCCCCTTCGATCTTGACGGCGTTGGCGCCCCCGAGTTGCACCAGGCGTCCAGCGTTGCGCAGGGCTTCCTCGGAGTTGATCTGCGACGCCATGAACGGCATGTCGGCCACGAGCAGCGCGTAGTGCACACCGCGCCGCACGGCGCTGCAGTGGTGGATCATCACCTCCATGTTGACGGGGATCGTATTCTCGTAGCCAAGTTCCTCGGGCCCGAGCGAGTCGCCGACCAGGGCGATGTCGACGCCGGCCTGGTCGACGAGCAGGCCCATCGGGTAGTCGTAGGCAGTCAACACAACGATCTTCTCGCTTGCAGCCTTGCGGGCCACCAGCCGGGGTACAGTCATTCGGGTTCGTGATTCACTGGACATAGCAACCTCTATCATAGCAGGAAACGTTCCAGGAATGAAACCCCGCCACCGAGGCCGGCGTTCCGCGCACCGGCGACAGGTGAGGCAGGTGAGTTGGCGAGAAAGTTGAGGTTCTTGGATTGAACGGCGCTGTCGAAATCACCGAACGAAGTCATTCCCTTGTGGATACAGCTTGCCGTTCCAACGCTGGAAGGAGCCGGCAATGACGCCGGCGTTCGGTGTCGAGATCGAGAAGCCGTGGGCGGCCAGAGTGTCGACCGCATCGACGTCGAACGGGTTTGCTCTCGTGTTGGCAAGTACGACCGTGTCCCCATACACGGCTCGGTAGACACCCGGACTCGGTTCCTGCCAATCGGTCAGCGGCCGGCCGATGATAAGAGGGCCGACGGTGCGCTGCACGGCCGCGAGCCACGCCAGCCATCGCATTCGCGCCGGGTCGGTCAGGTCGTCGGTCGTGACATTCGCGCTGAGTTGATACCCGAGAGCCACGTCCCAGGCAAGGATCTCGGGGGAGGTCGTAAACTGACCGAGGTCGTGCATCGCAAACACAGTCTTGTCGTGGGCCATCCAGAGCGCCATCGGGGCCAGTCGCCAGCTTCCTGCAGGATATCGATCGCGCCAAAGCTGAACCCAGGAGGGTGGGTTTTCAGTGGGAATGAGGGACCAGCAGAGTCCGCACATCTCAGTCTCGTCATTGAGGACTCCGTCATAGCCGTTTTCCGTCGCCACCGGCACCACGCGGCCGGTTCGCGACGCGATATCCTGCAGGCCCTGAAGATAGGAATTGGGATCGTGGGCAGCGGGGTTGAAGTCGTACTTCGGCGAGCGTGCGCCGATCTGGTCCTGAAAAAGGAGATCCGACGGGTAATCATGCGTGAACTCCCTGACCACCGTCTGCTCGGCCGCAATCGCATCGGGATGGAACGTCGAGAGCGACCAACCATCGTTTGGGCCGTAAATCTCCCGAACCGGATGGCCCGACTGGTCTCGCAGGAGCGGGGCATCGCCGTCGCGCAGGAAGGTCGGACCGCGCGGATCGTCGCACCACCAGGTGGGGTTCGTGTACGGCATCACCAGGTCGCCAAGGCGATGGGCCGTCGCGAAGAAGGTCGCAAGGTCCCCCTCCGTGCCGACCTGCGGGTTGGGCGGCAAATGGTCCGGATACTGCTTGTCGAACCCGCCGTGCAGGTAGTTCCAGATGTGCAGAAGCACCGGTCTCGGCAGCGCACCCAGCCCCCGGGTTTGGTCGGCAAGCGTGTCGCCGCTGTATTTGATGAGCATCGACTGCTCGAGGACCGCCAGCGTTTTCGGTTTGATCTTGGCGGAAAGCGGCCGCGTGTACCCGTTGGCATCGACGTACGCGAGCAGGGAATCTCGGATGCCGGCGCCAACTGCGATCCGGGCTACCGGCGATGTCCACGTTTGTCCGGGCGCGATCCAGACGATCCATTCCCGCCCAATGCGGCCGCCGCCGTCGACGCCGCCTGCCGAGAGATGCGCCGGGACAAACTCAGAACGGCGATCTCTTACCATGTACACGCTGACCTGCCCGGTATCGAGGTCCAGATGCAGGAAATCGCTGAACAGGGGAGGATAATCGCCCTCGACCGACAGATAACCGCCGCTGGAACCCGGCTGGAAAAACGAGGGTTCGAGCGACCGGCCGAGTTCTTCCGGGAAGTAGACGTGGTGGATCAGCCCGCCATCGAAAGTCACCGCCGTCGGAAGCGCGAAACGCGTCGCAGCTACCGGGGCGGAGTTTGACACCCTGGCGCGCAGATCGACACTCGTTGACCTGAACGTAACGGTGAGCAGCACCCGCGTGTCCGTGGAGCGATAATCGTAGCGGAGCGTGTCGCCGTGGCGCGTGTAACTTACGCTGCAGTCCGCGGCCGAGATCGACTTCCCTCCGGCCTCAACCAGGGTCCACCATCCCGCCCTGGCGAACTTCAGCGATCTCGCTCCATGGATTGCGAGGTCGATCGGCGCCCCGCTGCCGGCATCAAGTGTGAGGCCGTAGTCGCGCCCGTAACCGGTCAGCGTCTCGCCCGAATTGGCCCATCGCACGGCGCCCGACCCTGCAAGGCAGGGCCGCCATGCCATCAGCGCAACAAGCGCCACCACTATGAACTGCAAATTACGCATGTCCGGATTGTACCGCCATTCCAGCCCGAAGATTGGCCGCTCCAGTGCCATGCTTCGGCTTTGAGAAGCATGGCACAAGAGCGGCTACATCCGTCAACGACCACTCGATCGACGTTCTGACGACAGGCAGGGGCTACGGGGGCGTCGAGGGCGGTCGAGGGCGGCCGAGGGCGGCCGAGGGCGGCGGACGGGCACGGACGCCCATCCCTCGATTGGAGTTTGCGTGGGCGTTGGTGGTCTCGACGATGGCGTCGGCGACGACCCGGGGCGCGGGTTCGCTTCGGGCGCGCGATGGCGTTCCTGGAATCCACAGCGTTGCTTGAGCCCTACTCAAACCCCTACGAAGACGGTGCGGCTCGCGGGCGGAACACAGCACGTTTGAACATCTGTTCCCTTGATGGGGTATAATGACAGATACGGGCGCAAGCATCGAACACGGATGAAACGTTCACGGGTGGCAAATCTCGGGGCATCGAGGCCGGTGCGTTGACAGCGAGCGCACAGGGGGCTACAATATGACGCAATGAGTAATTCCTCCGAAACCGCCGCGCGGGACGCGGGCCCGCATTCCTCGGCCAAGACTTCCCCCTGGACCGGCACAGGGCTCCGGGCTCCCGCAAGCAGCGCACTCCGGCGCCTCCGGGTGGCGATTGACGGGCCTGCGGGCGCGGGTAAAAGCACGGTAGCGAGGCGAGTGGCGCAGGGACTGGACTACCTGTACATCGACACCGGCGCCATGTACAGGGCGCTTGCCTGGTGGGTGGTCGATGGGGGGATCGACCCCGCCGATGTCGAGGCGGTCGTTGCGGCGGCCGCGGCGCTCGACGTTCGATTGGAGCCGGGCGAGACGGACGAATACACGACGAGGGTATTTGTCGGGGCGCGCGAGATCACAAGCGAGGTGCGAACGCCGGCGATCAGCAGCCTGACATCGACACTCTCGGCGATCCCGGGCGTACGCACCCACATGGCGGCTGCTCAGCGGGCGATGGGGCGCGCAGGCGGCGTAGTGATGGAGGGGCGCGATATCGGCACCGTGGTTCTTCCGGAGGCCGAGGTGAAGGTGTATCTGACAGCGAGCCCGCGACGGCGGGCTGAGCGGAGACGGGCGGAACTTGCCGCGCGGGGAATCGAAGTGGCGTATGCGGGTCTGCTCGCCGAAATCGAGGAGAGGGATGCTCGAGATTCGTCGCGCGATGTTGCCCCGATGGTCCCGGCCGGCGATGCGCACATCCTCGACAGCGACCCCCTGACCGCCGACGAAGTCGTCGCACGAATTCTGAAATGGCATGAGGAGGCCGCAAGGCATGGCGGTTGAAGAGATCAAGAAGTCCACGGAGCCGGTCGAGACGGAGAAGTCGTCGACCGCCTGGTCGATCGTTCCGCCACCCGGCGGAATGAATCCGACCTATTACTGGCTGCGCTGGTGCTGCATCGCCGCGGCCCACTCGCTCGGGCGCCTCGAGATTCGCGGACGCGAGAACATCCCGAAGACCGGTCCGGTCATCCTGGCGTCGAACCATCGAGCGCACGTCGACCCGCCGTATCTGAGCACGATCACCAACCGGCAAATCCTCTTCATGGCGAAAGAGGAACTGTTCACCACCAGCAAGCGGTTCGGCACGCTGCTCTACAACCTGGGCGCGTTCCCGGTTCGCCGTGGCGAATCCGACCGGGCGGCGCTGCGCCACGCCATCGCCATCCTCAAGCAGGGCCAGCTCCTCGGGATCTTCCCAGAGGGTACGCGCTCGTTCGATGAGACCCTCCTGCCTCCAGAGAAGGGCTTTGCCCTGATCGCCAAGCAAACCGGCGCGCCAATCGTGCCGGTAGCGATGGAGGGCACCCAGAACATCCTCCCCAAAGGCACATCGAAGATTCGCCGCGGCCCGGTCTCGATCACAATAGGCCCCCCCGTCACCGCACAGCAGATTCTGGACGCCCACGAGGGTGAAATCGGCAAGGACGCCCTCGACATCATCGGCCGCGGCGTCATGGCCCGGATCGACGGCCTCATGCGGAATCGGCGTCAGGCGTGAGCGCCCTCGGCCGCGACAACATCCTATCGTGGGACGGGCCTCAGGCCTGTCCTCCGTATCGCTTTCCTCGGTGCCCACCCGTGCTACGCCATTCCAAACCAAAGAAGGAATTTCGCACCCATTCGCGCAATACTAACGTTTAACACTCGGACACCAGGCACGATGCCTGCGACGCCGATGTCCATGGCGTCCACAGCGTCCATAGCGCGTACTTGTTTGAGGCGGAGCCTCGAGGGTGATTAACATGCGTCCATTGACATTGATGCTTTGCCTCCTGGTTTTGCAGGCCTCCCCAACACTCGCCAAGACCCAGTCGACCGATGCGCTGCGGCAGGACTTGAGCGCCGTGCGCGCGGCCGTGTATCCGGCCCTGGTCAACATCTCCGTGGTCATGCGCTATTACGACGGCGGGCGGGCGCAGCGCAGCCCGGCCGGCGGAAGTGGTGTCATCATCAGCAAGGACGGGTATGTCCTGACCAACTTCCACGTCGCCGGCCACACCACGCATATTGTCTGCACGCTGCTCGACGGAGAAGTCCTCGACGCCGACGATGTTGCCGACGATGTCCTGACGGACCTGAGCGTGCTCAAGCTGCGCCTCTCCGAGCGGCCGAACCCGCACGCCCCCCTCCATTACGCGGTCCTGGGCAATTCCGACAATCTCCAGGTCGGTGATTTCGTGCTGGCCATGGGGAACCCCCTCATGCTCTCGTCCTCCATCACGCTCGGCGTGGTGTCCAATACGAAACGGGTCTTCACCGACTTCACCGGGACGCAAATGGAGGACATGGAGATCGGTCAAGGGGAGAAGAGCGGCATTCTGACGCGGTGGATCCAGCATGACGCGCTCATCCTCCCCGGCAATTCGGGCGGTCCGCTCGTGAACATGAAGGGCGAAGTGGTCGGCATCAACGAGCTCGGGGCCGGCGGCGCCGGCTTCGCGATCCCGTCGAATCTGGCGGCGCAGGTGTACCGTCAGGTCGTCCATTACGGATCGGTGCGGCGCGGCTGGCTCGGCCTGGGCGTGCTGCCGGTTCAGAAGGTCGGCCGGACAACCGGGGCACTGGTGGCGTCGGTGACCGCGAAATCGTCGGCCGAAGCGGCTGGAATCCGTCCGGGCGACATCCTGCTCTCGATCGACGGGCAGCCCACCAATGTGCAGTTCTTCGAGGAAGCGCCGCTCTTCTACCAGTGTGTCGCGGCGATGCCGGTCGGCCGGCACGTGCAAATCCGGCTGCTGCGCAATGGAACACCGGAGACAGTTACCGCCACCATCCAGCCGATGGAGAACTTCCTCGACGACGAGCGTGAGTTCCGCACCATGGGCGTCACCGTGCGCGACCTCACGCCGGCCATGGCGCGCGAGCGGTTCCTCCCGTCCACCGACGGCGTGCTTATCACGGGCGTGAGGCCCGGCTATCCCTTTGAGACCGCGCAGCCGCCGCTCGCCGGGGGGGATATCATTCACGGAGTCGATGGCCACGCGGTCACCGATTTGTCTTCGCTTCGGTCTGTCATTAACGGGATGCACAAGAGCGAGTTCCCGGTCAGCTTCCAGCGCAAGGACGAGTTTCTTATCGCATACGTCAAGAAGGACGCGCCGTCGTCCTCGAACGACGGCGGCGATCTGCCGCAGGCATGGCTCGGCGTCAAGACGCAGGTGCTGGTGCCGGATCTGGCCCGATCCCTCGGCTGCCCGGACTCGACCGGGTTTCGAATCACCCAGGTGATGCCCTGGACCGAGGCGGCGAAAGCCGGCCTGAAAGTCGGGGACATCATCACGGAGCTGAACGGCAGCGCGCTGGACGCGACCCAGCTTCAGGATTCGATGGCGCTCTCGAACGCGATCGAGCAGCTTAATGTCGGCGACAAGGCCAGCCTCACTGTCCTGCGCGACGGCAAGCCGCAGCAGGTCGCGGTTATTTTGGAGCCGACACCCGCGACGGCGGCCGACGCCAAGTCGACCCATCAGGAGGAGTTCGACTTTGTCGTACGCGAGATAACTCTGGCAGACCGGTCCGAGCACCACTGGTCACACGACCAGAAGGGCCTCCTGGTCCAGGATGTCACCTTCGGCGGATGGGCCGACGTGGCCGGGCTGCGGCTGGACGATCTGCTGCTTACGGTGAACGGTCAGCCGGTCGCCGGTGTCGACCAGTTCAAGCAGGTCATGAGTGGAGTTCTGCGGCAGCATCCGAAGATCGTTACGCTGTTCGTGCGCCGGAAGGATCTCACGCACTTCGTTTTTATCGAACCGGACTGGTCCAAGCTCGTAGACTCGGATTGATGATGGTCAACCTCCGCGCTTGGAGAGATTAGAATTGTGCATATCATCGGTACCGGCTCAGCCGGCTTAGGAGACCCTGACCGTGAAAAACCTCTTTATTTTGCTGCTCGTGCTGACACTGGCGATCGCGCCGATGGCGGCGCGGGCCGACGAAACGGCGGCGCAGGTGCAGACCCTGCTCGACAAGCAGTCGCCGTCGATAGTCACAGTCAAGGTCGTGATCAAGACTCAGTTCCAGATGGCCGGACAGACGCAGGACAGCGAGTCCCGGTTGGAGCTGCAGGGAACGGTAGTAACCCCGGATGGGCTCATCATGCTCAACAACGCGCCCTTTGACAACAAGAGCCTGTCCGACATGCTGGGGACATCGGCGGACAGCTCGGAGTTCCACGTGAAAACGACACCCACGGAATTCAAGGTCGTCGTGGGAAACGAGGATAAGGAGTATTCGGCGTTCCTGGCCGGGAGCGATCCCAATCTCGGGCTGGCGTTCGTCAAGATGCAAGACCTGGGGGATCGCACCCTGCAGCCGGTCGATTTCAGCTCCACGGATACGCCGGCGATCGGCGATAGGGTCTTCGCTGTCAGCCGGCTCAGCAAGGGCTACGACTACGCGCCGTACCTGAGTGCCGGCTGGGTTTACGGTCAGATCAGCAAACCGCAGCAGGCCTGGGTGGTCAACGGCGCCGGGGATGTCGGCCTGCCTGTCTTCACGGATTCGGGGATCGTACTCGGGTGCATGGCCACGGTATCATCGGGCGTCAAGGACACGCAGTCCGGTGGCGACGAGATGGGGATGGGCATGTTGATGCGCATGTTCGGCGGCGGTGCCTCCGACCACACAAGCGCGTTCCTGGTGCCGTCGTCGGTCTTCACGAATGTGGTCGCACTGGCCAAGCAGCAGGCGGTCACCGTGGCTGCCAGGCTCGCCAAGGATAACGCCACCACCGCCCCTGCAAAAGAAGCGCCACCTGCACCCGCTCCCGCGGCCGGCAGCACACCATCGACGACAAAGTAGTTGCTCGGGATGGTCGTTTCTTCAGCCCCGAGGGGGCTTTGGTCCCATTAGCCCGGCACTTCAGTGCCGGGCTAAGCACGGGCGACGCGTAATACCTAAATCAGGCTGAACGTCAGGTCGGGCGCGGCGACGGCGCTGGTGCCCGCCGCAGCGCCCCGGGGCGATCCCGCGGGCCCGACGGAGTTCGTGTTCGTTGTACCGACCGAGACGTCTTGCGGTTTGTGCCCAGCCACGAAGCGCGCCCTGCACCGGCGGAGGATAGACGTCGTCGAAATCCTGTTCGTAGTGAATTATCCCGAGTTCCAACTGCTTGATATGAGTTGCACAGACGACCGAGTTATCGACGTCTTGCTGGGATGCCTTGGCGAGAACCGGCGCGAAGACGGCGGCGAGGGCTGTCAGAGGCTGGCCGCCGCAGAGAAGGGTCCAAGGCGCTTTAGCTCACCGGCTCGACAGCCATTCTTCCAGTTCGGCCAGCCCTTCGAAGTGAAACAACGCAAGTCCCAATTCGTCCATTTGCTCCGGGGTAAGCCTGTCGAGCCCCTCCGTAATGGCCTCCGGAAGCGTGCTGAACCGCTGCTGAAGCAGAAGGGCTAACAGTTCCTCTTTCCCTTCCTGGCGGCCTTCCTGGCGGCCTTCCTGGCGGCCCTCCTGGCGGCCTTCCTGGCGGCCCTCCTGCCGACCTAGCTCGCGACCTTCTTTATGCCAACTCGTTATCATCTCCATGGTTGCCTCTTTCTGTTCCGGAAACAACGCAGCGAATTCCCGCTCGTAAACGACCATCTCGGCAGCATTTAGCTTAAGATATGTCTCGATGAAGACGCCAACCAGTTCGGATTTCGCCGGATCGAGTTTGAGCGTCGCCAGCATGCGCAGAAGCTCGACCTTTACTTTTGGTCGATCCTGCTTCGCGATATTCATCCGAGTCATCAACGCAGTCGCGACCGGGTTCGGCTCGTCGAGGAAGGTCCGCCACGACATGCGGTTGAGCTGGATCGACGTGTATTCGAATTTTAGCACGGTTTTGCCCGAAATAACAACCTCATACGTGCAAGGCTCCAGCCGCCGCGGCGTGGCATGCGAGAACAGGACGATCGGATAGACGGGCAGCCCGGACGACTCGTGGAACCTGGCAAAATACATGAACATTCGGGCAGGGAAGTCGGGTTCCGGCCGCGACTGGTGCTCAAAGTGGATCAGGAAAAAGACATCGCGTCCCTTGAGCTTCACCTTCACCACAAGGTCGGCGATATGCTTGTCGCCTGAGTGTACGTCCGTGAATACCTCTTTGTCGAGAAAAACGACGCTGTCGAAATCGATGTCGTCTGCGAGTTCCGGTAGGTACAGGCGAATGAAGTACTCGAAAAACGTCCTTATGAGTAGCTTGACCAACTGGTCATGATTTATCATGCTGCCAGTCTACCCGGCCGTACGCTGGTTCAGTACGTCGCACCCGTGTCGCGTCCCGACGGAGCTTGTTCGGCAGGAGCAAGGACTGCAAGAATCAGCCGTCGACAGCCACCTCGACGTCGACGAGCCGTACCAGTATTCTTCAGTTAGTACGGAATACGGAGGGCGGCTAATCCATGATCATGCCGGTGGCCCTATGCGGCGATGCAGGAGCGGGCGGCGACGACTTCGTCGTAGACCTGGGTCAGGCGGCGGACGATACGGGACCAGTCGTGGTTGTCCTCGACATAGGTACGGGCGTTCGCGCCGAGGCGGGCGGCTTCTTCGGGGTGATTGAAGAGGTGGATGATCTGCGTGGCGAACGAGAGCGGAGTATCGGCCATGCACAGGCACTCCCCGGCCGCGGCGGCGCCCAGTGCGAGGCAGGCGGGTGCGGCGGCCACGAGGGCCTTGCCCATGGCCATGATCTGCAGGACCCGGTTGCGGCTGCGGCTGCCGCTGACCCGCAGCGGACAGACGGCCACGGCCGCCCGCGCCAGGTACGGACGGGCATCCCAGACCCGGCCGGTTGCCTCGATGCCGGAGTTCGGATCGGCGGCAAGCGCCTGCAGGGCCGGAGTCGGGTCGCCACCCACGAACGTCACCGTGGCCAACGGGTAGGCGTTGCGGATACCGGGGAAAATCTCCTGGCAGAAATAGGAGACCGCGTCGCGGTCGGCATAGTTGTTCATCTGGCCCGGGAAGACGATGTTGCCGGGCAGAATCGGCGTCGATTCCTGGGGGTGGAAGTAGTCGAGGTCGACGCCGTTCGGAAGGACGTCGATGGAGATCGAGAGGTCGTCCGCCTCCGCCAGTTCCATCATCCGGCTGGCCGACTTCTCCGACGAGATCAGTACCCGGTCGAACTGGGCCGCAAGTTGCGGCTCGTAGTGCCGCAGCTTCTCCAGGTCCTTCTGCGAGACGAGCCGGTCGAACGCACGTGTGTCCGAGTCCTCTATCCGTGTCAGATGCTGGTCGGTAACGCACTCGATGGCGTCGAACACCAGCGGCATACGCTTCTTGAGCCGAGTCGCGACGTATGCCATGCGGAGATGCTCGACATGGCCGATGTCGTATGTCGTTTCCGACGTAAGTTTGGTCAGGATGGAGTCCAACCCCGGCGAGAAGTGGGATGCAGCCCATAGAGGCGTGCTGGTGGCCACATGTAGCGCCGATTGAAGGAGCGAACTGCCACGTGACAACGGGACGAGGTGAACGGCTTCACACATCTCGGCGAGTGCCTGCCGAGCGTCTTCATCGTTCGTACCTCGGTTGCTCAAGGCGACGACGGTTACTCGATGCCCCAGGACGGCCAATCCCTGGATAATGCGGAGCGACCTGAATCGCGCCGGTGACGGAACGTAGGGTGCAACAAAAAGGATCTGCATCAATCTGGCATCCTGGCCGATCTGCGGTGCGGACTCTGCTCCCTGCCGTAATCGACCATGCAAACGCTCGTATTCGCCCACCCCGTGCGTAGCGTGCAACCGTATACGGGACCTGTTGACACATCTGTCGCACTCATTGTACCCGGTGCGCGGCAAGTTCATACGGACTGCCCGGTGTGGGACGAGATTACGCGATCGTGGATTCACCCACGCGACCGCCAGTCCGTGCTTGCCTGTATAGACGACGATGGTGGCAAAATGTTTCGAACTGCACGAGGTACATCCGGAGAGGGCCGGCCGGCGGCTCTTCGATGTCCGACCGGTCAGACCTGTCCGACGGGCTGGGCGTGATTGTGCCATGGTACGTATTGATAAACCGAAGGCCGCGTGGTACTATGCTGGCAACACGAGAGGAACGAGCACATCGCCCGGGATGGACCATGCAACTCGCTTTTGACACACTCCTGGACGAGGACACGCCACATGTCGGGCCGGACTTCGGCTACCGAACTCGAGATCACTCCGCGTGCCACACCAGGGACTATGTTTTCTCGCAACTCATCCCCTATCTCGGCAACAAGCGGAAGCTTTTGACCCTGATCGAGCACGCCGTCCGCCTGACCGGTGTCGAAAGCGGCCTGTTTGCGGACGTGTTCGCCGGAAGCGGGGTCGTCTCGCGCTGGGCCAAACAGCGCGGGTTTCGGGTCGCGTCAAACGACTGGGAGCCGTACGCCGAGCCGATCAACGGCTGTTATATCGGGTTGAACGAGGCGCCGCCGGACGGAGAATCGCTGCTCGCGGCGCTCAACGATCCCGGTCTCGCAACCGACGGGTACATCACTCGAAACTACTGCCCGGCCGACGATTCCTGCCCGGAACCAGACAAGGAGCGCTGTTTCTACACCCGCGCCAACGGCCGGCGCCTCGACGGGATTTGCGAGCAGATTGCGGCCTGGGAGGCAGCCGGCGCTATCGACGCGGGTATGAAGGCGTACCTGGTCGCGCCGCTTCTCTATGCGGCGAGTTATGTCAGCAACACGAGCGGGGTCTTTAAGGCCTACCACAATGGCTGGGGCGGCCAGACAGGGACGGCCCTGTATCGTATTCTAAGCGATATCGGCCTGCAGGCGCCGGTTCTCCTCGACAACGGCCGGGCCAACATCGTGACGCGCCTGGACGCCGAGCAGTTCGCCAGAGATTGGCCGTCGGGGGAGCCGATGGATGTGGCCTACCTGGACCCTCCCTACAACCAGCACCCCTATTCCACGAACTATCACGTGCTGAACACGATCGCGCTGTGGGACTGCCCGCCGGTCGGGCCGATCGCACGCGGCTCGAAGTCCGCGATCCGCACCGACTGGCGCACGGACCGGCGCTCGCCCTACAACAGCGCCACATGCGCCCTCCCCGCACTCGAGGCGGTTATCGACGCACTCCCGACCCCCTGGGTCCTGCTCAGCTACAGCACGGAGGGCAATATCCCCGCCGACCGGCTGTGCGCATCGCTCGCCGCGCGCGGAGCGCTGCGACTGGTGATGCGACGCTACAAACGCTATCGAGTCAGCACGCAGCGAATGTCACTCCGGCCTCATACAGTCGAGTTCGTCGCGGTCCTCGATCGTGAGGGGATGGTCGATCCCGGTGCCGCCGATCGATGCCTCGACGAGTTGCGTCAGGCCGAGGAGGGCCTGAACCGTTGACTGGCCGAACAGGCTAGGATAGGATCAGGATTTCACCACGGAAAGCACAGAAGGTACGGAAACAGGAAAGGGAATTGATACCCACGGCAACAGCCGGTCGCTGAATCGACTCTACCATGCAGCTCCCCTGCATTACGTGCTCTCGATTGCGGCATCCGGCGCGCTCTACGCCAAGAACGTGACCCGCCGCGACGGCATTCTCCCGCGACGTACGGCCGTGCGCCGGGACCGGATGCTGGGGTTGGCGGACTACGTGCACCTGTCCCCATCACCGTCGACCCCGCTTGTCCAGGACAAAGTCGCACGCGGTTTCCCGCACGTCCTGTTCGTCTTTGCGGGTCCTGCCGTGCTCAGCCTTCCGGAAGTCGCCGCTCTGCCGTATAATACAAAGGCGTGGCGCACGCGTGCAGCGAGCGTCCCGGTCACCGACGCGGCCGAACGCGACGTCCTGTTTCGCCGATATCTTGGCCGCGGCCGGCTGGCAAGCCTGGAGATCCTGGTAAAATATGGGCTGTCGCTTGAGTTTGCCGTGGAAGCGCTCTTTTTGACGGACGAGGAGCTTCGCGTGACGACCGATGTGCTGGCGCGGCTCGCGCTGCCGTTCCCTCCGGCCACCGTCGATCCGGACCGCTTCGGCAGCCCGTCATACGCGCCGCGCACACTGGCCGCCATTGCGGAGTACTTCGCGAGGTGTGTCGACTCCGGAGTCGTCCATCCACCGCCGGATGTTGAGTTCGACTGAGTCGACACGCTGAGCGCCACTGTTAACTGACCGCGGAAGGAACAACGAACTGTTATGGGCCATCTGATCGAACACTTGCTGAAGGACGCGTACGACAAGGCCATCCTGTACCATGTGAACCCGAAGATCTTCGTGGCGCTCTATCTCACGCACTGGGTGCTTCTCTGGTCCGCGGTGGCGTGGACTGTGGTTGTGTACCGCCGTGGGCGCGACGTGTCGACGCTGATCTCGCTCGACGTGCTTATCCTGATCTCGCCCTGGTTTTACCCCCTCTTTTTCGGCAAACTTCCCACATGGGCCGACGCCGGCCTGGTCGTGGCGATGATTGGGATCGCCTGGCACGGCTATCACAAGATCCGCAAGCGCCTCGCCGGCGAGACGATACAATCCATTTCTCCCACCCCGCAGGTCAAGGTCGAGGAGTCGGTGTAGGCGGGTCCGAACTGTTTTCTATTCTCTATTCATCCGGCGATCAGACCCGAATCTCAGGCCCGTGCTTTCATCCGGATTTAATCGGATTGCGTCACAATGAAGCATCGGGGCCAATCCGGCCCGCGGGAGGGCGGAGGCATGAAGATTCTCCTGGTTGAGGACGATCCCGGCATCGAGAGACTGGTCCGGCGCGGGTTGGAGCAGGCAGGGTACGCAGTCGACAGCGCCGCGGACGGCAGGCGCGGGCTGGAGATGGCGCTCGAAGCGCGTTACGGTTTGCTGATCCTCGACATCATGCTGCCCGGTCTCGACGGCTGGAAGATTTGCGAGGAGCTGCGTTCCCGCCGGGACCGCGTCCCCATCCTGATGGTCACGGCCCGCGACCTTGTCGACGACCGCGTGCGCGGACTGGACCTGGGCGCCGACGACTACCTGCCCAAACCCTTCGACTTTTCCGAACTGCTGGCGCGCGTGCGCGCCCTCCTGCGGCGCGACAAGGTGCACCGAGCCCGCGTCATCAAAGTGGCCGACCTGGTCATCGACACCGCGCAGCGTCGCGTGACGCGCGGCGGGGTCGAGGTGGGCCTGAGCCATCGCGAATACGAGCTGCTGGAGGCGCTCGCGGCCCAGGAGAGCCGGGTACTCACCCGAGAAGTGATCCAGGAGCGGATCTGGATGGACGAGGATTCGGTCTCGAACACGGTCGATGTATACATCAACATGCTGCGCAAGAAGATCGACGCCGGCCGGCCCGTAAAGCTGATCCACACGGTGCGCGGAACAGGCTACACCCTCCGTGTTCCCGAAGACGAGGCGCAGGCATGACGCCACCGGGCAAGTTTCCGACTGAACACGCCACCGGGATGCCGCGGTCGACGGGCCGTCGCCGCCAGTCGGTCAGCACCGGCCTTGTCGTCTGGAATATCGTGTCGCTGGCGGTGTTGCTCTTCGCGTTTGGCGGCGTTGTCCGATACACGGTGACATCGACGATCATGGCGTCGATCGACCGCGAATTGATGGCGCGCGTGCGCCCAATGGTCGCTCCTCCCCCGCGCGACGTTATGGGCGGGCCTGACGGGCGCCGGCCACCTCCGGACGCGTTCGGCATGCCGGGAGGTCCGCCCGGGCCGGAGGGCTTCGGCGGCCCCGGTGGGTTCGACATCGGTCCGCCACGTGGTATGGGAGGTCCCGGGTCCCCACGCAGCGGCACGCCCTACGGCGATTCGGAGCCCACGTTCCGGCCGCCTCCCCCCGACGAAAACCGGATAGGACGGCCAAACCCACGCGACAACGATGTCGAGGCGCCGCGGCGATACGGGCTGGACGCAGTCGTGATCGGCCCCCAGACACGCAAGACGCCCTGGGACACGGCGGGATTTGACCGTGCAAAGGCCGGCGTGGTGACGTTCACCGACGTCACCATCGACGGCCGGCGGTTGCATGTCCTGTCGATCCCATTTCCGGACCACGGACCGATCGAGGGCGTCATCCAGTGCGCCTACCCGCTCACCGATGTCGACCTCGCCATCGCCGGTCTCGACAAGACCCTCCTGGCATTGTCGCCGATCGCCCTGTTGTGCGCCGGTCTGGCCGGTGCGCTGCTGACACGCCGGGTACTGCGCCGCGTGCACGGCATGACCGCAGCGGCCGCCCGAATCGGCGGAGACGACTTCTCGGACCGCCTCCCGGTGACCGGCGACGACGAGTTTGCCGAACTGGGCGACACCTTCAACTCGCTCCTCGGGCGGCTCGAGGCCGCCCTGGTGCAGCAGCGCCGGCTCGTGGAGCAGCAGCGCCGGTTTACGGCCGACGCCTCCCACGAGCTCAAGACCCCGCTGACCGTGATCAAGGGCAACACCAGCATGGTCCTGGCCACCATGGCGCAGACTGAGCCCGTGCGAGAGACGATTCGCGAGATTGACCGGGCCGCCGACTCGATGTCGCGCCTGGTGCAGGATCTTCTCCTGCTGGCCCGGTCCGATGCCGGAAGACTTGGACAGAACGGGATCGACCTGCTGGCATCGGAAGTCGTGCAGCGTGCGGCATCGGCGTTCCGGCGCCCTCCGTGCGCACCGATCATTGTCGACGCGGCCGGCGACGCAATGATCCGCGGCAACGAGGAAGAGATCGTGCGTCTCTTCACGAACCTGGTCAGCAACGCCGCGCGCCACACACCGCGGGACGGCCGGATCTCCGTCTCGGCCGCCCTCCGCGGCGACCGGGTTGAGATCGTGGTAGCGGATACCGGCTGCGGAATCGCCCCAGAGCATCTCCCCCATCTTGGCGAGCGCTTTTACCGGGTCGACGCCTCCCGCGCCCGTGTCGAAGGGGCCAGCGGCCTGGGCCTCTCCATTTGCCGCGGCATTGTCGACGCGCACGGGGGCACGATGCAAATCGAGAGCGCCGTAGGCGCCGGCACCCGCGTCACGGTCCGTCTGCCGGCGCCCGGCGGGTAGTCGATCCCGGCAAAGCCGAGACCAAAGGAAGAAGGAGGGGACTTTAACTCCTGATTCCTATCCGTCGATGTTTTCTGAAGGACGGGATCGATCGTTATGCGTTATGCGCTGGTCGTTCGTCATTCGGTATAATGGTGCCGATGTCGCGTAAAACCCCCGAAATTCGCAAACCGCCTGTCAGTGTACCGGAGCCCGAAGCCGTCGACCAAGGCATGGTGCCCGGCGGCACGGTCATCGTGGTCCTGGTCGCGGTCATGCTGTGCCTGATCCCAAAAATGGGCAACGACTTCTTCTGGCAGATTCGCACCGGCCTCGATATCCTGCGAACCGGGCAGCCGCCCCACACGGACCATTACTCCTGGACGGAGTTCGGCCGGCGCTGGGACGTTCCGGAGTGGCTGGCGTTTGCGTGCTTGGCCGCGGCCTACCACGCCGCGGGCTTCTTTGGAACGTGGCTGCTGCTCGTGCTGCTGACCGTCTCGATGGCCCTCGTTGTCTGGTTCGATCTCCTGAAGCGTGTCCGTCCGTTCACGGCCCTGCTCCTGACCAACCTCACTTTGATGGCGATGAGCATCTTCCTGCAGGAGCGCCCGTACGGCTTCACGTACCTGCTGCTCGCGATCTCGCTCGCTCTCGTGATGCAGGTGCGCGAGGGGCGAGCGGGGCCGCGCCGGCTGCTGGCCCTCATCCCGATTTGCGCCCTCTGGGCAAACCTGCACCAGGGCGTCCTTGTCCTGGCGGCATTGCTGGCGGCATTTGCCGCCGGCGATTTCGCAACGGCCCTGTTCGCGGGTCGAGATCGAACACCATCGCCGGGCGCGCAGAAGAGCGCTCGACACAGCCTCCGTCTACGGGCAGGATGGATGGGTGGAGCGGCGGCTGCCTGTATCGCGGCCGGAATGGTATCGCCCTACGGCTGGCATGTGTACTCGAACATATTCGGCACTGTGCAAGACCCCGCGGCGATGAAGCTTGTTACCGAGTGGCAGCCGATCACGTATGATGCGCCGGACCGGATCTGGGAGTTCTACACTCTCGTGGTGGTGCTCGTCGCCGGCTACGTATTCTCCCGCCGCCGGCGTGACGCCGGCGAGGCGCTTTGCGGCCTCGGCCTGCTTGCCGAGGCCGCGCTGCATCTACGCAACATACCGCTGTGCGCACTCGGAGCCGTAATGATCCTGGGACCCGCGGCGGCATCCGGGATCGAGCTGTTCCGTATTCGAAAGCGACTGCCCCGCGTGGCCGTCGCTGGGGCGGCCGTGATCTACCTGGCGCTCGTCGGCCGCGTTTGCCTGCAGGAGCTGACGCTGTCGGTCGGACCGCGGGAATACACTCCGGCGGGGATCGGCGAGGCGGCCATTCGCCTATCGAGCTTCCCCGGGAACCTGTTCGACTTCATGAAGGCGGAGCACTTCCCGCCCGGCCTGCGTACCTTCAATAACTACGATGTCGGTGGGTATATGATCTTCCGCATACCGAGCGAGCCGGTGTTTATCGACGGCCGCGAGGACGTTTACCTCGGGCTCTCACCCGAGGATGCGGCGCGTCGGATCGGGGTGGCCAACCCGCGTCCGGGAATGACCCTTCACGACTATCTTGCTATTTCGAGCTACGTCCACCCACAGGATGTGGCGGCCTTGATGGCGCTTTACGATTTCGACTGTGTGGTCACATCGAATGGCCGGGTTGCGCGCGCCTTCGCACTCGATCAAGCGGATTGGCGGATCGTGTACATGGAGACCCTCCCGAAGGTGAGTCCGCCCGGCAAGAACCGTGGCTGGATATTGCTGCGCAAACGTCCCCAGTTCCAAAGCCTGATCAAGCATTGTCTGATCGACTGCCCCGCCGCCAGGAGATAGTGCGGCCCCCGACAGGCGGGGGCCGGCTCTTTCCTCGCTGTTTTCTATATGCTATCTTCTATTTGCCGATCCTTACGGATAACCGCTGACGGCGATCGCGGTCCAGCCGGGGAACGGGCCGAAGCCGTTTTGGGTGAAGGCGCCTGTCGAGTTGTCGAGGTCCCAGATCGAGGCGGCGCCGCTGGTGTTGGTCCAGAG
>JBKQWH010000253.1:0-4366 GCA_052139635.1 Capsulimonadaceae bacterium
CGGGCTCGCAGGACCATGTGGTCCTCGCGGTACTCCTGCATCGTCTGCGAGAGATCCCGCACCGCGTCCCGCGTCTCCTCCAGTATCGAAATCACGAGCGAATGTTCGCCCTCCGGGAACTCGTTCATCGTTCCTACCTCCGGATTGCTGGCTCATGCCTCGAGGCCTCTCCGTAGCTCGGCTTCCCGCGCAAGGGCCGCCCGCACCCGAGTCACGACCCCTTCCCAATCACCCGGCGCCGTTTGCCGGAACAGCCGCATCGCCCCGTACCACGGCGTATCGCCGCGTTCTCGAAACCAGCGCCAGTCGTTATCGAGGGCGAGCAGCGTCCACACCGGAACGCCCAGGGCGCCGGCGATATGCGCCACACTCGTGTCGACCGTGACCACAAGGTCGCACGCCGCGATCGCTCGCGCCGTGTCGAGGTAATCGCCCTCCAGCGGGACGAAGCCGGCTTCCTCAGCCGCCGGCCCAAACTGAAGGCAGGCGAACCGCAAACCCTCAACCCCTCGTACCCTGCCGAGCACCTCCCACGGAATCGACCGCTGCCGGTCACTCGGATGCCCGTCGCTCCCCTTCCAGCACAACCCGACCGACAACCTCGTATCCGCGGTGTCCGCCCGATCAACCCTCAGATACGGCCGATCCGGGATGTCGTCGACGCCAACTCCCAGCACGTGCGGCAAGCTCGCGTCCATCGCATACTCGTCGAAGTGTGTCGCGAACGCCCCCTGCGGCCGCATCGCAACGATAGACTCGCATTCCGGCTCCGACTGAGCCAGGAGGCGGACCAGATTCGTCGGGGCCTCCACCACAATCGACTGTGCCCGGCTTCGCTCGCGGACCAGCGGTAAAAAGCGCCACAGCATTACGGCATCCCCGTGCCCCTGCTCATGCGCGACGTAAAGCCGCTTGCCCGGGATCGGCCTTCCATCCCACTGAGGTTGCAGGCTCCGTGTCGGCCGAGGGAACCCGATCGCGCATGGCCCTCCGTGGTGCGCCCGACCCCACTCGTAATCCGCCAGGCCCTGCCGCCAGTCATCCGGGTCGACATCGCCTCGCTTGAGAAGGAAGAAGCCTCGCAATTGATGGGCCGCCGCGCAGTGCGGATCAAGTCGAAGCGCCTCGTTATAGTGGAACCGAGCCCGAGCGTCGTTTCCGCTCCGGTCATACGCCTGCGCCATCGCCAGGTGTGTCTGCACATCCGCCGGGTCGATCGCGTGATTGAAGCCCAGCGCCCGCGCGGCCTCTCCATACTGTCCGCCTACATTGAGCAAGTTGGCCAGCGTGTTTCGCACCTCCCACTCATTTGGGCGCGCATCGAGCACACGCCGCAGCAGCGGCTCCGCGTCTCCGGACCGTCCTTCACGCAAGTGCCCCTGCGCCTCCTCCATGACCGACTGAATTTCACTGACATTCATAAGACCTGTTTCCCGCCGCCCATTCGGCGATCATCCACCCATCCGTTCCTCTCCTCAGCCCCGAAGGGGCTTTGGTCCCATCAGCCCGACACTTCAGTGTCGGGATCCTCTCGGCCTCCAATCGCCCACCCGTGGACGGCCTGCGGAAACCGCTTGGTCCCCGCAAGCCGTTCGACATCGATCTCCTCCTAACCCTTCCCTTCACGGACGGGTGGTGAGTCCAAGCGAGCCGGGGTAGGTTCCTACACAGTCCGTCCCGAGGCGAGCTGAACGCTCAGCCCGCTGATCGTCACGTTGGCCGGCGGGACCACCGTCATGCGGCCGTAGCGGTTCTGCATCTTGATCGGAAGCGGAAACGCCGGCGGCGTGAGCGTGTTGCTGGTCGCCGTGCCGCTCGTGAACGTGTAGGTCTGGAACTCCGTGTACGTCGGCCCGAACGTGAACGACGTGTCCGGGGAATCCTCGAACACGAACGTCGCAACCCCGGCGGTTGACGTTCCCCCGTTCACGACGCTGCCGGTGACATACGCCGCGAACTCATAGCCACGGATCGGCGAGCCCGGCGTGGTCAAGAAGTCGTACGACGAGCCGTTATAGGAAGCGGTCACCGTCGCGTTCGAAATGAGATAGACATTCCCGTCTTTCATGGCTGTTGTTTCTCCTTACGCAATCTTGATGCCGTACAGACGGCCGACGGCGCGGGTATGCGGCTGCCATAGCCCCACTCCCCAGTCGACCACCGTGTTGTAGGCCACGCCGTTCGTCGGGTCGAGGCCCAGGTTCTTCGGTTTGAGCGGCTCCCACTGCCAGCCGCAGAACGCATCGGTTCCGTAACGAACCGCGTACAGCGACGTGTACGTGAAGTTCGGATTGTCGAGGCCGTTGATGTCCTCCGTGGGCAGGATGACCCGCGTCACCTGGTCTACACGGCGCCCTACGTCGCGGATCGTCGCTTCCTTGTACTTCGAAACCCCACGGTCGAAGGCGTCCTTGGTCATCGCAAAGCCGCCGCCCGCCCCCATCTGGCGAACGCACGCCTCGAAGCGACGCTTCAGGTAGTCATTCATGTACAGCACGACCCCATCGCCGTCGGGCGAATTCATGTAGTCGAGCACCTGCTGCACCGACGCGATGAACGTGTTCGCCGTTTCCTGCGTAAGGCCGCTCGGCGAGATGTCGACCCCGCCCGCCGGAATCTTCATCTCCGCCTGCACGCCGAAAGCGGTCGGGTTATCCAGGCGAGCCCGGAGGCCTACCGGGGCGTTCTGGTCGTGATCGGCGGCCGCGTCGTGGGCGTTGTTGATGAACTTGTAATTGAAGTCGAACGCAAACGCCTCCATCCAGGCCTCGATTTGAATGTCGAGTGGATTGGTGATTGCGTTCTGCTCACCGATGAACTTGGCGTCGATCTGGAACTGGTTGCGCACCACATACATCTGCTCCTGGTACGGGGTGGGTTTGCCGCGCGTAATCGTCGGCGGGGTGTTCAGCGGACTCCAGTTCACACCCGGCAGGTTGTCCACAAACCGGACGCCATTTTGAATATGCGTCTTCCGCGTCAGCAGCGGAATATCCTGAACCACGTTCATCGTCTTATGCAGCGAGAACGTGATCTTCTGCACAAGCGGATCATTGGATTGCATGGCGTACTCACTCAGAGTAAGCGCATTCGTGTCAAATGTCGATGCCATTGTCTCTTGCTCCTCCTCGAATCAAAAAGGCGCCTCACGGCGCCACATTTCCAACCACCGTGACGCGGGTCACTGGACAACTCCTATCGTGGGGTCGAACGAATTCCGTCCACCGAGTCCACCGCGCCCACTGTCAGGCCCAATTTCGGCACTTCCTATTTCCGTGGGTTCCGTGCTTTCCGTGGTTTAATCCTACTCCTATCTTCTCCTGTCCTATCCAAGTCCTATCCGGTCCGCCCGGTGCCGAAAATCAGGTCCGCGAACGTCGACTTCCGCCAGGACCCACGAGGTCCCGGAGCCGGCGGCGGCGCACTGCCGCACCGTCCCTCCGGCGACGGCAACGTCTGCGTGCGCTGCTTTCGCGCTGCGTATTCCGCCACCCGGTTGCTCGCGGCCTGCTGCATCTGGCGCTTCAGCGCGGCCGTGGCCCGTTGGACAATCTGCGGCGAGCTCCCTCGGAGCAGCGCCTCCAGTTCCGGATCGAGCGGCCCGAGTTCCGCCTTCGCCTGCCCGATCGCATGATCGAGGGTCTGGTTCTGGACGAACTGCACTTGCTGGCTCAGCGCCCGCATCTGCTGGTTGATCGCCGCCTGCTGCTGGCGCGCCGAGAGCAGCTCCTGCCGCGCCTCGGCCGAAAGGTCCGTCCGACGCTCCAGCGACGCCGCGTATGCCTGCAACTGGTTCATCTCCTCCAGATGCGCGTGGAAGGCCTCCACGTTCGGGTAGTTGTTCGCCCGAGCCCACGCGTTAGCCGACTCGTAGGCCTCCACCGACGCGAACCCGAGCGACTGCGCGTGACGGAGTTCTGCCTGCTGCTGGTAGTACCGAGCCTCCTGCTCGTACCGCTCCGCCCGTGCCGCCGTCTCCCGATACTGCTCGTAGGGAATCGCCTCGCCTTCCTCGGAATCCTCCCCACCCTCGCTGCCTTGGGTGTCCACGTGTTCGTCTGCCAGGCCCTCTTGACCGTCAACGGCCTCGACGTCCTGTGGGTTATTTGTGAATTCGCTGTCCGTGGGCGGCACGGCAGCATCAGTGTTTATCGCCCCTTCAATCTCATCCGGCATGGGTTACCTCGTAAATATCACCGTCGGAGCGAATGCCGGCGTAACTACGCACTCGCATCCGTGTCAGTATCCGCGAAGGCGGATGTCGTCGTTTAGCCGCGGTGGCTCCGGCTACGCGAGCCGGTGGGTTCCGCGCTCGTTCGTGAGACGCTCCGCTACTCGATCCCGGTACAACTCGGCCGCCTCCTGC